>CASGDD010000272.1 GCA_949300115.1 uncultured Oscillospiraceae bacterium | reverse complement strand
AAGTCGGCGCGAGGGCGCCGACACCATCATATCAGCCCCCGCGCAAGTGGGGGATGATATTTCATGTACGCTGGATTTCGGATGAAATCCAGTCGTACATTTCATATGGCCGAAGGCCATATTTCACATTTTCCCAATCTGGGATTGGGAAAATATTTCATCGCAGCCGTGCCCATCCTTTCGCCGCCGGGTTTGCCCCCGGCAAAACCGGATTCCAGGCGAAAGGATACGGCTGCCCCTGGGGGTTTTTACATGGTAGAAGGAACCAAACTGATCCCGGTCGATATCGAAAAGGAGATGAAGGAGAGCTTCCTTGCCTATTCGATGTCGGTCATCGTCAGCCGCGCGCTGCCCGATGTGCGCGACGGCCTCAAGCCGGTACACCGGCGGATTCTCTACACGCTGTATGAAAACGGACTGACGGCGCAGAAGCCCTACCGCAAATGCGCCGATACGGTCGGCAGCGTGCTGGGCCGGTACCATCCGCACGGCGACGCCAGCGTCTACGACGCGATGGTGCGTATGGCGCAGGACTTCTCAATGCGCTATCCCCTCATCGACGGGCACGGCAACTTCGGTTCGATCGACGGCGACCCCCCGGCCGCCTACCGGTACACCGAGAGCCGGATGAGCCGCATCGCCGCCCATATGCTCGACGACATCGACAAGGAGACGGTCGATTTTCAGGGCAACTATGACGACCGCCTGCAGGAGCCGAAGGTCCTTCCCGCCCGTTACCCCACTCTGCTGGTCAACGGCTCGACCGGCATCGCGGTCGGCATGGCCACCAACATCCCGCCGCACAACCTCCGGGAGGTCATCGATGGCATGTGCTATCTCATCGACCATCCCGACGCCTCGCTCGGCGAGCTGATGAACTACATCAAAGGCCCCGATTTCCCCACCGGCGGCATCATCATGGGCTATGCCGGCATCCGCGCCGCCTATGCGACCGGCCGCGGCAAGCTCATCGTGCGCGCCCGCGCCGAGATTGTCGAAAAGCCGAACGGCCGCCATCAGATCGTCGTCAGCGAGATTCCCTACCAGGTCAACAAGGCCCGGCTGATCGAATCGATTGCCGAGCATGTCAAGGACAAGCGGATCGACGGCATTTCGGATATCATGGACCATTCCGACCGGAGCGGCATGCATATCGCCATCGATATCAAGCGGGACGCCAATCCCCAGGTCGTCCTCAACCAGCTCTATTCCTACACCCAGATGCAGGAGACCTTCGGCGTCAACCTGCTGGCGATTGTCGATGGGGTGCCGAAGACGCTCACCCTCATCCAGATCCTCAAGGAGTACATCGCCTTCCAGGAGGAGGTTGTCCGCCGGCGGAGCGAATATGACCTGCGCCGTGCCCGCGACCGCGCCCACATCCTCGACGGCATGCTCATCGCCCTCGATTTCATCGACGAGGTGATCGAGATCCTCCGCGCCTCCAAATCGGTATCCGAAGGCAAAAGCCGGCTGATCGACCGCTTCGCGTTGACCGAACCGCAGGCCGACGCGATTGTCGCGATGCGTTTAGGCCAGCTGACCGGCCTCGAACGGCAGAAGATCGAGGACGAACTCGAAGCGCTGCGGCAGCGGATTGCCGAGCTGCAGGAGATCCTCTCGAACGAGCACAAGATGCTCGAGATCATCAAGGAGGAAGCCCAGGCGATCAGGGAGAAATATGGCGACGAGCGCCGCACCGAAATCGCGACCGTCTCGGGCGAGGTGGATGTCGAGGATCTGATCCCGGTCGAGGACTGCGTCCTCACCCTCACCCACTACGGCTACATCAAGCGGATGAGCGTCGATTCCTACCGTTCCCAGCGCCGGGGCGGCCGGGGTATCTCGGGCATGAACCGGCGAGACGAGGATTTTGTCAGCGAGATGTTCGTCTGCTCGACCCACGACTATGTCCTCTTCTTCTCCAACCGCGGCCGGGTCTACCGGCTCAAGGGCTATGAGATCCCCGAGGCCTCCCGCACCTCCCGCGGCACCAACATCGTCAATCTCCTGCCGCTCGAGGGGGAGGAGAAGATCACCTCGATGATCCGCATCAGCGAATTCAAGTCGGACGAATATCTCGTGATGGTCACCCGCCGAGGCACCATCAAACGCACCGAGCTGTCCGACTACAACACCGCGCGCAAGGGCGGCATCATCGCCATCGTCCTCGACGAGGGGGACGAGCTCTGCTGGGTGCGGCACACCAAGGGGCACAACGACCTGATTGTCGCCACCCGAAACGGCATGGCCATCCGCTTTGAGGAGCAGGAGGTCCGCCAGATGGGCCGTGCCGCCCGCGGTGTCCGCGCCATCCGTCTCGAGGAGGGAGACGAGGTCATCGGCATGGCCCGTACCCGCCGGGGCGCGACCCTGCTCACCGTCACCGAACGCGGCCAGGGACGCCGCACCCGTCTCGACGAATATCGCATCCAGTCGCGCGGTGGCAAGGGGATTCTCAACTACAAGGTGGACGAGCAGCGCGGCCGGGTCGCCGGCATCAAGGTGGTCGATGAGGAGGACGATATCATCATGATCACCTCGGACGGCGTCATTATCCGCATCCCCGTCTGTGAGATCAACATCCAGTCCCGCTACGCGACCGGTGTCCGGGTCATGCGGGTGGACGAGGGCAGCCGGATTGTCACCATCGCCCGCGCCGAGCATGAGGATGCCGACGATCCCGATCCCACCGATCTCGGCGGCGAGGAAGATCCTGGCGATGTGCCGGTGCTCCCCACCGATGCCGATACGGAACCCGAATCGGATGGGATGCAGGGGATGCGCCCCGACATCCGCGACGCGATGAACGCGCTGATCGAAAACGCCGACCGCCGCGCCGCCGAGATGGATATCGATCCGCTGGAAGACGGATTCGAACTCGACGAATAGGCGGCCGGGCAGTGCTGGCGATTGCATGATTTTTTCTGCTTCCGATTTTGCCCCGGCAAAATCGGCGAAAAAATCATAACCGCAATCGCGATGAAATATTTTCCCAATCTACGATTGGACAAATATGAAATATGGCCTGCGGCCATATGAAATGTACGACTGAATTCTATCCAGAATTCAGCGTACATGAAA
>CASGDD010000271.1 GCA_949300115.1 uncultured Oscillospiraceae bacterium | reverse complement strand
AGGAAGCGCGGCAGATGCCGCAAGGTGAATTCCGGCGGAGCCGGAAGAGAAGGTCCCCTTAGAAAATCGCAGCTCCTTCGTGGTGCCGCGCTTTGGATTATTGGCTGCGATTTTTCCATAGGGGGCTTAGCCCCCTCTATGGCGGAGATTTCTGCCGCTGTCGCTCTAGAAATCTCCTGAACACCCCCATAGGGGAAACGCGGCAGATGCCATGCGGCCTGCCGCTTTTTTGGGGGGCTTGTTGCTTGTGAGGGCCTGCCGCTTGTGGGGGACGGTGGGGGGATGGACATGCCCTGCGTTGGGGTTATCGATGCTATTTTGCCGCGGCGGTTGGTGGCCGCGTGGGAGGGTTCCGGATGGTTGTGTTCGATCTCGAGTGGAATGATGGGCCGGGGCGGGGCGGCTTGGAGGAGATCCTGCAGATCGGCGCGGTGCGGGTGGAAGAAAACCGCCTAGTCGACTGGTTCCATGTCTATATCCATCCGCAGATCCATACCAAGCTTTCCAGACATCTCGCCTTCCTCCCCGATGCCGAGCGGTCGCTGGCGTCCGATCTCGACTTTCCCGCCGCCTATGCCCGTTTCCTCGCCTGGTGCGGGGCGGACCGCTTCTTTCTGACCTGGGGGGAGGCGGATCTCGGGATTCTCCAGCGGAACGCCCTGCACTGGGGGCTGCCGGTGCTGGAGGTCGAACGGGCGGTCGATCTGCAGGCACTTTTTTCGAGGATGATGCGGATCGGGGATCGGGTGGCGCTGGCCGGGGTGGTGGATTACTGCGGCATTCCGACGCCCTATTGCTTCCACCATGCCCTCTACGACGCGCTTTACACCGCCATGCTGGCCGAAAAGCTGCTGGGCCATCCGCTGCTGACCGACGCGGAGGTGGAGGCCCGGCATCGGGCGCGGCGAAGAAGGAAAAAAGCGGCTGTGAAGCCCAGCGGGGCCCGTCCGGTGGGGCCGTTTCTCTCGCGGGAGGCGGCGCTTAACAGCAGGGCTTGCCGCCGGCTGCCCTGTCCCATCTGCGGCCGTGTCCAATGGGTGCAGGAGTGGCGGCAGATCGATGGGACGGTGTATACCCGGCTGAAATGCCCCGACCATGGACGCTATTTTTATCGCCTCCAGCTTTGCTGTGACGGCACGGGCAGCTGGACCGCCCTGCGGGAGGCTTTCCAGCCGGACCTCCCATTCCGGCGGGCGTTTCGCGCCTGCGAAGGGGAGAACATCCTCCGCTGTACCGTCAACCGGCGCCACCGGAAGCGGCGGCGTGCTCGGACTTCCACCAGCACTGTACAGAAGGGGATCAAAAACGCAGGATGTTGTGAAGAACCGCTGAAATGGGCTGAAATGAATTGAATCGAGGAACGATTTCTGATATACTGAATGTACGTATAGGCATCCGCAACCATGCGGCTGAAGGATTGGGGAAGGAACGGCGAGACGAGCGTGCGGGTTTTGTTTGTGGGAGATTATGATATGGCTGGGCAGTCGATTGCCACCCGTCTCTACCGGGAGGGCGATACCGTCTGCTGGCTGACCGAGGAAAGGGACGCGGAGCTGTGGGGGACGGGTGTGTCCGGCAAGGTCTACCGCCGGGAGATCACCTACCGTACCTGCCGGCAGCTGATCCATGGGGAATCGATCGATTGTATCGTGCTGCTGACCGCCTCCTGGCGGGAGGCGTTCCTCGAATCGGAAGAGGAGGAGCGGACCCCGCTGCTTGCCCTGCTCGATCCGGTGCTGCGAGCGGCCCAGTCGATCAAGCTGGAGTCGATCTGCCTGCTTTCATCGGTCGATCTGCGGAAGGACGCGCTGCTGCCGTCCGCCTTTGAGGACCTGCGTGCGGGCGAGCGGATTTTTGCCGCCTGGTGCAGGGAGAAGCGGATGCCCGGCATGATTCTGCGGGTGGGCTGCCTGTTTGGCCGGACGGTCCCCGAGCGGGCCGGCTTTGCCGGACAGATCCTCTGCGCCATGCGGAATCAGCAGACCGTCCGCTGCCCCTTTAGGCCGGACGCCTCCTTCGATTTTCTCTGCGATTCCGACCTGGCGGACGGCTTCTACCGGCTGTTGAGCGTCCATGCCACCGGCATCTGGAACCTCGATACCCGGCATCCGGTTACCGCCCGGGAACTCTACGGAACCGCCCGCGATGCTTCCAATTTTGAAGGGACGATCGAATTCGGCGACCTGGATCACGACTGTGAGGGGATCGATGGGCGGACAGCACGGGAAAAGTGTGGCTGGATGCCCTTTTATCTGTTTGAGGACCAGGGGCTGCTCTACCTTTCCAGCTGCCAGAACCTCAAGTCGGACAGCGAGCAGAAGGCCCAGGCAAAGGAAAAGCGCAAGCGCCTGCAGAGCCGGCAGCCCTTCCTCATTGAGACGGCCCAGAACCTGCTGCTCTTTGTCGTCTGTCTGCTGCTTTCCCGTTATACCGCCGATTGGAACGACATCCGCCATGTCGATATCCGGCTGCTCTATGTCATTGTGGTGGCCATCTCCTTCGGTATGCGGCAGGGCCTGCTGGCAACCGTGCTTGCCATCGCCGCCTACACGGCGACCCTGCTGCGATCGCAGATCGACATCTCCTATGTCCTCTACAGCGTGGAATCCTGGATTCCCTTTATCATCTACGGCGTCGCCGGCGCCTTTGCCGGTTACTGGAGCGACAAAAAGAACGACGACTACGATGGCCTCATGGCCGAGTTCCAGGAACAGGGGGATCGTTACGAGTTCCTCAAGAGCCTCTATCGCGAGGTGGTGGAGGTCAAAAACAACCTGCAAAAGCAGATTGTCATCTCCCGTGACAGCTTAGGCAATCTCTACGCCATCACCGAGGGACTCAACTCCTTCAGCCCGCGGACCATCTGCCTGCGGACGGTGCGGGTGCTGGAGGATATGATGGAGGATGAGGCGGTCGCCCTCTACCTCAAGCCTCAGCGGCAGAGCGATTACGGCCGCCTGATGGCCTGTTCGGCGAAGCTCTCCGCCGAGCTTTCCCCCTCGATCGACTTCCGCCAGTATCCCAAGCTGCAGGAGGCGATGCGGGAGAAAAAGCTCTATGTCAACACCGAGCTCGACCCCGACTACCCCGCGATGGCGATGCCGGTATGGGACGAGGAGGGGGCGTTCGCGCTGGCGGTGATTGTCGAGCTGCCGCCCGACCGCTATACCGTCTACTACCGCAACCTCTTCCAGACGCTGGTGCGGATCATCCAGGATAACCTGACCCGCGCCTTCCGCTATCAGGAGGACAACCGCGAGCGGATCTACCTGCCGGGAACCTCGGTGCTGCAGCCCGAGGCGTTTGACAGTGAATTGAAGGCGCTGAGCGAGGCGCAGGATCGCTTCGACTATCCGGTCAACATCGCCGAGGTGCAGCTGCCCGGCCGGCTGCCCGACGAGATCGACTGCCGGCGGGCCTCCTCGCTGCTGCGGGGCACCGACCTGCTGGGATTGCGCCGGGACGGCACCCTCTGGGCGGTTTTTCTCTATATCAGCAGGGACAACCGCCCGCTGTTGGAGGAACGTTTTGCCAATCAGGGCTTTACCCTGCGCTGGAATGACTAGGCGCGCCGGCATGCGGAAACGGCGCTGAGAAAGGGAGGGGAAGACGTTTTGGAACTGGTGATACGGGTTCTGCTGATCCTCCATCTTCTCCTGACGGCCATCTATATCTGGGACTGGTACCGCGATTTCGGGCGGATACAGGAGGCGGCCATCCGGCTGGTGATCTGCCTGTTTTTGCCCTATCTGGGCTTTCTGTTCTGCAAATTTGTCGATTATTTCAAAAAGCGGTTCCCCGAGGATCAGATGGATGAGCTCTATCTGGGCAACAAGGGGATGCTGGATGAGCTCGAGCTGCTGCGTCCGGTGGATGCCCGTGCCGAGCTGGAGAAGGCCCCTGCGGTCGATACCCTGCGGACGGGGACCTACGATTTTAGACGGCGGATGGTGATTGATATCCTGCGGGAGGATACGATGGACTACCTCGCGGTGCTGCAGGAGGCGTTGGTCAACGAGGATGTTGAGACCTCCCACTATGCCAGCGCGGTCATCATGGATCTGCAAAAGCGGGTACAGATCGAGCTGATGCGTCAGCAGAAGGCGTTTGAGCAAAATCCCGACAGCCTTGAGGAACAGGAGAAGCTCGAGCGGGAACTCTTTCGGGTGATTGAAAGCGGCGCCTTTGAGGAAAACAGCCTCACCCGCTACTATATCCAGTATGAGGAGGTCTCGGACGCGCTGCTCGCGAGAGAAAACCCCGAGGCCGGCTGGCTGCATAACCGGGTGGTCATCGATCTGCGGACGGGGAATATCCGTCACGCCAACGAGACATCCGCCCAGTTTGTTGCCCTTTTCCCGGCCAGCGAGGACGCGGTGATCGACCGCATCCAGGTCTGTCTGCGGATGCAGGACCGGGAGGAATTGGACAGTTTTCTTGGCAAGCTGCGGGAGATGCCGGTGGTGCTCACCGTCAAATCGCTGCAGTATATCCGCTTTTTAAACGGGGCGGATTAGCTGCGCGGTTCCATAAGAAAACAAAGCCGCGAAACTCTGTCTGCAAAGCGGCGTCTGCCGCGTGATCGGGCCTTGCATTCCACCAAGGAGCGCCGCGGCCCTCTGCCTTGCATCCGCCGCTTTGCAGCGGTTTTGCGATGCTTCGCAGTTTCCCTGGAAACCTTTGTTTTCCTATCTCACTCGTGCTAAACTCCAATCGGCTTTTTTGGAGGACGAAGGACGGTTATGAAGGTCTATTATCGTCGTATTTTTATCTATATTTTCTGTGCCGTGCTATTTGGGGCGGTCTTTGTGATGATCAATACCGGCGCCTTTGCCGAGGCGGACGGTTTTGTTCTCGATACCGAGCTGCCCGACCCGGTCGATACCCTCTCGGCCGAGGCGATGGCGGCCGGGCGCCGGACGGTGCTGGTGCTGTTTGACGGAGAGGA
>CASGDD010000270.1 GCA_949300115.1 uncultured Oscillospiraceae bacterium | reverse complement strand
GAACGGCAGCCTCACCGGCTGGCTGGACGCGCCGGCCGACCGGCCGCTTATCCTGCTCGACGCCCATCTCGATGAGATCGGGCTGATCGTCACGGCGGTCACCGAAAAGGGCTTTCTCAAATTTGCCGGCTGCGGCGGGGTGGATGTGCGCACCCTGCCGGCCGCCTTTGTGACCGTCCACACCGCGTCGGGGCCGATCCCCGGCATGGTCTCCACCCTCCCGCCCCACCTCAAGGAACGGGACGGCGACCATTTCCCCAAGCTCACCGAGCTCGCCATCGACATCGGCATGGAGCGGGAGGCGGCCGAAGCGCGGGTGGCGCCGGGGGATTTCGTCTCCTTCGATATCCCCCCGATGACGCTGCAGCATAACCGCATCGCCGGTAAATCGCTCGACAACCGGGCAAGCGTCGCCTGCCTGCTCTATGTAGCCACACGGATGCAGCAGCTCGCGCCCGACCGCCGTCCCTGCCGGCTCGCGCTGCTTTTCAGCGCCCAGGAGGAGATCCGGCTGCGGGGGGCCGCGACCGCCGCCTACCGCATCCATCCCGACCGGGCGCTGGTGGTCGACGTCTCCTTTGCCGCCGCGCCCGGCGTCCCCGAGGAGAAATGCGGCAAGCTGGGCGCCGGCCCGATGATCGGCTATGCGCCGATTCTCAGTCGCCCGATGTTCGAGCGGCTGCGCGCCCTCGCCCGCGAACGGGAGATCCCCTATCAGCTGGAGATCATGGGCGGCACCACCGGCACCAACGCCGACGCGATCACCCTCGCCCGCGAGGGGGTCCCCACCGCCCTGCTGTCCATCCCCGAACGCAACATGCACACCCCCGTCGAGGTGGTGCAGCTGACGGATATCACCGCCACCGCCGAGCTCATCCTCGCGTGGCTGGAAGGAGGCGCGTCCCTATGACCCGCTATCTGGAAAATACCCGAACGCTCTGCGCCCTGCCCGGTGTTTCGGGCGATGAGGGGGCGGTGCGGGAGAAGATCCTGCAGCTGCTGGACGGCGCCCCGCTCGTCTCCGATCCGCTCACCGACGCGGCCGGCAATCTTATCGTCGAAATAAAAGGCCGGGCCCGCCCGAAAAACCGGGTGCTCTTTGAAGCGCATATGGACGAGGTCGGCTTCATCATCACCGGCGCCGACCGGGACGGTTTCCTCCGTTTCGACACGGTTGGCGGCATCGATACCACCCTGCTGGTCGGCAAACCGGTCGTCGCCCATGGCCTTGGCGGGGTCATCGGGGCGGTGCCCCTCCATCTGCTCGAGGGGGATCAGCGCCGGCAGGTGCCCAAATTAAACCAGCTGCGCATCGACATCGGCGCCAGGGATGCCGAGGAGGCGCTCACCCTCCTCCCCGCCGGCAGCACCGCCGTCTTCCAGGGGCCCTGGACCGAGATGGGTTCGCTGCTGCGCGCCAAGGCGATCGACGACCGGCTGGGCTGCGCGCTGCTGCTCGAGCTGGCCCACACCGAGCTGCCCTACGATCTGACGCTGATGTTCTCCACCCAGGAGGAAATTGGCACCCGCGGCGCCCGGACGGGCGCCTACCGCGTCGCCCCCGACATCTCGGTTTCGATCGAGACGACGACCGCCGCCGATATCGACGGGGTGGAGGGGGATGCCCGGGTCTGCCTGCTGGGCGGCGGGGTGGTTGTCCCCTTCATGGATGGCGGCAATATCTACGACCGCGCGCTCTACCGGATGGCCCGCGAACATGCCGATCGGGCGGGCATTCCCAACCAGACCAAGACCCGTGTCGCCGGCGGCACCGACGCCGCTGCCATCGCTCCCTCCCGCGGCGGGGTGCGGACACTGGGCCTCGCGGTGGCCGGGCGCTGCCTCCACTCCCCCGCCTGTGTCATCCATCCGGACGACGCCCAGGCGATGCTCGACCTTGCCCTGCTGCTGGCGGCCGAGCTGCCCGCCCTGTGATCCGCCTGATCCTGCCCGCCTCCCCCGAAGCCGCCCATGCGGAGGCGATGCTGCGGGCCCATCCAAAGGACGTCTTCGGCTGCAAGCTCGCCGCCAACCGGGCGGCCTACGGCTGGGAGGGGGAGGGCAGCCAGGCCAATCTGCTGTATGAGGGGGCGCGCCCGGTGGGGCTGCTCGGGCTGCTCGACGGCCAGGCGATTCTCCTCTGCGATACCCCACCCCCTGCGGACACCCTCGAGGAGCTCGCCTGCTATCTGAGGATGGCGGGCGTCACCGAATGGATGGGGGATGCCGCGGTCGGCGCCCGGCTCGCCGGATCTCTGCCCGGTTGGACGTCGGAGTCCAGTGTGATCCTGCAGGCTGCCGGTTATCCTCCGGACAGCGCCCCTCCCCCTGATCCCGCCGTGGTGCGCAACGGCCCCTCGGACGGTATCTTCGAGCTGCTTCGGCAGCCGTTCGGGCTCGATCCCGCTGTCAAGGCGGGGTTCGAGGCGGATCTCCGGCTGCGGATCGACCGCTGGATCTGCGATCTCTACGCGATCTACGACGGGGATGGACAGGCCATCTCCACCCTGACGGTCACCCGCGCGCCCGGGCTGCGGTTGATCGGTTCGGTCGCCACCGCCCCCGCCCATCGCGGCAGGGGGCTGGCCGGACGGCTGATCGAGACGGTGCGGACGGTCTACGCGGGCGAAACCCTCGCCGTGATGGCCCTGCATGAGGGGGTCGTCGGCTTTTATATCCAGCACACATTTTGCCCCGTGGGAAGGTGGAGCCGCCTGCGCGCGCCCACCCAAACCCCGGGGGATGGACAATAGAAAGGATGTTACCCAGCTTGTTTACCTTTGATCGGACGATCCTGCAGGCGGCCGAGGCGGCCGAAGCGAAGATCCGTCCCGCCTTTGCACAGATCGAAGCCCGTTGTCAGCAGACCAGCGAAAAGGTGCTCGCCGCCTTTATCGCGGAGGGCATCGGCGAGAGCCATTTCACCCCTTCGACCGGCTACGGCTATGACGACCGGGGCCGGGACGCGCTCGACCGGCTGTACGCCCGCATCTTCCGCTGCGAGGACGCGCTCGTGCGCCACACCTTTGTCTCGGGCACCCACGCGCTGGCCACCGCCCTTTTCGGCGTCCTGCGGCCGGGGGACCGGATGCTGTCGGTGACCGGACGCCCGTACGATACCCTCGAGGAGACCATCGGACTGCGGGGGGAGGGCAGCGGCTCGCTGCGGGAATTCGGCATCCTCTACGACGAGGTGCCGCTGACCGGCGACGGAAAGGTCGATCTTCCGCTGCTGGAGAGGAAGGCCGCCGGCTGCCGGATGGCCTACATCCAGCGGTCGCGGGGCTACAGCCTGCGGGACAGCCTCTCGATCGAGGATATCAGGACGATCTGCGGGGTGATCCGCGCGCAGAATCCCCAAGCGGTGATCCTAGTGGACAACTGCTACGGCGAATTTGTCGAAACCCTCGAGCCGACCGAGGTGGGCGCCGATCTCATCGCCGGTTCGCTCATCAAAAATCCCGGCGGCGGCCTGGCACGCTCGGGCGGCTATATCGCCGGCCGCGCCGATCTCATCGCGCCCTGTTCCTGCCGGCTGTCCGCCCCCGGCATGGGCAAGGAGGTGGGCGCCTCACTCGGCGAGACCCGCACGATGATGCAGGGGCTCTTCCTCGCCCCCCATGTCGTCTCGCAGGCGCTCAAGACCGCCGTCTTTGCCGCCGCCCTCTTCGAGTCGTTCGGCTACGCGGTCTACCCGCGTTGGGACACGCCCCGCACCGATATCATCCAGGCGGTCGCGCTGGGTGGCCGCGAGCGGCTGATCGCCTTCTGCCAGGGCATCCAGAGCGGTTCCCCCATCGACGCGCTCGCCCTGCCCGAGCCGTGGGATATGCCCGGCTATGACAGCGAGGTCATCATGGCCGCCGGCGCCTTCACCCTCGGCGCCTCGATCGAGCTGAGCGCCGACGCCCCGCTGCGCGAGCCCTACGCCGTCTATTTCCAGGGGGGACTGACCTATGAAACCGGCCGTCTGGGTGTCCTCTCGGCTGCCCAGCGGATGTTCTCCCAGGGGATTCTTGATCCCGCCGATTGACGGCCGCCCGTTTTTCGTGGTAGAATAGCCCTATCACATGGCCCGGGCGGTTATATCCCGCCGGCCATGGTATCCTTGAAAATCGATCGCCGGGCAGGCTGGGTTTCCGCATGCTCCCGGTTGATTTTCCACGCGGGCATGGCGGAATTGGCAGACGCGCCAGATTTAGGATCTGGTACCTCGGTGTGCAGGTTCAAGTCCTGTTGCCCGCACCATGACGAGTGTTCTTATAGCATTTGAAACGCTGTAAGAACACTCGTCTTTTTTTGTTGTTTTCATCCGGCGATGGTGGATGGGGCGTAGTTGACGACTACGCCCTTTCTTGTGTTTACGGACACCTCCGGGGC
>CASGDD010000269.1 GCA_949300115.1 uncultured Oscillospiraceae bacterium | reverse complement strand
GCCTATGGGCCGGGGGAATGCTCGGAGCGGCTCATCAGCCGCACGCTGCGGCAGATCCGCCGGGGAGAGCGGGTGGCGCTCACCGAGGGGCGGCAGCTCTACGATTTTCTCTATATCACCGATGCGGCCGCGGCGCTGGCCGCTCTCGGCAGGCGGGGGCAGGCCGGACGGGTATATACCGTCGGCAGTGGGCAGCCCCGGCCGCTGCGCGACTGGATGGAGACACTCCTCCGGATAACCGGTGGACGGGGGGATTTCGGTGCATATCCCTACACCGGTTTCCCGCTCGAGGAGGCGGATTTTTCGACCGGGATGCTCGAAGCGGACACCGGCTTCCATACCCAGGTGCCCTTTGCGGAGGGCATCCAGCGGACCTGGGCCTGGATGGAGGGGGCGGCGGATGGATTTTCGCTTTGAGGCGACGGCGCTCGCGGGGATGTATCGTGTCCGCCCGTTCCATCGGACCGATGCACGGGGCGATTTTTGGAAATGGTACGACCGGGATTGCTTTGCGGCGGTGGGATTTTCCGGTATCGACGAGCATTTTCTTTCGATTTCGGGCGCGGGTGTGCTGCGGGGACTGCATATCCAGCCGCAACATCCGCAGTGCAAGCTGGTCTATCCGATTTGGGGGCGGATCTTCGATGTGGGGGTGGATCTGCGGCCCGGTTCGCCCAGCTATGGCCGATGGGCTGGGGTGGAGCTGGATGGGACGGCGGGGGAGGCGGTGTTCCTGCCGGCCGGTTTTGCCCATGGCTTTGTCGTGCGCTCGGAGAGCGCGGCGGTGGGCTACCTCTGCCAGGGCGCCTACGATCCGGCGGGGGATGGCGGCATCCGTTGGGACGACCGCCGGTTGGCGATCGATTGGGGGAAGCTGCCGCCGGCGGGGCCGATACTTTCCGATCGCGACCGGGCCTTGCCCACCCTGACCGCCTACGAAAGGAGATGGCTGGATGGAGAAGCTCGGCTTTCGCTGGGCGGATGAATGTTTTTTACGGCTGCTGCCGCGCTTTCATGCGCTGATTGCCGAGGGGGAGGCGGTCGCCGCGGGCCGCGTCCCCGACCGGGCGCGGGGGGAGGCGCTGCTCGATCAGCTGGAGAAGGGGACGGCGGGTATCCCGCTGCATCCCGGCTGCCGGTATACCGAACAGCTGCGCAACACCCGGGACGCCTGGCAGCGGACGGCCGCCGCGCCCCAGCCCGCGCAGATGGCGGAGGATACCCTGCTGCCCTTTCTCTATGAACTGCGGGAGGAGTGGTATTTCTGGCAGTCGGTCGCGGTGAGCCGGACGGCGATGCAGGACTATTGGGCGCATGAATTTGTCCCCCACCACCAGCGCATCCATCCCACCGGGACGATGGACCGGGCGGAGACGCCGGAGGTGACCATCTTTATTCCCGCCTGCGGCCATCTCGACCACACCCGGCGCTGTGTCGAGAGTGTCTTACGGCATACCGACCTGCGGGGACGGGAGCTTCTGCTGATCGACCACGGTTCGCCGGACAGCGAAACCGCGGCCTATTTTGCCGCGGTTCCGGGTGCGCGGGTGATCCGCTTTCGGGAGAATGTGCGGATGCTCATGTTCTCCGCCGCCTTCCGCGCGAGCCGCGGGCGGTATCTCGCCTTTGTCAGCAACGACACGGTTGTTACCGCAGGCTGGCTGGAACGGCTGCTCGACTGCCTGCGGCGGCATCCCGACGGCATCCTGGCGGCGCCGGTGACCCCCCATACCTCCAACGGGCAGTCGCTGTTTGCGGCGCCGGCGGAGGGGCTCGATCGCTTTGCCGCGTCGATCGGCCGGCACGGCCGGGGGGACTGGCGGCAGCGCGCCCGGATTATGCCGGTCATTGGACTGTACCGGGTTTCGATGCTCGAACGGATCGGATTTGCCGACCGATGGTTTTCGACGATGGAATTCTGGGATGACGATCTTTCTCTGCGGGCCCGCCGCGCCGGATACCGGCAGTTTCTCTGCGCCGATGTCTACTGTGACCATGCCGGCAGTGTCACAGGCGGCGGCGCGTGGAAGGAGACGCTGGTGGAGGGGCGCCGTCTTTTTTGGCAGAAACATGGGCTGGACCCCTGGGGCCGCGGCTTTTGCCGTCCGCCCGGCCTGGAGGATGCCCTGCGGGATTTCTTTTCCCGCTGGCGCCCCCGGGCGGACCCTGTCCGGGTTCTGGCATTGGGCTGTGGGATGGGGGACAGCCTCTTTGCGCTCGAGGATGCGATCCGCCGCCGGGGCGGACGGATGGAATGCCATCTGCTGAGCGATCGTCCCGCCGACCTGCCCGATCTGCTTCGCTTTGTCCACGCGGCCTACCCGGCCCGGCCGGCATGGCCGGAGGCGCTGCGTGCCTTGCTGGAGCGGGAGAGCTTTGACATCCTCCTGGTGGATGGCCCGGCGGCGGAGGTGGCCCGGCTGGCGGGCGGCGGCTGGCGGGCGGCGGTCAGCTGTGGCGGCGTAACGGTATACCGGCGCGAGGCATGAAGGGGCGGAACATCCGGCATATCCGAAGCGGCTTTGCCGTGAAAAAAGAGTCGGCGCTTTTAGCGCCGACTCTGCGTTTTTTCTGGGAATCCGCCGTTAGCCCCGGTTTGCCGGAATAATTTCGATCCAGTAGCCGTCGGGATCGGCGATGAAATACACGCCCATGCCGGGATTTTCGTAGCAGATGCAGCCCATGGCCGCATGGTAACGGTGGGCCGCCTCGGCGTCGTCGACATGGAAGGCGAGGTGGATTTCGTTGTCGCCGAGGTTGTAGGGCTCGGTGCGGTCGCGCAGCCAGGTCAGTTCCACCTGATGGCTGTCGTGATCGTTGCCCATGAAGACGAGGATGAAGCTGCCATCGGCGGCGTATTTGCGCTTGACCTCATGCAGACCGAGCGCCTCTTCATAGAAATGGATGCTTTTGTCCAGATCGAGGACGTTGTAGTTGTTGTGCGCGAAGGAAAATTTCATCGGATCCAACCTGCCTTTCTGTCGGGTAAAGATACCTGTCATCCGCAATGCTGCGGTCGGTGCCAAAGGGGAGATGTCGGGGCGGGAAGGAGGGGCTCAGCTAGCCCGCCAGTGCCTCCGCTTCATTCTGCGGACGGGGGGAGAGACCGGTGTCATAGCCTTCCGCGCCCAGTCCGACAAGCAGATAGCTGCCGTCCGCCTGCCGGGCGATACGCAGCTGGATGTGGCAGCCAAGATAACCGCCCGCGCCGTCCGCCTCACCGCCGTAGGAGGGGATACGGGTGGCCAGTGGATGGAGATAGGGGGTCCAATCGTAGAGAATTTCGACGCAGAAGCTGGAGAGCGATCCGCCCAGCCAGCGTCCCTCCTGGATGGTGTAGTGGGTCAGACGCCAGGGATCGGGCAGCGAGGTGTCCAGATACCCGGCGAGATACCGGTCGAGCATCCGCTGGCCGATTTCCACCCGATTCTGTGAGTCCGATTCGATCCGGCAGGGCTCATAGAGTTCGGGAGGGTTTTTGGCATAGTTGTAACGCGGATCGTAATCGTAGTCGGTCAGCCCCCGCAGTCCGGTCCGGGTCTCGCTCAGATTGGTGGTGATGAGGGTAAAGAGTCCCGGCTGGGTTTCGCGGATCCGCATCTCGAGGTAGCAGCAGGGTACCCATCCGGTTTCGGGATCGACCCATTCGGCCAGCGCATGGTAGGTGGGATGGGCCGGCTTGAGATCATAGCTGATATAGGCACAGAAATCGGCAGCATCGCCCGCCAGCAGATAGCTGTCGGTGACACGGTAATCCTCCAGCTGCTGGAAGGGGTTGCCCGCGAGATCGAGGTAGCGCTGGATGTAGGCGACAAACAGCTCACCGGCGATGGTCAGCGGGTCCCGGCTGTCGGTGGAAAGGGTCAGCGGCGCACTGCCGGCAAACGGATCGCTCGCCGCAATATAGCTGTAGGCGGGAGCGGTATCCTCTTCTTCCTCCGGTTCGGACGTCGAGGACGGTTCTTCCTCCACGGACGAGCTGTCCGATGCGGCCGGCAGGCGGCTGGAGGAGGACGATGGGCTGGAGGAAGAGGAGGCGAGGACGGTGTCCGACGAAGAGAGGTCGAGGGTTTCGGAGGAGGCATTGGAAAGCGTGCTTTCCCGCTGGGCATCCGATCCACAGCCGGCAAGCAGGGCAAGTACAAGCAGGAGGGCGAGGAGTCTGCGCATAAAAACACCCCCGGAGAGAGTTTGGGTGCCGTCTTCGGCAGAAGCCGGGGACAGCATCGGCCATCGCCGTCTGGCGGGTCCCCACGATCCATGGGGCAGCCAGCCACCCTTATTATACCATGTTCGGCACAAAAGGGAAAGTGGGGCGGCGCAGTTGCCCGCCGAGGATGATATCGCATGCTTGTAGCGTCCCCCAGATCCACCGCATCCCTTCACCGGCCGGCCGGATCTGTATCCTGCGAAAGGGGGCGTGATATGCTTTGGGAGGCGGCCGCGGCGTGGTTTGCGGCTGGAGCAGGGACGGCAGGGGCCCATGGGACGCGCCAAACCCATGGATGGATACGGCGGCCGGAGATCTTTGTTTTCTCGGCCATTCCTGCCGCGGAAAGGGCCTCTATGCAGCATCGCCCGCGGCGTAAGCCGCGGGCGATCGTCCGGAGTCGGCGCATCTGCGTCGGGTTTTTGCGGAGGGAAACAAGGAGCAAACCTTCCGTGGCGGCGCATGGGATGCCGCCCTGGCGTCAAAACCGGAAGGCATCCATGGCCATGCCGCCCACCTGGGTGCGCTGATCTTCGCCGGATGCCGGGGACGATGAGCCGATATCCTCGGTAGGATGTGCTGCCTTCGCTGCCTGTTCAATCTCCGCCATCAGCCCGGCGAC
>CASGDD010000268.1 GCA_949300115.1 uncultured Oscillospiraceae bacterium | reverse complement strand
ACTTCTTCTCGCCCGACTTGACCCGCTCGAGCAGCTTGCCGGCGTTGGCCAGGCCGGAGGCGACGGCGACGTTGAGCTCGAGATCGCCCACCCGGTAGGTGGCCTCCTTGATGCCCGCCGTGCCGCGGACCTCCTCGAAATCGAGGTGGGTGAGCTCCTCACCGGTGAGCGTCTCGACGGCGGTGCGCAGCGCGGCTTCCATGACGCCGCCGGTCGCGCCGAAGATGGTACCGGCGCCGGAGGATTCGCCCATCGGATCGTCAAATTGCTCATCCGGCAGCTCGGTGAAATGGATGCCGGCGCGGGTGATCATCCGGGCGAGCTCGCGGGTGGTGAGGGCGACGTCGCAGTCGGGATAGCCGGAGGCATCCTCATCCTGCCGTCCGACCTCGAACTTCTTGGCGGTGCAGGGCATGATGCCGACGACAAAGATATCCTTGGGATCCCAGCCCATCTTGTCGGCGTACCAGGTCTTGACGGTCGCGCCGAACATCTGCTGAGGGCTCTTGCAGGTCGAGAGGTTGGGGATCATGTCGGGGTGGTAGTGCTCGCAGTATTTGACCCAGCCGGGCGAGCAGGAGGTGATGAGCGGCAGCACCCCGCCGTTCTGCACCCGATCGAGGAACTCGTGGGCCTCCTCCATGATCGTGAGGTCGGCGGCGAAGTCGGTGTCAAACACCTTCTCGAAGCCAAGCCGGCGGAGCGCCGCGACCATCTTGCCCTCGACATTGGTGCCAACCGGCATATCGAACGCCTCGCCCAGCGTCGCGCGGATGGAGGGCGCCGTCTGGACGATGACATGCTTGCTGGGATCGGCGAGCGCCGCCCAGACCCGGTCGGTGTGATCCTTCTCGCCGATGGCGCCGGTCGGGCAGACGACGATGCACTGGCCGCAGCTGACGCAGGCGACGTCCCCGAGGTTCTGCTCGAAGGCGCAGGCGATGTGGGTGTTGAAGCCGCGCTCGTTGGGGCCGATGACCCCGATGCCCTGCCATTTGGCGCAGGCGGCGACACAGCGGCGGCAGAGGATGCACTTGTTGTCATCCCGGAACATATGCACGGCGGTGTCGTCCACCGGGTAGGTGGGGTTGTGGCCGTCGTAGCGGTGCTCATCCTCGACGCCGAAGATTTTGCAGAGCCGCTGCAGTTCGCAGTTGCCGCTGCGCACACAGCTGAGGCATTCCTTCTTGTGGGTCGAGAGGATCAGCTCAAGGGTGATCTTGCGGGCGTTGAAGACCTTGGGGGAGTTGGTGATGATCTCCATCCCCTCGGACACCGGATAGACACAGGCGGCGACCAGCGATTTGGCGCCCTTGACCTCGACGACGCAGATGCGGCAGGCGCCGATCGCGTTGATCTCCTTGAGGTAGCAGAGTGTCGGAATCTCGATGCCGGCGAAGCGGGCCGCTTCCAGGATGGTGCTGTTTTTCGGCACAGCGACGGGCATATTGTTGATTTTGATATTGACCATATCCATTGTCCGCACTCCTTTCTATTTCTTGGTGATGGCGCCGAAACGGCATTTGGTGGCGCAGACGCCGCACTTGATGCACTTTTCGGGATCGATCGAATGTTTCTCCTTGACCTTGCCGGAGATGGCCCCGACCGGGCAGTTGCGGGCGCAGAGGGTGCAGCCGACGCATTTTTCCGGATCGATCGAGAAGGAAAGGAGGTGTTTGCAGACGCCGGCCGGGCAGCGCTTGTCGACGACATGGGCGACATACTCATCCCGGAAGTAGCGCAGGGTGGAGAGCACCGGGTTGGGGGCCGTCTGGCCGAGGCCGCACAGGGCGTTCTCCTTGACGTAGTAGCAGAGCTCCTCGAGCTTGTCGAGGTCCTCCAGCGTCCCCTCACCGCGGGTGATCTTCTCGAGGATCTCGAGCATCCGGCGGGTGCCGATGCGGCAGGGGGAACACTTGCCGCAGCTCTCGTCGACGGTGAAGTCGAGGAAGTAGCGGGCGATATCGACCATGCAGTTG
>CASGDD010000267.1 GCA_949300115.1 uncultured Oscillospiraceae bacterium | reverse complement strand
CTTCAGGGCCTTACGTTACTGCTAGAAACCACGCCATCTGCGCGGGCGGGCAATGCCCGCTGCCACGTCGCACAATTGGAAAATCATGTACCGGACGTTCCATGCCCGCGGCTGGCCGAAGGAGAGGTCGCCGCAGGCGATTGGCCGTCGGCACTGCCGACCGCGCACGGACGCTGGGTGCCGCTCGACCGCAAGGTCTGTAATATCCAATTCCAAGTGGCGCGCAGCGCAATCGCCAGCGGGGGCTCCCCGCCGCGGCTGCTACAGTTGGATGATTTCCAGATCATCCGGGACATGGACGTCGCCCGAATAGTAGCGTTTGCATTCGGCGGTGTAGGCCGCCTTGCGGGTGGCGATCGTCTTGTCCTCGGTGTGCCAGAGGACGAGATGGGGGATGCCGAGCGACTCGGCCAGCTCACCGGCGTCCTTGACGGTGCTGTGGTGCTTCTCGTACGGCTTAAACCGCTCACGGTCGCCGTAGAGGCAGAACGCCTCGCAGAGCATCCAGTCGCTGCCCGCAACATACGCCTCACAGAGGGGATTGTACGGCTCGTCACCGAGACAGGTCAGCTTGCGGCCGTTGTGCAGCCGGAGGGTAAATCCGGTCTGAGGGGCCTTGGTCGAATGGATATCGAAAAATTCCACCTCATAGCCGTAGACCGGCTTGCAGACGTGGTTGTCGATCGGGATGAGGCGGATTTCATGCCCCAGCAGATCGCAGAACTTTTTCTCGAGGGTAATCTCGCACATCCGCACGATCTCGGGAATCCGTTCGGCGCGGGTGATGATATCGAAGGGGGGCTCATAGCCGCCCGCCTTGATTTTGGTACCGATCGCCCGGATCATCCAGACCACCCCGAGGATGTGGTCGCAGTGGGCATGGGTCACATGCATCGCGTGGATGGTCTCGAGCGGAATGTGCGCGTCCTCCAGCTGGCGCAGAATCCCGTTGCCGCCGCCGGCATCGACCAGGAAATGATGCCCCTCCCCGTCGTCGATAGCGAAACAGGTGTTGTAACAGCGGGTGGCCAGCGCGTTGCCGGTCCCCAGAACAATCAGCTTTTCCATGATGGGCTCCTTTCCATGCGATAGTTCGATGGGGCTGTCCGCCGTTTAAAAGGTCACGACATCCCCGACATGATTTTCAAAGAAATCGGCATAACCGGCCGAGAAGATGGCGGCGGCCGGTGCGCCGGTGCAGTGGCAGGCGCCGATGCGGATGTGATGCTCCCTCGCGTACTCCATCGTCGCACGGATGCGTTCCTCCCCCGAATCCTTGAGATGGGTACCGCCGATATAGACCGACGGACGCGCGCCCAGCACCCGATAAACATGCTCGCAGATGTTGACAAAGCCGGAATGGCAGCAGCCGCCCAGCAGCACCAGCCCCGCGTCGGTCCGGAGCACCATGCCGATCTCATCGGGGAAGAGGTCGGTCATATATTCGCCCGCCCGCCAGCGCAGCAGGGTGGTCGGCGGCGCTTCAAAGGAACAGACGTGGGGGAAACGGGCGACCAGCCAGACCTCGTCGGCAATCCGCAGGCAGCTGGAGGCGACCACCCGATGGCGCACCCCCGCCCGATAGAAATCCCCCTCGTCAAAGTTGGTGCCGATATAGCGCAGGGTTCCGTCCTCGGCGCTGTAGCGGGGTTCGAAGAAATTCTCCCCCAGGTAGATCTGCCCCGGCAGAATCCCGCGGGCAATCAGCGCCGGGACCCCGCCGGTGTGATCGTAATGCCCATGGCTGAGCACCAGCGTGTCGGCCGTGCCCAGATCCAGCCCCAGCGCGTCGGCATTGCGCAGAAATCCGTCGCTGTCCCCCACATCCAGCAGAATCCGCCGGCTTCCGGTGTCGACCAGAAAGCTCATGCCGTGCTCCGCACAGAGCGGCGCGCGGTTGGATGTGTTTTCCATCAAGGTGGTAATCGTAATCGGCATGCTCAGTCCTCCTGACAACTTCGACGCGGTGAGGAGCCCCGCGGCAGCAACAACCCGGCGGCCCGGCCCCAACCGGCGGTCCCGCCCTCCGATCGTTCATCATGACATCTATAAGCATACCCATCCCCGCGCGATTGTCAAGGCGGGAGACGGCCTGGAAAAGCCGCTGTCCGCAGGATTGTGAAAAATGCGGAAAGCTTTCCACCGCCGCACCCCTCCCGCCGTCGAATCGGCAATCCGGCCGACCGGCCGGCAGCCCATCCGAAGGGGAGATTCCCACCCAGCCGCCCACCTTTTTTCCCCAAGATTTCTTGTCAGGGCGGGACGGGTGTGCTATCATGGGAGGGAATACAGGAGGAGATAGCATGAAGCTGATGTTCGCAAGCGATATCCACGGATCGTCCAGCTACTGCCGGCGGATGATCGACGCCTACCATCGGGAATCCCCCGAGCGGCTCATCCTGCTGGGTGACCTGCTCTACCACGGGCCGCGCAACGACCTGCCGGACGGCTACGCGCCCAAGGAGGTTGCCGCGATGCTCAACGCTCTCAAGGACCAGATTCTCTGCGTGCGGGGCAACTGTGAGGCGGAGGTCGACCAGATGATGCTCAACTTCCCCGTCTTCCCGCCCTACATCGCCCTCTTTGTCGACGGACGCACCCTCGTCTGTACCCACGGTCACCTCTACACCGAACCGCTCCCCTTCGGCGACGCGATTGTCATCTCCGGCCACACCCACATCCCGATGATGGCGAGGACCGACTACGGCGTCCGGCTCAATCCCGGTTCGGTTTCCCTCCCCAAGGCGGGCAGCGAGCGCGGCTACCTCATCTACCGGGACGGCGTCTTCACCCGCAAGGAGCTGGGCGGCACGGTACTCGAGAGCCTGTCCGTTTGATTTGATCGCCATTTCCCGTCCATCTTTCCAATAGGTAGACTGCAAAAACCGCAATCAACGGTCGCCGGGCGGCGCCGTATAGAAAGGATGTTCTCCCTATGAAAATCCGTTCCTATCAGATGTGGAAGGTCCAGCCGCGGTGGCTGTTTCTCAAGATCGAAACCGACGAAGGGATTGCCGGATGGGGCGAGCCGGTCATCGAGGGACGGGCGGATACCGTCCGCACGGCGGTGGACGAGCTGATGGGCCAGCTCATCGGCAAGGACGCGGCCAACATCGAGGATCACTGGCAGCAGATGTATCGTTCGGGCTTCTATCGGGGCGGCCCCGAGGTGATGAGCGCGATTGCCGGCATCGATCAGGCGCTGTGGGATATCAAGGGCCGGGCGCTCGGCGTGCCGATCTACCAGCTGCTGGGCGGTGCCTGCCGCGACAAGCTGCGGGTCTACCGCTGGATCGGCGGCGACCGGCCGTCGGATATCCGGGAACAGGCGCTGCTGGCCCATGAGCAGGGCTACACCGCCCTCAAGATGAACGGCACCGAGGAGCTGCATTACATCGACAGCTTCAAGAAGGTCCAGGCGGTCTGCGACCGGGTGGCCGCCATCCGCGACGCGCTCGGTTTCGATATGGATATCGCGGTCGATTTCCACGGCCGGGTTCACAAATCGATGGCCAAGGTGCTGGCCCGCGAGCTGGATGCCTACAAGCTGATGTTCATCGAGGAGCCGGTGCTGTCCGAAAACATCGAAGCGCTCCGGGAGATTGCCCGCTACACCCCCACCCCGATCGCGACCGGCGAGCGGATGTTCAGCCGCTGGGATTTCAAAAAACTCCTCTCCGACGGCTATGTCGACATCATCCAGCCGGATCTCTCCCACGCGGGCGGCATCAGCGAGGTCAAGAAGATCGCCGCGATGGCGGAGGCCTACGATGTCGCCGTGGCGCCCCACTGTCCGCTCGGCCCGGTGGCGCTGGCGGCCTGTGTCCAGATCGACTGCTGCACCCCCAACGTCTTCATCCAGGAGCAGAGCCTCGGCATCCACTACAACCGCGGCGGCGACCTGCTCGATTACATCAAAGATCCCGCCATCTTCACCTACAAGGACGGCTTCATCGAGCTGCCGTCCGGCAAGGGCCTCTGCGTCGATCCCGACGAGGCGGTACTCGAACGCGCCGCCAGCGAGCCGCACAACTGGAAGAATCCCATCTGGCGCAACTTCGACGGCACCATCGCCGAATGGTAGCGGCCGGCCGATGTGTCCCCGGCGGACAATGGCGCTGCGCGGCCGGGATGCCCCGGCGGGCGATGGCGCTGCGCGCGCCGCGAACACGGGTGTGTGCGAACGGGAGGTCATAATCTCCCCCATTCCATGCGCGCACCGGGTGATGCCGCGTCCGAGACCGTCAGGCCCGCGGACAAGGGGAAATTGCGTACAGCTATTCCCCTTCCAGTTTATTTTGATGGAGGATCTATGGAGATACATCGAATCCGCCCCCTCTGCCCGGTCTGCGGCGGGGCGATAACACCTCTGGCCGCACCGGAGATGCGGCGCTGTCTGGCCTGCGACCGGCTCTTCGAGGCGGACGAAGCCTGCGAACGGGGGGATGCCTTCTGCCCCGACTGCTGGCGGAAGATCCTGCACGCCGATATCCTCCGGCATTGCCTGCAATGGCAGGGGGATGATCCGGTCGCGCTCGCCTTCTCCCTGATGCGGCTGCCGCGCATCCGTATGCACGGGCCGGAGCATCATCTGTTGGTACCGGCGGCGCTGCTCACCGCCTACTGCCGGAACACCGACGGGCACCGGCTGGCATCGATGCTCGCCGAGGCCGATCGCCGCAGTCTGCAGGTTCCGGGCGCGGCATGCGGCCATTGGGGCAGCTGCGGTGCGGCGATTGGCGCGGGCATCTTCGCCAGCATCGTCACCGAAACCGGACCGCTCTCGACCGACAGCTGGGGCGCGCTGGGCTCTCTCACCGCCCACATTATCGCGACGCAGGCGGCCATCGGCGGGCCCCGCTGCTGCAAGCGGGACAGCCTGATCGCCATCCGGGAGGCCATCCCCTTCGCCAACGCCCATCTGGGCGCCCATTTCCCCGATCCCGGCCCCATCCGCTGCGTCTTCTTCCCCAACAATCCCCAATGCAAGGGCAAGGCCTGTCCCTTCTTCCCCGCCGGTCGGGCCTAGATCCCCATTCCCCTGCGCACATCTGCCCCCTGCCCAGAACATCAACCTGGGCAGGGGGCCTTTCCTTGCCGCGCCGCAAAAGGAACCCCGGAGAAGAAATCTCCGGGGTTCCCGCTGATTCCACGCGATCCCGCGACCAGGGCCTGTCCCAAAATGGGCGATCTGCCCGGCGGCGAGGTATTCCCAGCCATTGGCAGGTCATTTTTCGTAGGAATCCTCATGGATTTTTGGGTGGAGTGCGCCATCCAGCGGACAAAAGGCCCATCGATTGGGTGTGATATTTTTTCGGCAGGCCCTAGGGTCTGTTTGAAAATAGGCAATGTGCCCAGCGGCGAGGCATTTTGGGTCGCTGGCAAGTAATTTTTTCGCAGGAATCCTCACGGATTTGGGGGAAAAATTGCGCCGTCCAGGGCACAAAAGGCCCGTCGATTGGGCATGTTGATATTTTTAAAACAGGCCCTAGGGGGCATTCCCCGCCGCTGCGCCGCAAAACGAACCCCAGAGAATCATGCTCTCCGGGGTTCGTTCCGATACCATGTTATCCCGCGACTAGGCGGTCAGGAAGGA
>CASGDD010000266.1 GCA_949300115.1 uncultured Oscillospiraceae bacterium | reverse complement strand
GCTCCATGAAGAAAGTTCTTGCGCTGGTTCTTGCGCTGACCATGGTGCTCGGCTTTGCCGCGACCGCGTCCGCTTATTGGAATGTCTACAAAACCGACTTTTTCGATGGTGCAATCCCTGTGCCTGAGGTTGGCGGCATGCTTTACGACGAGGACATGAACGTCGAAGGCAACAAGGAATATACCGTCAAGTATGAGTTCTATGACAACCAGATCAATCCCCCGCTCGGCTCGGTGGGCGCTGCTTATGACAGCATCTACAACGAAAAGCGCGTTCTGGATGTCATCAACTCCTATGCGGCCGGCGATTTCCTGACCACCGGCGACTGGGCCACTGTAGGCGCAACCAGCCTCCACAACGGAGACTATGGCGTTCTGGACGAAGCTGCGGCTGCCATCGATGGGACTAGAGCTGATGCTCGCCAGACTGATGTTTGGACGACTCTCGTCAATAGCGGCGATACTTTCAAAGAAGCCTACAAGTCCAATGAGTTCCAGGCCAAGAAAGCCGAAGTCGAGCGTGCTTGGGTCAACTACTACAACACCAACAGCTACTACGGCTACGAGGATGGCATTGCGGTTTCGGCTTCCTCCAAGGATCCCACCTATGTCTCCGTGACCAGCCAGCCGACTGTCAGTGCCAAGCGCGTGGACGGCCAGACCAAGTTCACCGTGGAGTTCAAGGTTCGGTTCACCAATACCACCTTCCGCACTGCGGATGCCGAGGTTGAGGTTGTCTTCAATGCTGGCGGCGTGGGCCCCAATGACTACTACGAGACCAAAGACACCCTTTCCTTCACCGTCTTCCAGGCTGCCGGGAGCCCCGGCTGGCAGGTCGCGCACGGAGGTGGGGAGGGAACGAAACGATGGATACCCGCGATGCGGCGTGGGGATGAGGAAGCGGGGGCTTGCGATAGCCCATAGTGCGGGCATACCGCGTATTTCATACAGAGGAGAGCAGGGTGCCCGACCCGCGGCATATCTAACATCTATCCTCCCACGCATCAAGAAGCCGGCGCGAGGGTGCCGGCTCCAAAACTCTTCACTCTTCACTTTTCTCTCTTCACTCGCGCAGCTGGGTGCTGCTCGACCGGAAAGTCTGCACTATCTGGGAACGTGGAGCGCGCAGCGCAATCGCCCGCCGGGGCTCCCGGAATTTGTGAATACGCAATAAACTTTCTGTAAGACGCTTGACACACCCGCAAAAGAGTGATACATTTACTCTTGGGATTAGCACTCGAAAGGATGGAGTGCTAAACATCCATCCGGGGTGCAGGTCCAAAGTGGATTCTCGCGCTCGGGCGGGCGGAAGGCCTGTCCGGGTGCTGTAGGCAGGGCGGATAGGATGGTGATCGAGATGCTGCCCGATGCACGAAAATTAAAGATCCTCGGCGCGATTGTCGAGGCCTATATCGAGACGGGCGAGCCGGTCGGTTCCAAGGCGATTGTCGCCAGGGAGGATTTCGGCTGCTCGTCGGCGACCATCCGCAACGAGATGGCCGCGCTCGCCGAGATGGGGCTGATTGAACAGCCGCACACCTCGGCCGGGAGGGTGCCGACGCCGCTCGGTTTCCGGCTGTATATCGACCATCTGATGGCCCGCAAGCGGCTGAGTGACCGGGAACGGGCGATGCTCGATTCGCTCTTTGCGGTGCGCGACCCCGATCCCGACCAGCTGATCCGGGACGCCGGCAATCTGATTGCCGAGATCACCCGCTGCGCGTCGATTTCGGCGGCGGCCAGTTCGGTCGAGGCGGAGATCCTCAAGGCGGAGGTTGTGCCGCTCGGACGCCGTTCGGCGCTGGTACTTGTCGCCTCCTCGTCGGGGGTCGTCAAAAACCGCACCTGCCGCACCGACTTTGATATCACCGACAGCCTGATCGAAAAGGTGACCGCCTTCCTGCAGGATCAGGTGGTCGGACGCAGGCTCAGCGAGATCACCCTGCCGGCGCTGCAGACGATGGCCACCCGGGCGGATGCCGGTACGGCGATGACCCTCTTCCCGCTGTTGCGAATCGTCTTTGAGCTGGCGCGGGAGATCGGCGACGGCGAGCTCTACCTCGGCGGACAGCAGAATCTGCTCTCCTACCGCGAGCTGGGCAGCAGTGCCCATGAGCTCTTAAAGCTGCTGACCGACCGGGAGGAGCTGCTCGGCATCCTATCCGCCTTTGGGCGCGGGGTGCATGTCGCGCTGGGCGATGAGCTCTCCGATCCGCTCGGCGATACCAGCCTGATTGTCAGCCGCTACCCGATCGGGCGGCGGGGCACCGGCATGGTGGCGGTGCTCGGGCCCATCCGGGTCAACTACGCGAGCATCATCGCCAATCTCGAGTATTTTTCCGACCGGCTGGCCGGGCTGCTGGCCGAAACGGCGGAGGAGGACTGAGCCGCCGGATTTCGATGTTGACCGGCGTCCCGAAGGGGATGCTTTGAAAGGAGATACCATCTGTGACTGATATCCGTGACGATCTGCCCGCCTCGGGCGAAGAGCAAACCGCCCCCGCCGGGCAGGAACAGCCGGCCGATCCCGCGCCGGAGCCCGCGCCCGAAGCGGCGGCAGCGGAGACATCCGCCGAGGCGGCGGAGGATGCCGGCGGCCGGGCGGACGGCAAGGAGAAGGAATCGGGGTTTAAGGGCTTTGGCAAAAATGCCCGTGAACTCAAGGCGGCGAAGGAGAAGATGGAGGCGCTCGAGAAGGAGCTCGCCGAGACGAAGGATCATCTGCTCCGTCAGGCGGCCGAGTACGATAACTTCCGCAAGCGTACCACCCGCGAGCGGGCGGAGATCTTCCCGATGGCCACCGCCCAGACGGTCGCCCAGTTCCTGCCGGTGCTCGACAACTTCGAGCGGGCGATGGAGGCCTGCCAGGGAGCGGGCGGCGAGGAGTTCCGCAAGGGCTTTGAGCTGATCGGGCGGCAGTTCCATGAGGCGCTCGAACATCTCGGTGTCGAGGCGATCGATCCGACCGGCGAGCCCTTTGACCCCGAGACCTGCAACGCGGTGATGCATGTCGAGGACGAATCGGTTGGCGCCGATACCGTCGTCGAGGTGTTCCAGAAGGGCTATAAGCTGGGCGACCGGATCGTCCGCTACGCGATGGTCAAGGTCGCGAACTGACCGTGTCGGCCGTCCTTCCAAAAAGAAGGGGCGCGCGGCCGAGAAGCGATTTTTTACGTGAACAACCAACCAAATGCAAACCATCGATCTGCATGTACAATCTGGAGGGATTTGAATATGGGAAAAATCATCGGTATTGACCTGGGTACCACCAACAGCTGTGTCGCGGTGATGGAGGGCGGCGAACCGGTCGTCATCGCCAACGCCGAAGGCTCCCGCACCACCCCGTCGGTCGTCGCCTTCTCCAAGACGGGCGAGCGGATGGTCGGCCAGGTGGCCAAACGCCAGGCGATCACCAACCCCGACCGCACCATCTCGTCAATCAAGCGGCATATGGGCAGCGATTACAAGGTTTCGATCGACGACAAGAGCTACACCCCGCAGGAGATCTCGGCGATGATCCTCTCGAAGCTCAAGGCGGATGCCGAGGCGTATCTCGGCGAGAAGGTCACCGAAGCGGTCATCACCACCCCGGCCTACTTCACCGACGCCCAGCGTCAGGCGACCAAGGACGCCGGTCACATCGCCGGTCTCGACGTCAAACGGATCATCAACGAGCCGACGGCGGCGGCGCTCGCCTATGGCATCGATAAAGAAAACGACCAGAAGGTCATGGTCTATGACCTCGGCGGCGGCACCTTCGACGTCTCGATCATCGAGATGGGCGACGGCGTCCAGCAGGTTCTCGCGACCGCCGGCAACAACCACCTCGGCGGCGACGACTTCGACGAGCGGATCATGAACTACCTCATCAGCGAGTTCCGCAAGGAGACCGGCATCGACCTGTCGGGCGACAAGATGGCGATGCAGCGGCTGAAGGAGGCGGCCGAGAAGGCGAAGATCGAGCTGTCCGGCATGACCACCGCCTCGATCAACCTCCCCTTCATCACCGCCGACGCGACCGGCCCGAAGCATCTCGACATGACCCTCACCCGGGCGAAATTCAACGAGCTGACCTCCGATCTGGTCGACGCGACGATGGGCCCGGTCAAGCAGGCGCTGTCCGACGCGGGACTGAGCCCCTCCCAGCTCGACAAGGTGCTGATGGTCGGCGGCTCGACCCGTATCCCCGCCGTCTATGACGCGGTCAAGAACTACACCGGCAAGGACCCCTTCAAGGGCATCAACCCGGACGAGTGCGTCGCGATCGGTGCGGCCATCCAGGGCGGCGTGCTCGGCGGCGACATCAAGGGACTGCTGCTGCTCGACGTCACCCCCCTCTCCCTCGGCATCGAGACGCTGGGCGGTGTCTGCACCCGCATCATCGAACGCAACACCACCATCCCGACCAAAAAGAGCCAGATCTTCTCGACCGCTGCCGACAACCAGACGTCGGTCGAGGTCCATGTGCTGCAGGGCGAGCGTGAGTTTGCCCGTGACAACAAGTCGCTCGGCATGTTCCATCTCGACGGCATCGCCCCGGCCCGCCGCGGTGTGCCGCAGATCGAGGTGACCTTTGATATCGACGCGAACGGCATCGTCCACGTTTCGGCCAAGGATCTGGGCACCGGCAAGGAGCAGCAGATCACCATCACCTCCTCGAGCAACATGTCCAAGGAGGACATCGAGAAGGCGGTCAAGGAGGCCGAGCAGTATGCGGCCGAGGACCAGAAGCGCAAGGAGGAGGTCGACACCCGCAACAACGCCGATCAGATGGTCTACCAGTCGGAGAAGACGATCGAGGAGCTGGGCGACAAGATCGACGCGGCGGATAAGAGCGAGTTAAACGCCAAGATCGACGCGCTCAAAGAGGCGCTCAAGGGCAGCGATATCGCGGCCATCAAGCAGAAACAGGAGGATCTCCAGAAGAAGTTCTACGAGGTCTCCGAGAAGGTCTACAAGGCGGCCAATCCGCAGGGTGCGCCGGGCGCCGGCTTCGATCCCAGCCAGGCGGCGGGCGGCCAGGCGAATACCGGCAGCGC
The DNA here is from genome assembly GCA_949300115.1 of uncultured Oscillospiraceae bacterium. Taxonomy (GTDB): domain Bacteria; phylum Bacillota; class Clostridia; order Oscillospirales; family Ruminococcaceae; genus CASGDD01. Next base: position 1,575 of record CASGDD010000266.1, on the reverse strand, counting down.
GCCGAAGGACGACAATGTCGTCGACGCCGATTTCCGTGAGGTCGACGACGACAACAAATAGCAGGTAAGCGCCCGTCCATCATCGGACGGCGGGAACGGAGGCCGCATATCCGCGAGGGTATGCCGGCTTTTCGTTCGGTCTGCCCCACCCCATTCCCGCCGCTGCGGCAGACGGGCGCGGGGAGCGGGGCAGGATAGAACAAGGCGGAGCGGGACCGGGCAATCCGGCCGCGCCCCTGGCTGGAGGGTGGCTGCATGGCCGATAAACGCGATTATTATGAGGTACTGGGGGTAAGCAGGAACGCCGGTGAGGACGAGATCAAGAGCGCCTACCGCAAGCTCGCCAAACAGTACCATCCCGACCTCCATCCGGACGACAAGGATGCCGAGGCAAAGTTCAAAGAGGCCAGCGAGGCCTATGAGGTGCTGTCCAACAAGGACAAACGCGCCCGCTATGACCAGTTCGGGCACGCGGGGGTCGACCCCAGCTACGGCGCGGGCGGCGCGGGCGCGGGATTTAACGGCAACGTCGATTTCGACCTGGGGGATATCTTCGACAGCTTTTTCGGCGGCTTCGGCGGGTTTGGCGGCGGGGGACGCACCCGCAACCCGAACGCACCGGTGCAGGGCAGCGATATCCGCACCTCGATTTCCATCTCCTTTATGGAGGCGGCGCACGGCTGCAAGCGGGAGATCACCATCACCCGGATGGAGACCTGCCCCGACTGCCACGGCAGCGGCGCGGCGAACGGCTCGTCGGCCGACGTCTGTCCCGACTGCGGCGGCACCGGCCAGGTGCGGGTCTCCCAGCGGACGCCGTTCGGGATGATGCAGTCGACCACCACCTGCAGCCGCTGCGGCGGCAAGGGCCGGATCATCCGCGATCCCTGCAAAAAGTGTTCCGGTTCGGGACGGGTACGGGTCAGCAAAAAGCTGGAGGTCTCGGTGCCGGCCGGTATCGACGATGGGCAGACCTTTGTCCTGCGGGGGCAGGGGGACGCCGGACGCAACGGCGGCCCGTCGGGCGACGTCAATGTCACCGTCAATGTCCGACCCGACCCGATCTTCGAGCGGGACGGCTATGACGTCTGGTGTGATGTGCCGCTGACCTATGCCCAGTGTGCCATCGGCGATGAGATCACCGTGCCGACGGTCGACGGCAAGATCCGCTACAATGTGCCGGAGGGCACCCAGCCGGGCACCGTCTTCCGGATGCGCGGCAAGGGCATCCCCTATGTCAACGGCCGCGGCCGGGGCGATCATCTGGTGCGGGTGACCCTCGAGGTGCCGAAGAAGCTCAATTTCCAGCAGAAGGAAGCGCTCAAGGCGTTTGAGAAGACGCTGGATGAGCGCAACTACGAGAAGCGCCGGGGATTCTTCGACAAACTGAAGGATCTCTTTGGCGGCAAAGATTGACGGCAGCCCGCCAATCGTTTATAATGGGGAATCACAGGGAACGGTTTGTTCCGGTTCCTCATCCTGCGTTTGTAGCTCAGTAGGATAGAGCGGCCGCCTCCTAAGCGGCAGGTCGGGGGTTCGAATCCCTTCAAGCGCGCCAAAAATCCCGGACGCGAA
>CASGDD010000265.1 GCA_949300115.1 uncultured Oscillospiraceae bacterium | reverse complement strand
AACTCATTCTGGAAGGAATGCTTCTGACCACAGACTCCGGAGAATATAAGTTGGCTTCTTTCGTCGATGAGCAGCGTATGAACCGCCTGTATGAGAAATTCATCCTCGAATACTATGCCAAGGAATGTCCGCAAGTGACGGCAACGGCTTCACGGATTCCATGGGCTTTGGATGATGGGATTGGGACGATGCTGCCGGTCATGCAGAGTGACATCATGCTCACAAGAGGTAATGAGGTATTGATCATCGATGCCAAGTATTACACGCATACCACGCAAACTCAATACAATGTCTACACGCTTCATTCCAGCAATCTGTATCAGATTTTTACCTATGTCAAGAACAAGGATGCGGAGTTTGGCAGTAGGCCGCATACAGTTTCCGGTATGTTGCTCTATGCGGCAACGGATGAAGCTATTCAACCGGATAACAGATATCAGATGAGTGGCAACAAGATTAGCGTCCGAACGCTTGACTTAAATCAAGAATTTTCCGAAATTGCTTCTCAGTTGAATGCGATTGTAGGCGAACATTTTTCTGCCAATTAAAGCTCTATTAGACTTCCTTTTAACCTGCAAAGATGAAATGATAGCCTGCTGCTACCCAGCGCCTTTGCGGACTGGGTTGTCGACAGGCTATCGCTTTATCTGGCAGCGGCTGGGACCGATAAAAGCCAGAATTCTCTTGCAATCAGGGCTTTTAGGCAAAAAGAAAGCACCGCAATCCTGATACCCATTGTATCAAAATTGCGGTTTTCTTGTGGTGGAGGCGACGGGAATTGAACCCGTGTCCGAAAACCCATCCTCACAGCTTTCTACGCGTGTAGTTTATCTTTTAAAATTCCCGCGCCGCATCGCCGATAAACAGGCTAGACGGTTTGGTATCCCCTGATACATCCCACCCTCCGGGGAGAGGGGATGGGACGTTCACCACTCAGATGACACCCGTTCCCGGCCCGTGGTCCTGCCGGGGCGGATGAGCGGCACTAGGCCGCTAAGGCAACTTTATTGTTGTCCTTTAATGTTTAGGGTGCAGATTGAAGAGTTCTGCGGCTCTACGCGCTTACCATGATTCCAGATCCCCGTCGAAACCTTTACGCCCCCCTATCGAACGGATGGCTGTCCCATCCGTATCCGGCCCGGTTAACCTCTGCCGGCTTTCATCGCCCGGTCGATCGCCCGCTTGGCATCCCGCTGGGCGATGGCCTCCCGTTTATCATAGGTCTTTTTGCCCTTGCAGAGCCCGACCGCCACCTTCACCCGGCTGCCCTTGAAATAGAGCGAGAGCGGAATGAGGGTGAGCCCCTGCTGGCGGACCTCGCCATACAGCTTGCGGATCTCATTTTTATGCAGCAGCAGCCGCCGGTCGCGCAGCGGATCGCGGTTGAAGATGTTGCCCTGTTCGTAGGGCGCGATATGCATCTGGCGGACAAACATCTCCCCATCCCGGATTTCACACCAGGATTCCTTGAGACTCACCGTGCCCGCGCGGATCGATTTGACCTCGGTACCGCACAGCTCGATGCCCGCTTCATAGGTATCCAGCACGAAGTATTCATGCCGCGCCTGCCGGTTCTGGGCGATCGTTTTGGTATTGACTTTGTCCACCCAGATTCCCTCCTTCGGCGGTCTTTTGGCCTTCAGGCTGCCCGCAGCCGTTCCCGGGAAGGCCTCCCGTTTCCCTGCGGCCCGCCCGGTGCGCACCGGACGGCTGTACGGTCGTTATCCCATATCCTACCACAAAACGCGGAAATGTCAATGGGAATCCTGTCCCTTTCCGCTGCCCCGAAACACCCACAGCCGGGAAAGGGTGAAGTTGAGCACAATCGTGACACCGGTGACCGGCAGCTTGAGCAGAATTTCATGCAGCGCAAAGGTCGACCGCAGCCATCCCATCACGACGAGGGAAACCCCCAGTGTAATGAGATTGACGATCAGAAATTTCGCCATCTCGCCCGAGAAAAACCGTTTGCGGCTGTGGAAGGTCCAGCTGCGGTTGACAATATAGCTGTTGAGCGTGCCGCAGGCATAGCCAAGCACCTGCGACGCGAAGACATTGAGACTTGTCAGCGACACGCAGAGGGTGTAGACGATAAAATCGATCAGGGTATTCATCACCCCGGTGATGCCGAACTTGAGAAATTTGCGGAGCTCCTCCGATTGAAGGAGCTTTTTCAGATGCATCAAAGCTCGCTCCTGCCTTCCAGCGCACGGAAAAGGGTCACCTCATCCGCGTATTCGAGGTCGCCGCCCATCGGGATGCCATAGGCCAGCCGGGTCACCCTGACCCCCAGCGGCTTGAGCAGCCGGGAGAGGTAGATGGCGGTGGCTTCCCCTTCGACGGTCGGGTTGGTGGCCATGATGACCTCCTTGACCTCCCCCTCGCCGATGCGCAGCAGCAACTCTTTGATATAGAGCTGATCGGGGCCGATGCCCTCCATCGGCGAGATGAGTCCATGCAGCACATGGTAGAGCCCGTGATATTCCCGTGTGCGCTCGAGCGCGATGAGATCCTTCGAATCCTCAACGACACAGATTACCGAACGGTCGCGGGTCGGGTCGGCACAGATGGGGCAGATCTCCTGGTCGGTGATATTCTGGCAGATCTTGCAGTTGTGCAGCTGCTGATGGGCGTCGAGGATCGCCTGGGCAAACGCCTCCGCCCGCTCCTTGTCGAGCGAGAGAACATGAAAGGCAAGCCGCTGGGCGGTCTTGTGGCCGATGCCCGGCAGGCGCTCAAACTGCTCGATGAGCCGCACAAGCGGCAGAGCCGGTCCGGTTGCCGCCATGCTACATCATCCCCGGGATGCCCAGCCCGCCGGTGACCTTGCCCATCTTCTCTTCCATCTCGGCGTCCACCGCGCGCAGCGCCTCGTTGGCGGCGCCCATGATGAGATCCTCCAGCATCTCGACATCCTCCGGATCGACGACGTCCGGCTGGATGGTGATCTTCGTGATCTCCTTCTTGCCGCTGCAGGTCACCTCGACGGCACCGCCGCCCGCCTTGGCCGAAAATTCCTTCGCCTCGACCTCCGCCTGGATGCGGCCCATCTCCTCCTGCATCTTCTGCGCCTGGCGCAGCATCGAATTCATATCTCCGCCGCCTCCGCCGCGGTATTCCTTCGGTAATCTTGCCTTCATCTTGCTTCCTCCTACTTGTGACAGGATCGCCGGGTCACCCCGGCCTGTTATTCTTCATGGACGGGGATGCCGGCCGCGCGGGCCCGCCCGAGCAGTTCGCCCAACCGGTCGGGCTTCGCCTCCTCCGTCTTGGGCTCGGGCCGGTAGGGCCCCAGCCGGTATTTGCGGCCGGTATGCTGTTCGATCGCCGCCCTGAGACTCTTTTTGGCGTAGTCGTTCGAGCGGATCAGCTGGAAAAACATCCGATCGCCGCTGTCGATGAGGGCGAGGTCGCCGCCGACATAGCAGGCGGACTCCCCCAAGGTTCCATAGAGCGCCGGATTGGTGCGGGCCAGGGTGGCAAGCACCTCCGGCCAGCAGTCGAGCTTGACAAAATCGACCGGCTTGCCCTCCTTCCGGGCCGGTGAAGCGGCCGGCGCGGCGGGCGGTGGGGCGGCAGGCGGTTTGTCCGCCGGGTGGGAAACCATCTCCCGTTCGGGCGGCGGCCCCTCCATCTCGACGGCGGGCATCGCCTCCTCCGGCGGAATCGTCGCGGTCTCG
>CASGDD010000264.1 GCA_949300115.1 uncultured Oscillospiraceae bacterium | reverse complement strand
AAATCCTGCAATCGCTACGCTACAGCATCTTCTCAAGCTCCTGGAGCAGATACTTCTGCACCGTCACCGTCGGCCCCTCGGCGGGGAGGTGATCCTGCGCGATGAGGGCGCGGCGCATCGCGGCCTTGAGGACGCCGCTCGATTCGATGAGATCGACAAAGTTCGCGCCGACCAGCTCCCCGTCGCGGTAGAACAGCTCGGCATACTGCCGGTCGTTCATCGCCTGCCGGACATCGGTGTGCTCCTTCACATCCCCCAGCCCGATGAAATCCATCCCCATAAAGTGGGTGATGTTGTGGAGAATCTCGCCGGGGTACTGGACATCCGCCCCCGCCATGTTGGCGCCGGCGGTTTTGCCCTGCATCCGGGCATTCGCCCACAGGCCGATGATCTGCCTCTCGCCGGTGAGCAGGTTGTAGCCCTGTGCGCAGTCGCCCGCCGCGTAGATGCCGGGGAGATTCGATCGCATGTGGGTGTCGATCAGCACCCCCTGTTTGCAGGCGATCTCCTCCTTGTCGACAAAATCGAGGTTCGCCCGCACGCCGATGCACATCATGACGATGTCCGCCTCGACCGGGTCGGGGAGGCCCTTGAAATAGGCGCGCACCCCGCTTTCGGTCTCCTCCAGCCGCTCGATGCCGGCGCCGAACAGCAGGCCGATGCCCTTCCGGCGCAGCCGGTCCTCGATGTAATGGGCACAGCGCTCGGAGGCGGCGAGGGGGAAGATAGAGGGGGCCATATCGGCCAAAACGCAGTCGACCCCCGCCTTGTAGAACAGCTCGACCAGCTTGATGCCGACCATCGACGCGCCGACCACCAGCGCCTTGCGGGGTTGTAACGCCTTCATCGCCTCATGCACCGCGACCGCGTCGGCCGCTGTGCGCATGGTGAACATCCGCCTCGAATCGCTGCCGGGGAAGGGGGGGACGAACGCCCGCGCCCCCGACGCGATGAGGCAGTGGTCGAAGGGGTAGATGTCCCCATCCGCCGTCTCGACAAGGTGGCCCCGCCCATCCAGCCGGGTGACCGGGCAGCGGGGATGGAACACCGCCTCCGCCCGGTCGAAGACCGACAGGTCGTTGCCGTAGGGGAACATCACCGGATAGTCGATCTTGCCGGCGGCATAGTAGCTGGTGAGCATCGGGTTGTAGACCGGCAGATCGGTCTCGGCGAAGACATCGATCCGCCCGTCATAGCCATATCTGCGCAGCGCGAGCATACATTCGACCGCCGCGCCGCCGTTGCCGATGAGAACCGCACGCTTTCCCATCGGCTACACCGCTTTGTGGGAGGCCGCGACGATGCCGGCGAGGTGTTTTAGTTCCTTCTCCCCCTGGGTCTCGTTGGGTTCCTCGAAGGTGAGCGCCTCGAAGGGGCAGACGCGGACGCAGGCCGGCTTGAGCCCCGCCTTGACGCGGTCGTTGCACAGCCCGCACTTGTACATCTTGTCCTCGAGATCGTAGCGGGGGACGCCGAACGGGCAGGCGAGCGCGCAGCTGTGGCAGCCAATGCAGAGATCCCGGTTGACGACGACCGCGTGGGTCTCGGGATCCTTCGAGATGGCGCCGGTCGGGCAGCCGGCGATGCAGGGGGTATCCTCGCAGTGGTTGCAGCCGGCCGAGAGGTAGTGGATCACCGTGTTCGGATACTCCCCCTCCTCGATCTGGTAGATCCGCCGGAAGGCGGGGGTGCCCTTCTCGGGGTAGATGTCATTCTGGTCCATGCAGGCGACGACACAGGCGCCGCAGCCGACACAGCGGTCGATATTGAGCAGCAGCTCTTTCATCACAATCCCTCCTATCCCTCGATCTTCTCGAGCTTGCAGAGCGCCGATTTATAGCCGGGGAAGCCGGAAATCGGGTCGCCATAGCCGTACTCAAACAGCTCGTTGACGTCCGCCTTGCTCGAACCGTGGTAGATGTGCACGACACCCGGCTGCACCATGCCGGTGATATGGGCGGTGAGTTCGATCGAACCGAAGGGGGTGGACACCCGGATGCGGTCGCCCTCGGCGACGCCAAAGCTCTTCGCGTCGGTCGGGCTGAGATCGGCCGACGGGGCATTCGGACGCAGGCTGGAGGTCCAGGACAGCCGGTAGGTGCGGGTATGCACAAACATCGGCAGGCGGGAGCCGCTGTTGAGGATGAGCGGATACTCCTTCGCCATCTCGGGCGCCGCTTCCTTCGAATATTTGGGCGGATGGTAGACCGGCAGCGACTCCAGACCCGGCTTCTCGCCGTACTTCTCGAGCACCTTCGACCGCAGCTCAACCTTGCCGCTCGGGGTCTTTAACGGCTCCTTCTCATACTTTTTGGGGATATAGGGCAGCGGATGGGGCACAAACATGCCGCCCGGATGCTTTTTGAGCTCCTCAAAGGTCAGCCCGCTCGGCTCGAGGATGTAGTTGATGCAGCTTTCATAGCCCGAGCAGAGCAGGGTATCCTCGGGGCAGATCCGGCGGGCGAGCTCGAAGATGATATCGAGGTCCCAACGGCTGTCGTAGAGCTTGTCGATGACCGGCGAGGCCAGCTGGATGTAGTTCATGCCGTAGCAGCGCAGCTCATACCGCTCGAGGGAGGAGCAGGCGGGCAGCACGATGTCGGCATGGCGGCAGGTATCGGTCATGAACAGGTCGGTGACCGCGAGGAAATCGAGTTTCTCATCGATCGCCTTCAAAAATCCATCCGAATCCGGCCACATGCGGTAGTTCATGCCGAAACCGAGGATGACCCGGATGGGGTAGGGGTCGGCGGTGCGCAGCTGTTCGGGGACGCACATCGCCTGCGCCTCGCCCGGCAGGCTCTCCATCCAGACGGGATAGACCTCCTCGCCCACCCGTTTCGCCATCTTCGAAGGATCGGCCGACAGCTCGAATTTGTGCTCGTTGGTCGCGATGCCGCCGGTGACATGCAGATAGCTCTCCACCTTGACGCAGTTGCCGCCCGGACGGTCGAAGTTGCCGGTGATGGCAATCAGCGAGAAGATGGCGCGGTAGTTCTGCACCCCGTTGGTGTGGTGGACGACGGGGGAGGCGCTCGGCAGGACACAGGCGCTCTTCGCCCGGCCGATCATCCGGGCCGCCTCGACAATCCGGCTGGCCGGTACCCCCGTCCGCTCCTCCGCCCACGCGGGGGTGCAGTCGGCGACCAGCTTTTTGTAGTCCTCAAAGCCGTAGGTGTAATCCCGGCAGAAATCGGCGTCATACAGCCCCTCTTTGATCAGCAGATGCCCGATCGCGAGGGCGAGCGCGCCGTCGGTGCCCGGGCGGAGCTGGAGATGGAGGGTCGCCTTGGCCGCCGTCGGGGTGAGCCTGGGATCGACGACGATCATCTTCATGCCGCGGTCGAGCGCCGCCTGGATATTCTTTCCATTCCCCGGGTTGGTGTAGAAGGGATTGGCGCTCCAGACGATGAGGCATTCGGTGTTTTTGATGTCCGGTCCGCCCCCCTGGCCAAAGGTGAGCTTCTGGGCGAGCGCGGTCGCCTGATGGCAGGTGGACGACTCGGTGCAGTAGTTGGGCGAGCCAAAGGAGAGGGCCATCCGCTTTAAAAAGGGGCGGAAGAATTTGGTGTAGCCCGAGAAGAAGACGACCGATTCGGGGCCATAGTCCGCCTTGGCCTCGAGACATTTCTGCGCGATGGTATCGAGCGCTTCCTCCCAGCTGATCGGCTCAAACGCACCCGAGCCGCGCGGCCCGACCCGCCTCAGCGGGGTCTTCAGCCGGTCCTCGCTGTAGACATACTGGCGGGTGGAGGCGCCCTTCGGACAGAGGGCACCGCGGTTGTAGGGATGGCCTTCGCTCCCCTCCACCTTGAGGATTTTGCCGTCCTTGACAAAGACATCGAGACCGCACTGGGTCATCGGGTCGCAGATGGTGCAGATCGACTTGCGCACCTCGATCCCGGTGTCCGGGCCGGGAATCTTCGCCTTGATCCGTCTTTCGAGATCGTTCATACCGTTTCCTCCTGCTCTCTGCGGGCGAAACCCGCCCGGTGATCCCGGGGC
>CASGDD010000263.1 GCA_949300115.1 uncultured Oscillospiraceae bacterium | reverse complement strand
GGATTCGAGAATTTTGTTAAAAATTTATTCATCTTGCAAAAAAAGTCGCGGTACATTACAATAAGAGTGTTCGAACGGAAGGTTCGAAACGGCTCTTTGGGGCCAGAACCGGAGAGGGAGGGCGATGCCCTGTGTGGCAGCGGCAGAGCCGCCGCATCCAATGGGTGCTGTTGGCGGCGCTGGGTGTGGTGCTGGTGGGCGTGACCCTCTGGCTGGCTGGGCGGGACGCCGGGCTGACGGCGGTGCGGAGCACCCATTTTGTGATGGATACCGTGCTGGAGCAGACCGTCTATACCGCCGGCGAGGCGTCGGGGGAGGCGGTAACATCCGAGGCGGCCCGTGTGGTCACCGAGATGGAGAACCGTCTGTCTGCCTACCGGGAGGGCAGCGAGATCCTCGCGATCACCGAAGCGGCGGGGGATCATCCGGTCGCGGTGAGCGACGAGACGATGGCGCTGCTGGAACGGGCGGTCGAGGCCGGGGATCGGACGGGAGGACTGTTCGACATCACCCTCTATCCGCTGACCACCCTCTGGGACATCGGGGGGGAGGATTTCCATCCGCCCGAGGCGGACGCGATTGCCGGGCGGCTCGAAAAGGTCGACTACCGTACCCTCCAGCTCGATCCCGAGGCGGGGACCGCCTATCTGCCCGAAGCGGGGCAGGGGATCGATCTCGGCGGCATCGGCAAGGGGGCGGCGCTCGACCGGCTGCAGGCGTTCTATCGGGCGTCGGGTGTCGAACACGCGATTGTCTCGATGGGCGGCAACATCCTCGCGATGGGCGGACGCCCGGACGGGGATAGCTTTCGGGTTGCGCTGCGCGACCCGAGCGGTCAGGACGCCTCGGTGGGAACGCTGCGGATGCGGGAGGGGATTCTCTCGACCTCGGGCGGCTATGAGCGGTACAGCGAATGGGACGGGGAGCGCTATCATCATATCCTCGACCCGCGTACCGGTTACCCGGCCGAGAGCGACCTCTGGTCGGCCAGCGTCCTCGGGGAGAACGGCGCCGACTGCGATTGGCAGTCGACCTGGCTGTTCGTCCTGGGACAGGAGGAGGCCCGCCGGCAGGCAGAGGCCCTGGGGCTGTCGGCCATTTTGATTGGAAAGGATGGCAGGGTGGAGCTTTTCGGGGACGCCGTCCAGCTCTTTACCCTCCAGTCCGAACATTTTGTGCTCCAGACAGGGGGGCCGACGGGTGCGTGAGTATATCCATCGCCGGGATCTCTGGCTCATCGGCGGGATTCTGGCGCTCGCGCTGGTGCTGCTCCTCTGGCCGAAGGGGGCGGGCGAACGGGTCCGGCTGACCTTCGGCGGGGAGACGCGCGACTATCCGCTGGCCGAGTCGAAGACGCTCGAGCTGGCGTGGGAGGACGGGAGCCTGACCGTCCGCATCGAGGACGGCGCGGTCTGGGTCGAACGCTCCGACTGTCCCGACCAGGTGTGTGTGCGCACCGGCAGGATCACCCAGGCGGGCGAGACGATTGTCTGCCTGCCGGCCGAGATGGCGCTCGAGATCCTGCCCGGCGAAGAATCGGACGGACAGGTGGACGCAGTTGCCGGATAATCCCGGGATCATGCCAGGCTTTCGGGCGGGATGGCGGCGGATGAGGGGATGGTGCTTTGCACAAGCTGACGGCCCGGGATGTGGCCTGGGTCGGGGTGATGGCCGCGCTCGCGATTGCGCTGAGCTTTCTCGAGGGGCTTCTGCCCCAGCTGCCCTTTCTGCCGCCGGGCGCCAAGCTCGGGCTTTCCAACCTGGTGGTGCTCTACGCGGCGGCAGGCGGTTCGATATCCCGTACCATGCTCATTGCTTTCATCAAATCGATGTTTGTTTTTCTTATGCGGGGGCCGGTGGCCGGTACCCTCAGCATGACCGGCGGGTTGCTCTCCGCGGCGGTGATGGTGCTCTGTATGCGCGCGCCGCATGCCCGCTTTTCCTATCTCTTTGTCAGCGTCCTTGGCGCTGTGACCCATAATCTCGGCCAGCTTCTGGCCGCGTCACTTCTGATTGGGAGTGCGGCCGCATGGGGGTATCTCCCCTTTGTGCTGATCGCCGGCACGGCGATGGGTGCCATCAATGGATGGGTGGTACGCACCATTCTGCCGGCGCTCGGGCGTGTCTCCCGATCGTCCTCCCCCGGGGGGAAGCATCATCCGCAATAACAGTATGAGACGGAGGGAAAAGGATTGGCTATCTTCATTCGGAAACGGTCGCATGGCGGTGCGCATGTGCCGCATCGCAAGCATACGGCCGAGATGGCGACCGTACAGATGCCGCCACCTGCCACAGTTGTGCTGCCGATGTCCCAGCATATCGGCGCACCCTGCAAACCTGTTGTCAAGGTCGGGGACCCCGTCAAGGTCGGTACCCTGATCGGCGAAACCACCGGCTATGTCGCGGCGCCCATCCACGCGAGCGTGTCGGGGACGGTCAAGGCAGTCGGGGAGATTCTGCTCTCGAACGGCAGCCGGTCGATGGCGGTGACCATCGAGTCGGACGGCAAGATGGAGCCCGACCCGGCGATTGCGCCGCCCAAGATCAAGACCCGCGAGGAATTTTTTAACGCGGTGCGCGATTCCGGCCTGGTCGGCCTCGGCGGCGCCGGATTCCCCACCCATGTCAAGCTCAACGCGAAGAATCTCGACGAGATCGACACCCTCATCGTCAACGGCGCCGAGTGTGAACCGTACATCACCTCCGACTACCGCGAGGCGATCGAGAGCACGCTGGACATCGTGCATGGGATGAAGTATCTCAAGGAGATGCTGGATTTAAAGCAGGTGGTCATCGCCATCGAGGCGAACAAGCCGAAGGCGATCCAGAAGTTCTACGAGCAGCTGGCGAGCTACCAGGACATCAACGTCCAGACGCTGCCCCAGAGCTACCCGATGGGCGCGGAGAAGGTGCTTATCTACGAGGTGACCGGGCGGGTCGTGCCGGAGGGCAAGCTGCCGGGCGACGTCGGGGTGCTGGTGATGAACATCGGGTCGGTCGGCTTCCTCAACCGGTATCTCAAGACGGGGATGCCGCTGGTGCAGAAGCGGCTGACCATCGACGGCGGCGCGGTGGCCGAGCCGAAGAACATCTTCGTGCCGATCGGGACCTCGATTGCCGACGTGATGGCCTTCTGCGGCGGCTATCGCAAACCGCCCAGGAAGTTTTTGATGGGCGGCCCGATGATGGGTATCGCCATTCCGGACGAGAACTACCCCATCCTCAAGAACAACAACGCCATCCTCGCGCTCGACGAGGAGGAGGCGACCCTCAAGCAGCCGACCGCCTGCATCCGCTGCGGCCGCTGTGTCCGCGGCTGTCCGATGAAGCTGATGCCGCTCGAGCTTGACCAGGCCAGGGAGGCGGGCGACACCGACGCGCTCGCGCGGCTGAAGGTCGGGCTCTGCATGGAATGCGGCACCTGCTCCTTCAACTGCCCGGCCAAACGCCCGCTCGTCCAGTCGATCCGGATGGGCAAGGCGATGCTGCGTGCCGCCCAGGCGGCCAAGAAATCGTAGAGGAGGTGTGATGGGATGGAAGAAAAATTGATGGTAACATCCTCGCCCCATCTGCAGGACAAGGCGTCCACCAGCTCGATCATGCTTGACGTCTGCATCGCGCTGCTGCCCGCCCTCATCTGTGCGGAGATCATTTTCGGGGTGCGGGTGCTGCTGGTGACCGGCGTATCGGTCGCGGCCTGCTTTATCTTCGAGTACTTACTCAACATGATCACCAAACGCCCGCAGACGATCTCCGATCTCTCCTGCGCGGTGACCGGCATCCTGCTGGCCTTCTGCCTGCCGGTTTCGATCCCGCTGTGGATGGTCGTCATCGGCGACTTTGTCGCGATTGTCATCGTCAAGGGGCTGTTCGGCGGCATCGGCCAGAACTTCGCCAACCCGGCGGCGACCGCCCGTATCGTGCTGATGCTCTCCTTCCCGGTGCAGATGACCACCTGGACCGCGCCGGTGGGTGCGGACGCGACCGCTTCGGCGACCGTCCTCGATATGCTGGGGCACGGCACCGCCGGCGAGATGCCCAGCCTCTGGCAGATGTTCATCGGCTATCAGGGCGGCTCGCTCGGTGAGACCTGCGCGGCGGCGCTGATCGTGGGCGGCATCTATCTGCTGTTCCGCAAGGTCATCCAGCCGCATGTGCCGCTGGCCTTCATCGGTACGGTCGCGATCTTCTCGCTGCTTACCGGCCGCGATCCGCTGGTGCAGATCCTCTCGGGCGGTGTGATGCTGGGCGCCATCTTCATGGCGACCGACTACACCACCTCGGCGATCACCCCGGTGGGCAAGGTTGTCTTCGGCATCGGCTGCGGCCTGCTGACCTGCCTCATCCGCTTCTTCTCCTCGTCGGTGGAGGGTGTTTCCTACGCGATCCTGCTGATGAACATCCTCTGCCCCTTCGTCGACCGGCTGACCCGCAGCCGCCCGTTTGGAGGTGCTAAGGCATGAAGCAGAAACTGAACCTGCGCGGTGCGGAGGGCGTGCTTGTCCCGACCGCGGTACTCACCATCATCTGTCTCGTGACGGCGCTGCTTCTGGGGCTCAGCAACGCGCTGACCAAGGACCGGATTGCCGCCCTGCAGGTGGAGACGGCCCGCCAGTCCCGGCTGGAGGTGCTGCCCGAGGCGGACGACTTCACCGATCTCGGCAACGCCGACCTCGTCGCGAAGTACAACCTCGTCGACTACTATGTCGCCAACAACGGCGCCGGCGCGGCGATCACCGCCCAGGCGGTCGGCTATTCCTCGACCCCCATCCAGGTGATGGTCGGCATCGACGCCGAGGGCAATGTCATCGCGGCCAAGATTCTGCAGTCGGATGAGACCCCCGGTCTCGGACTCAAGACCTCCGACCGCAGCTACCTCGACCAGTACACCGGCAAGAACGGCGCGAACGGCGAGCTCAGCGTCATCAAGAGCGGGACCCCCGGCGAGAGCGAGATCCTCTCGGTCGCGGGCGCTTCGACCTCCTCCCGCGCGGTCACGCTGGCGGTCAACAACGCGCTGAAAGCCTTTGCGGAAGGAGGTATCGCCTGATGGCACAGAAATCCAAGACCGACTACAAAAAGATTTTCCTGCTCGGTATTTTCCAGGAGAACCCGGTGCTCCGGCTGGTGCTCGGCACCTGTGCGACCCTCGCCGTCAGCACCCAGGCGGTCAACGGCATCGGCATGGGGCTTTCGACCACCTTCGTGCTGGTCGGCTCCAACCTCGTCATCTCGCTGATTAAAGACCTGATCCCCGAGCGGGTGCGTATCCCCGCCTATGTCACCGTCATCGCCGGCTTCGTCACCATCATCCAGATGCTGGTGCAGGCGTTCTTCCCCTCGGTCAACGACGCGCTCGGCATCTATCTGCCGCTGATCGTCGTCAACTGCATCATCCTCGCCCGCGCCGAGATGTTCGCCTCGAAGAACCCGGTGGGCGCTTCGATCATCGACGGCATCGGCATGGGACTCGGCTTTACGATGGTGCTGCTGATGATGGGCTCGGTCCGGGAGATTCTCGGCAACGGCACCTGGTTCGGCATCCCCATCACCGCGAACCTCATCGATCCGATGCTCATCCTCATCCTCCCGTCGGGCGGCTTCTTCGTCTTCGGCTGCCTGATGGCGGTGATGAACCTCTACTGTGACCGCACCGGCCAGAAGCGGGCCGAGCTCAGCTGCCAGAGCTGTCCGGCGGCGAGCGCCTGCAGCGGCTGCAAGAGCTGCGCCTCGAAGGAGGAATCCCCCGTCGAGGAGGCCCGCGTCGCGAAGGCGGAGCTGGAAGCGGAGGTCTTGGAGGACCAGGCCGCAGACAAGGCGGCGGAAGGAAAGGAGGCTGAGGACAAATGATGCGTGAAATCCTCATTATCGTCTTCACCGCCGTCCTGACCGAGAACTTCGTCCTCTCCCAGTTCCTCGGCATCTGCCCCTTCCTCGGCGTCTCCAAAAAGCTCAGCTCGGCCGTCGGCATGAGCGGCGCGGTCATCTTCGTCATGACCCTCGCGTCCGCCGTGACCCAGCCGATCTACCAGTTCATCCTGGCCCCCAATGGGCTCGAATACCTCAACACCATCGTCTTCATCATCGTCATCGCCGCGCTGGTGCAGCTGGTTGAGACGGCGCTCAAGCGGTATATGCCGCCCCTCTATCGGGCGCTCGGCATCTACCTGCCGCTCATTACCACCAACTGCGCCGTCCTCGGTGTCGCGCTGCTCAACATCGACGAGGGCTACGGCTTCATCGAGTCGGTCGTCAACGGCTTTGGCGGCGGCGTCGGCTTCATGGTCGCGCTCATCATGTTCTCGGGTGTCCGCGAGCGCATCGAACGCAACAACATCCCCAAGGCGCTGCAGGGGCTGCCGATCACGCTGATTGCGGCGTCGATCGTCTCGCTGTCCTTCACCGGCTTTGCCGGCGTCGTCGAGGGTCTGTTCGCATAAGGAGGGGCGATAACTATGACGACTATGATTATCCTGTCCGTTGTCGTGGTGGCGGTGCTCGGCCTGATCTGCGGTGTGATCCTCGCGGTGGCTTCCAAGGTGATGGAGGTCAAGGAGGACGAGCGCATCGGCCAGGTCCGTGAGCTGCTGCCGGGCGCCAACTGCGGCGCCTGCGGCTATGCCGGCTGCGACGACTATGCCAAGGCGATCATCGAATCGGGCGCGGCGACCAACCTCTGCGTCCCCGGCGCGGCGGGTGTCGCCCAGGGCATTGCCGAGCTGCTGGGTGTCGCGGCGGGCGATGTCGAAGCGAAGGTCGCGGTGGTGCGCTGCAAGGGCACCTGCTCGGGCGCTGACCCCAAGACCTCCAACAAGATGGAATACACCGGCATCCCCTCCTGCGCGGCCTGCAACCTGACCTTCTCGGGCAGGGGCGCCTGCGACTTCGGATGCCTCGGCTTCGGCGATTGTGTCCGTGTCTGCCCGAACGACGCGATTCATATCGTCGACGGGGTGGCGGTGGTCGATCGCCGGCTGTGCATCGGCTGCGGCCTCTGCGCCAAAGCCTGCCCCAAAAAGCTCATCGATATCCTGCCGGCGTCGAACAGCGTCTGGGTCCAGTGCTCCAACAAGGACAAGGGCGCGGTCACCCGCAAGGTCTGTACGACCGGCTGTATCGGCTGCAAGCGCTGCGAGAAGGAATGCCCG
>CASGDD010000262.1 GCA_949300115.1 uncultured Oscillospiraceae bacterium | reverse complement strand
AACCGGGATAGGCCGGCTGCCCCATGGGCGGCTGTCCGTAGGCCCCATAGCCCGGCTGCGCGGGCGGTGTATCCGCCGGCGGGTTCTGTGCCGCCTGGGGCTGCGGCGCGGGCATGGGCGCGGGGGCAGAGGGCACGGCGGGCGTCTCTGCCTGTGCGGCCGGAGCAGCCGGGGCCGCAGCAGGCGCGGGGGCAGAGGCGGGGGCCGTCTCGGGCTCCTCCGTCTCGCCCATCACCTGACCGACGATCTCCCTCACAAGCTCATAGCTCAAAATGCTCGCGAAGCTGCTGTCCATGACATCCCCCACCGTGATCTGGAAGGAAACGGCAATGATGTCGTCCCCCTCCTCGACCCCGACCGCCTCGCTGTAGCTCTTTTCCTCGGTGATGATGGTCGGTTCGGGGGTGGAGATGTTGATCGGACGGCCGAGGAAATCGGACAGCGCGGTCGCCGAGGCGCCCATCATCTGGTTCATGACCTCGCAGGCGGCGCTCATGCTCAGCTCGTCAAACTCGAAGTTGTCGCTGGGGGGATCGGTGTTGCCCATCAGCAGGTTGAGGATAATCTGCATATCCCGCTGACGGAAGATCATGATGTTGGAACCGGAAAGTCCCTCGACATAGTTGATCTTGACCAGCATAGCCGGTTCGAGCGCGGCATAGTCCATCGCGTGGAACTTCTTCTGCTCGACCGTCGGGGTGGAGATGATGACCTGCTTATCGAGCATGGTCGAAACCGCCGTCGCCGCCGACCCCATGCTGATGTTCAAAATTTCGCCGATGGTATCAATCTCCAGTGAGGTCAACAGCCCCCCACCTTCTACCGGCTGGTTTCCGGACTGGTTACGCTCGTCTGCCATGGAATCTCCTCATCTCCGTTACTCACAATATTTTGCAGCTTGATAGCCTTCTTCTGCTTGAACTCGCCCAGCTTGGCGGTGCACCAGGGGATGCCGCCGACCTTGACCAAGATCTCGCTGTCGATCGATTTGCCCAGCGGGATGACGTCATCCGGCTGGAGCTGCATGATCTCCCGCAGCTCGAGCGGGAACTCGTCGAAGACCGCTTTGATCTCCATATCCGATTCGCAGACATTCTCCAGGATGATCTGCTTCTTCGCCCGCTCCTTCTCGGGATCTGGGCGCTTGCTCGAATGGACAAACTGCAGGCTGAAGGTGTCGATCACCTGTTCGAGAAATTCGGCCGGGATACAGACGTTCATCGAGCTTTCGAGATGCTCGCCCAGCTTGACGTTCATCATGATGACGACCACCACGTCGTTGGGCGCGAAGACCTGCAGCAGCCGGGCGTTGGTTTCCACCCCCGACAGGGTCGCGGCCACCTCCAGGTGATGGTTCCAGGTGTCCTGCAGCCGGCTGGTGATGCTTGAAAGGATGTTCGAGAGGATGGCAATCTCGATGTCGGTGTAGTTGCGGCTGAAATTGTAGCCGGTCCCCGGTCCGCCGAGCACCCGATCGATCATATAGAAGCCGACGTCCATCGGGAGGTTTAGGACAATCCGCGCCTCGTCATACCGCTTGTCCTCCGGCTTCATATCGACCACCCCAACCAGCGAGAGGTCGGGCAGCGCGTTGTTGTATTCGTAATACCGCTGTTCCTCGATCTGCAGCACCTCGAGCTCACAGACGGTGCGCAGCAGGGCGGAAAAGTAGGAGGCCACCATGCGGGCAAAGGTCTCGTGCAGGCTGTCGAGCGAACGGAACTGCTCTTTGGTAAACTTTTTGGGGGACTTAAAGTCGTATTCCTTGATCTTGACCTTTTCTTCCTGGACGTTCATCTCGCCCGCGCTCATCTTCTGGAGAAGCGCGTCGATCTGACTTTGTGAGAGTTGTTCCGGCACATGCATGCCCCCTTGCTTTGACGAATCAAGAACTGTCGATGGCGCCGGTCAGCTGTCCGCATCCTCCTCCGCGCCGGAAGCCGGTTCGAGGATGTCGATCGCGCCACCGGTGCGCGGGAACTCATCGGGATCGAAGAGGCTCGCCAGCTCGCTGTCGAGCAGCGCCTCGTTGCCGTCGCTCTGCCGGATGATGGTCATATCCACCCGGCGGTTGTGCTGGCGGCCCTCGGCGGTGTCGTTCGACTCGACCGGGTAGTTGTTGCCATAGCCCATCGGCCGCAGCTTATCCCCGTCGATCGCCTTCTCGTCCTCGAGATAGATCGCAACGCTGCTCGCCCGTTCGCTCGAGAGCATCCAGTCGGACACCCCGTAGCCGTCGTAGTCGACCGCGGCGGTATGGCCGTTGATGCTGATGAGGTAGATCTCGTCCTGCACGCTCGCGAGGCAGTCGCCGACAAAGCTCAGCGTCTCGTACGCCTCGGGCAGGATCTCATAGCGGTCGGGCGCGAAGAAGATGTTGTTCTGGAAGCGGATATAGACCACGCTCTCCCCGCCCTGGCTGACCTGCACCGAGCTGGAGAGGTTGTTTTCCATCACATAGTTTTCCAGATAGTTGTACAGACTGTTGAAATCGGTGGGCAGCGGTTCCCCCGCGCTGGGAGCGCCGCCGGTGGGAAAATCGTCGGTATTGCCGGCCACCGCGTAGATCTCGTCGCCGCCCCCCTGCGCGTTCATGTCGAGCACCACCTGGGCGGTATCGTCGCCCGGATGGGCCGAGAAGGCGGTCACAAAGCTCTCCCACTTTTCGGCACTGACGCTCGACATGCTGAAGAGCAGCACGAAGAAGGTCAGCAGCAGGGTCACCAGGTCGGAGTAGGTGTTCATCCAGGTACCGGTGTCTTCCTCCTGCCTCGGCTTTTTGCTCATCCCATTCCCTCCCTTCGGGATTCTCTCCGGACGGACGGCCTACCGCCTGCCGCGGCCGCGGCCGCTATCCTCGCTGGGCGCGCCCGGCAGCCCCTTTTTGACGAGGAAGCCGGGGATCAGCTGGGTCAGCTTCTCCTCGATGAAGCGGGGGTTGTCGCCCGCCTGGATCGACTCGACCCCCTCAGCGATAATCAGCTTGCAGAGGTACTCCTCCTCATGCCGCACCCGCAGCTTGTTGGAGATGGGGGTGAAGACGAGGTTGGAGAGGATGGTGCCGTAGAAGGTGGTGACCAGCGCGAGCGCCATGGCGGGCGCAATCGCGTCGGGGTCGCTGAGCTGTTTTAAGAGGTTGATGAGTCCCATCAGGGTACCGATCATACCGAAGGCGGGCGCATAGGCGGACGCCTTGTCGTAGAAGGCGCGGTCCTGCGCATGCCGTTCGTCGAGGTAATCGAGCTCGGTCTCGAGCAGCTGCTTGACCTTTTCCGGCTCGACCGCGTCGACCACCAGCATCATGCTGCTCTTGAGGAAGGGGTCCTTGGTATCCTCCAGCTTGCCCTCCAGCGAAAGCAGACCGTTGATGCGGGCCTCCTTGGCCAGCTCGACGATCTCGACGATGTACTCCTGGGGGACATACTTGGTCGGGAAAAAGATAATCTTCAGATGCCTTGGTATCTTTGTAAAGCATTTGAGCGGGAAGGAGATCATCTGCGCGGCGACGACGCCGCCCAGTACGACCGCCACACTGGGAACGTCCCAGAAGTTGATCAGGTTTTCGGTGATCAGGCTGCCGGTGCCGCTGTCAAACAGGATGCCGAAGAGGATCATCCCGATGCCCGCAATCCAGCCTATGACTGACATTAAATCCATCGTTTACTCATCCTCTTCCCTGCCGCCGTAGCGGGAGTAAATTTTCCGCCGGTATTCGA
>CASGDD010000261.1 GCA_949300115.1 uncultured Oscillospiraceae bacterium | reverse complement strand
GGCTCGAACTCGCTACCTCCACCTTGGCAAGGTGGCGCTCTACCAGATGAGCTAAACCCGCATATGGTGCCTTCGGTCGGAATCGAACCAACGACACGAGGATTTTCAGTCCTCTGCTCTACCAACTGAGCTACAAAGGCACACATGGCGACCCGGATGGGGCTCGAACCCACGACCTCTAGCGTGACAGGCTAGCGTTCTAACCAACTGAACTACCGGGCCAAATTTTGGTGGAAACAACAGGGCTCGAACCTGTGACCCCCTGCTTGTAAGGCAGGTGCTCTCCCAGCTGAGCTATGCTTCCGTCTGACGACCTATCGTCCTGCCGTTTCCAGCGACGAGTGTTATTCTACACCATTCTTTCGGAAATGTCAACTAGAAAATGCGAAAAAATTGAAAAGAAAGAAACTTTTTTCTGCGCCCCGCGATTTTGCCCGTTCGGATGGGCGGTCAGCGGGCCCGTTCCAGCTTCCAGTATTCGTTGACGAGGACACAGACGCCGATCAAGGCGATCGTACCGCCGATGACCAGCAGCGGCAGCCGCCAGCTCTCGAGCAATGCGGTGCCGAAGCGTCCGAGATGGGTTACCCATGCGGTGAGTTGGGCAGCTTCGAGGGCGGCCAGGATCAGCGCGGTGATTGCGATGAGGATGCCGGACAGGGTCAGCGCAATGCCCAGCCCGATGCGGAAACGGCGTCGAAGTGCTTCGGCAGCGTCCTCTGCCGGCGCCGCTGGCAGAGCGGCTGCCGTCCCGGTTCCGTCGGTGGGGTCGGGCGTCTGCCGCTCCTCAAGCAGCAGATAGTCGGTGGAGACGCCAAACAGCCGGCTGAGCTGGATGATCCGTTCGCAGTCGGGCATCGTCTCGCCCGTTTCCCAGCGGCTGACCGCCTGGCGGGAGATACCGAGCTGGGAGGCCAGATCCTCCTGGGAAAGACGGTGGTTTTTACGGCAGATCGCGATTTTCTCCCCTGTCCGCATCGGTCATGCTCCTTCCGGCTGTTGGAATTGGGATAGCATGATTATAGCAGCTTCCTGCCGGGAATGCTAGCTCGCCGGCCGGGCAATTCCGCAACCGGCGGTTGCGTCGGGACGGCAATCCCGCCGCACAGCAGCAAAATCCCGCCGGCAGGCGACAGACACTGCCGGCGGGGAGGAAGGGAAGCGCTACTGCAGATCGGGGGTGTTTCGCTTCTGGGAGGCGGCGCCCCGGCCGCCGCGCGGTTGTCTTTTTCCTTCGGGGGATGCCATCGGATCCGGCTGCGTGCCGGCAGCGCCGGCATACGGAGCGGCGTAGGGATGGGATTCGTGTTCCTTCTCGCGTCGTTTTTTGGCCATCGGACAGGCTCCTTTCTGCTCGGATGAGCGTGGGTGCGCGTGCTGCGCTGGAGATAGTATCGGCTGTGGGCAGAGTGGCTATACATTCTTTTTGCCGGTGATCTCTTGTCTGGTGCCCCGACATATGGTAGAATAGCTACATTGACAGCAAACTTCCACGTTTTTATGGCCCGCCATGCGGTGAGGGCCTGTTTTGCCGTCGGCCGGGACCGGCGGTGAAACCCCATTTTTGTATCATGAGGCAAGAAAGGTCTGATCGATATGTCCGGACATTCCAAATGGAGTACCATCAAGCGCAAAAAAGGCAAGACCGACCAGCAGCGCGCCAAGATTTTTACCAAGGTCGGCCGTGAGATTTCCGTCTGCGTCCGAGAGGGCGGCCCCGATCCCAACGCGAACGGCAAGCTGCGCGATCTGATCGCCAAGGCGAAGTCGCTCAACGTTCCGAACGAGAACATCGAGCGCATCATCAAAAAATCGGCCGGCGGCGACGACAAGAACAGCTACGAGGATATCGTCTACGAGGGCTACGGCCCGAGCGGCGTCGCGGTCATCGTCGAAGCGCTCACCGACAACCGCAACCGCACGGCGGGCGATCTGCGCCATTATTTTGATAAATTCGGCGGCAACCTCGGCCAGACGGGCAGCGTCTCCTTCCAGTTCGAGCGCAAGGGGATCATCCAGCTGGGGGACGAGGGACTCAACGAGGAGAAGCTGTTTGAGGATATGCTCGAATGCGGCGGGGAGGATCTCGACGAGGACGAGGGGCTCTACACCGTCATGACCGAGTGGAGTGCCCTGCAGAATGTGCGGGATGCCCTCGAGGAGCGTGGGTATCACATCGCTTCGGCTGAGGTGGCCTATATCCCGCAGACCTCGGTGACGCTCACCGACGAGGAACAGGTCAAAAAGATGAGCCTGCTGCTCGAGCATCTGGAGGACAACGACGACGTACAGAATGTCTTCCACAACTGGGATATGCCGGACGAGGAGGAATAGCCTCCACCGGCCGCTGACAGCGAAGGAACCGATGGGGACTGCTTGCTTTGTGGAAAATCACCAGTTGACAAACGGAGATTTGTGAACTATACTGCTTGTAACAGGAAAATGCGCAGACGAGGACCAGTACGAGAGGGTCGCCGGCACAGAGAACCGTCGGGTGGTGCAAGACGGTGCGGCAGAATCTCCGAACTCCCCTCCGAGCAGTCCGCTGAAAGGTGTTCCGAGTAGGTGAGACCGGTACCCACCGTTAGAGGGGAAGTCATTGACGAGGTTTGCCTCAAGATGATGATGAGTGGGATGGTATGGTGACATCCATCCAATTGGAGTGGTACCACGGGAATTTTGCCCGTCTCCTGCGAGGGAGACGGGCTTTTTGTTGCGTTGCCCGCCCGCCTCCCCGGCGCCATCCCGGCGCCAACCATTTTGCAGAACCCGCCGGTGCGGGTAAGGGAGGACAGGATATGCAGAAGAACGATCTGATGGAAATCACGGTGGGCAAGCTGCTCGAATCGGTGGCCGACCGCTATCCCGACCGGGAGGCGATCGCCTACACCGATCGGGATTACCGCCGCACCTGGAGGGCTTTCGACGAGGAGGTCAACCGCATCGCCAAGGGTTTTCTGGCGATGGGCATCGGCAAAGGGGACCATGTGGCCATCTGGGCCACCAACGTTCCCGAGTGGATCTTAACCCTCTTTGCGTCCGCCAAAATCGGCGCGGTGCTGGTCACCGTCAACACCAACTACAAGGTCTTTGAGCTCGAGTATCTGCTGCGCCAGTCGGACAGCAAGGTGCTGGTGATGATCGAGGGAATCAAGGGCAAGGGCTATGTCGACATCGTCAACGAGCTCTGCCCGACGCTGAAAGATTCCCAGCCGGGGGCCTATCAGAACCCGATGCTGCCCTTCTTAAAGTCGTTTGTTTACTGCGGCAGCGACGAGGCGCCCGCCGGCATGTTCCACTGGAACGAGCTCGAGCGGATGGGGGAGGCGATCTCCGATACCGCGTTCCGTGCGCTCACCGATTCGCTCGACTGCCATGAGGTGGTCAATATGCAGTACACCTCCGGCACGACCGGCTTTCCCAAGGGGGTGTTGCTCACCCACCACAACATCGTCAACAACGGCAAGAGCATCGGCGACTGCATGAAGTTTACCGAACAGGATAAGCTCTGCATTCCCGTCCCCTTCTTCCACTGCTTCGGCCTGGTGCTCGCCATCATGGCGTCGGTGACCCATTGCACCTCGATGGTGCCGGTCGACCGCTACAACCCACTCAAGGTGATGCAGGCGATCGAGCGGGAGCACTGCACGGCGGTGCATGGGGTTCCGACCATGTTCATCGGCATGCTCGAGCACCCCGATTTTAAACAGTTTGATTTCTCCACCCTGCGCACCGGCATCATGGCCGGCTCCCCCTGTCCGGTCAAGGTGATGCAGCAGGTGATGGATGAGATGAACATGAAGGAAATCACCATCACCTACGGCCAGACCGAGGCTTCCCCCGCCTGTACGATGACCAAGACGGACGATCCGGTCGAGTACCGGGCGGCGACGGTCGGACGGGCGATGCCGGGGGTCGAATGCAAGATCGTCGATCCCGAGACGGGGAAGGAGGTCGGCCCCGGCGTCCAGGGCGAATTCTGTGCCCGAGGCTACAACCTGATGAAGGGCTACTACAAGATGGCCGAGGCGACCGCCCAGGCGATCGATGAGGCGGGCTGGCTGCACACGGGGGATCTTGCAACTGTGGACGAAAACGGTTATTATAAGATTACAGGACGCATCAAGGATATGATCATTCGCGGCGGCGAAAACATCTATCCGAAAGAGATTGAGGAATTCCTCTACACCCATCCGGCCATCCGGGATGTACAGGTGATCGGCGTGCCCTCCAAGCAGTACGGCGAGGAGGTCATGGCCTGTATCATTCCGAAGGAGGGGGAGACGATCACCGAAGAGGCGGTCAAGGAATATGTTTCGTCCCATATGGCGAGACACAAGGTCCCCAAATTTGTGGCCATCATGGAGTCCTTCCCGATGACCGCCAGCGGCAAGATCCAGAAGTTCAAGCTGCGCGATTGGGCCATCGATACCCTCAATCTGCACGATGCGGCTGCAATAGAAACCGCCTGATATCGGCACCTTTCCGGTGGAGACCGATATCCTGCGGCCGGGAGCGTGTATGCTATGACCGAAAAACAGGCGAAGCTCTGCCGAAGCTGTCTGATTGAAAAGGATGCAAATGGGATCTGTCCCGCCTGCAAAACCAGCGAGGGCATCTCCAACCCTGCCCCCTACCTGCCGGTAGGCACCAAACTCGGCAACCGCTATGAGCTGGGCCGGCTCGTCGATTTCAACGGCGAGGGTGCGACCTATATCGGCTATGACCCCGTCTATGACCGGCGGGTGTTGGTGCGGGAATATCTGCCCGAGGGGATCTGCCACCGGCAGGGGACGGCGGTGGTGGCCGACGCGGGCAACGACGCCAACTATAAGGCGTTTTTGTCGGATTTCTGTGATCTCGCCAAGATGATCCGCCGGCTCGACCATGTCGAATGCCTGGTCAAGCTGCTTGATATCATCGAGGAGAACAACACCTGTTACGCGGTGTACCAGTCGATTGAGGGAATCCGGCTCGATCAGCTGCTCAAGCGCTCGAAGGGCCGTATCAGCTATGAGCGGGTGCTGCCGCTCTTCCTGCCGTTGCTCTACGCGCTGCGGGAGATCCATTCGCTCGGCTTTCTGCACCGCGGCATCAGCCTGCGGACCCTCTATGTCGAGAAGTCGACCGGCCAGCTCAAGCTGTTCGGCTACGGTATCCCGGCGGCACGCACCACCTCGAGCGGGCTGACACCCGAGCTGTTTAATGGGTTTGCGGCCCCCGAGCAGTATGACGCCTCCCTCTGGCAGGGAACCTGGACCGATGTCTATGCGGTTGCGGGGGTGCTCTACACGGTACTTACCGGCGTCCGGCCGGAGAATGCGATGAACCGCCTGACCCACGACAACGTCTCGAAGACGGCGCTGCTGGCGGTCGGTGTGCCGGAGGAAGCGGCCCAGGTGATTCTGCGGGCGCTTGAACTGCCCCAGGAGAGGCGGATCGCGACCGTTGATCCGCTGCTCGCCGGACTGGCCGAGGTGCGCAAGGATGATCTCGGCGAGGAAAAGACGATGATGTTTGAGGGCGCGTCGGCGGGCGGCACGGCCAGAACGGCCGGCAGAGTGCATGCCGACAATCGTGCCGATCTGCAGCGGACCCAGGTGCAGCCGGTCAGCCCGGCGGTACGCCAGGCGGCGCCCCGTCCGCGGGAGCGGGCGCCCATTCCCGACGAGACAACGGTGATGCAGGCACGCCGGCCCCGAGCGGCGGCGCCCCAGCGTCCGGCGCCGGCCCAGCCGCCGGCCCCCAAGCGCCGCAAACGCAAAAAGAAGAGCGGTATGCCCGGCATTGCGGTCTGGTTTATCTCGCTGGTGATCTCGCTGATCATCTTAGGTTCGCTGTCGATGATGCTGGCGTCCGCCCTCTTCGGCCCGAACGGCATGCTGGCGTCCGGCGGCGGCTCGGAAGCATCTTCCCAGGCGGTATCCTCTGGGAGCGGCTCCTCTTCGGCTGCGGCGCTGCAGGATCCGGTGACCGTGCCCGATTTCCGCGGCAAGCGGGCGGAGGACGTGGTGGCCGACGCGCAGTACAGCGGGGTTTTCGAGTTCAGCATCATCGAAGAGGAGAATGTGATCTACCAGGAGGGCACCATCTTTGATCAGACACCTGTTGCCCAGACGCAGGTGGAAAAGGGCGCCCAGATTGTATTGCGGGTCTCGGAGGAGACCGAACCGGAGGTGATGCCCGATCTGGTGGGGCGGACCCTCGAGGAGGCAACCCCCGTTCTCAACGAGATGGGGATTCTCTACAACACCATGCCCATCTATGACAGCGACCTGCCGCAGGGGCAGATCGCCCGGACAACGCCCGAGGCGGGGGAAGAGGTGACCCCCGGCGTACCCAACGCGGTGACCCTGTTTATCAGCAGCGGCTCCCAGTCGTCGAGCGGCTCGAGCGGTGGACATAACAGCGGCGGCATCTGGAACTGGTAACGCCGGCTGCGGATGGGCTTCCAACGAAATGAAGGAGGAAATCCGGATGAAACTGGCTTTTTCGACCATCGGCTGTCCCGGCTGGTCGTGGAATGAAATCTTCGCAACGGCGAAGGATTTGGGAATGCAGGGGATTGAGGTCCGTGGCATTGGCGATGAGATTTCGGCGCCCCGAGCCCAGCCCTTTGACGAGGCCAATCTGCCCGCGACCCTCGAGCGGATGCGGAAGGCGCACATGTGTTTTCCCATGCTGACCTCCGGCGCGGTACTCGGTCTTGCGAGCGAGGCGGATGCGGCGGTCGAGGAGGGCAAGGCGTATCTCGATCTGGCGCAGAAGTTAGGCTGTCCCTATGTGCGGGTGCTGATTACACTGGCGCCCGAGCCGGCGGAGGCCGACCTCGAGCTCTGCCTCGACCGTTACCGTGAGCTCTGCCGCTATGGCGCTGCGCGCGGCGTTCAGCCGGTGCTCGAGACCAACGGACTCTTCTGTGACACCAAACTGCTGGCCCGCTCGATCGAGGGGATCGACAACGCGGGGGTGCTGTGGGATGTGCATCATCCCTATCGCTACAAGGGGGAATCGCCCGCCGAGACGGTGGCGAATCTCGGCCCCTATATCCGCTATATCCATGTCAAGGATTCGGTTCGGAATGGCAAGGTGCATTACCGGATGATGGGCTACGGTGACGTCCCCATCCTCGACGCGGTCAACGAGCTGAAGGCGATCGGTTACGACGGCTTCATCTCGCTCGAGTGGATCAAGCGCTGGATTCCCGACCTGCAGGAGCCGGGGATTGTCTTCTCCCACTTTGCCAGCTATATGCACTATCTGATCAACATGGTGGAATAGCGCCCGATGCCGGTTTCTGGGGGCTTACGGGGGAGCCATTTGGATAAAACGTACAATGAGTCCCCGGAAAAGACAGGATCTTTTCGCTTTATCGCATAAAAAGGGCCCGGTGGGTTGACAATCCGCCGGGCCTTGCGTATAATGACGACAAGATATCAGCAAACCGTTGACTGAGAAGAGTACGCAGGCGTAAACGAATTCCAGAGAGCCGCCGGTTGGTGGGAAGGCGGCAGACGTGCATCTGCGGAATGGACTCACAAGGGTGGGAAGAAAGGCGCAGGCTGAGTAATGCCCAACGGGTGTCTCCCGTTATCGAGACTAGGCGTGATGGCGCCGAACGAGTGCATGCCGTACGGCATGAATCCAGGTGGTACCGCAGGAGCCCGAAGCTCTTGTCCTGAATTGTCAGGACAAGGGCTTTTTTGTTTCCCTTTTGTGTTTGTCTGATATCATCATTCTGCTCCGTGGGGAGGCAACACGATGTATCGAGAGATTTTGGCAAAACTGACCCGCCATCAGAACATGACCCAGACGGATGTGAACGAGCTGATCACCGCCGTCCGAAACGACCAGCTGACCGAAGGCCAGATTGCCGGTTTTCTGGTGGCACTGGTGATGAAGGGCACGACACTGGAGGAAACGGCCTATATCGCCCGGGCGATGCGGGAGGTCTGTCTGCCGATCCGTCCGAGGGTTTCGGAGGCGATGATGGATACCTGCGGCACCGGGGGCGGGCTTTCCACCTACAACATCTCGACCGCCACCGCTATTGTGGCGGCCGCCGCCGGGATCCCGATTGCCAAGCATGGCAGCCGGTCGATCTCCAGCCTGTCGGGCAGCGCCGATGTGCTGGAAGCCCTGGGGGTCAACATCCAGCTGACGCCGGAGGAGGCGGAAGCGCTGATCGAACAGATTGGCATCGCCTTTCTGTATGCCCCCCTCTTCCACCCGGTGATGGGCAAGGTGCTGGCGCCCGAGGCGGCGCTGGGGATCAAGACGATCTTCTACACCCTCATCGGCCCCCTGATCAATCCCGCCTTTGCCCCCAGACATCTGCTCGGCGTCTATAAACCTGAACTGCTCGAGCAGGTGGCCTATGTGGCCCGCGAGATCGGCTACACCCGTGCGATGTTTGTCCATGGGGAGGATGGGCTGGACGAGATTTCGCTGCTGGGAAGAACCCGGGTCCTCGAGCTGAAGGGGAGCGAACTTACCGCCTACACGATCGCGCCGGAGGATGTCGGACTGCAGCGCTGCACGCTGGAGGATATCAAGACGGGGACACCGGCAGAAAATGCCGCCACCATCCGCGGCGTGTTGGACGGCAGCATCACCGGGCCGCGCAAGGACGCGGTGGTGTTCAACGCGGCGGGGGCACTGATGGTTGGCGGTCGGGCAGAGGATTTTGCGGAGGGTGTCCGGCTGGCACGACAGCTCATTGAAAGCGGCGCGGCGAAGGAGAAGCTGGATGCGTTGGTTGTATATTCCAACCGGATGGGCCGTCTCGCGAGGGGGATTGCCTGATGCGGCTGCTGGAAGCGCTCCGTCGGGCGGCGGAGCGGCCGGGACAGGTTGTGATCCCCGATATCAAATGCTGTTCCCCCGGAGAGGGGGAGCTGATGCGGGGCCGGGATCCGGTGGAGATGGCCGTGCGGCTGGCCGGGGCGGGGGCGCCGGCACTTTCGGTGGTGACCGAGAGGAGCCATTTCGGCGGTTCCCTCGAGCTGCTGCGGCGCATCGTTCGGGCCACCGGACTGCCGGTACTCTGCAAGGATTTTTTCTCCACCCCCGACGAGCTGAAGGCCGCCCGGGAGGCGGGGGCCGCAGCTGTCCTGCTGATCTACGCCTGCCTGGGGGAGGAACGGCTGGCAGCGCTCAGCCGCTCTGCCGAAGCCATCGGGCTGGAGGTGCTGGTCGAGGCCCATACCGCGGAGGAGCTCGCGATGGCCAGCCGGCTGGGAGCGCCGCTGGTCGGTCTCAACAACCGGGATATCCTGCAGCTCGAACGGGATGGCGGTGGCGCGGCGCATATCCAGGCGCTTGGCCTCCACCGGCCGCGGGAGGCCTTCCTGATCAGCGAAAGCGGACTGCGCAGCCCGATGGAGGTCCGTCAGGCCATCCGGGCGGGTGCCGATGCCGCGCTGGTGGGTACCGCGCTCTGGCAGACGGACGATCCGATTGGCACCTACCGGCGGTTCTGCCGCCGCTGTTCGATCAAGCTGTGCGGGATTACCGAGCGGGTGGGGCTGGAACACTGCCGGGCGGCGGGCGCCGACCTGCTGGGCTTTGTGGTCGACTATCCCGAGCCGGTGCCCTGGAATCTGACGGTGACGGAGGCGGAAAGGCTGCTGCCCCACTGCGGGGAGATCCCGAGCTGTGTGGTGACCGGCGGCAGGCCCGAACAGGTGGTCGCCCTTGCCCGCCGGCTGCACCCCCGGTGGATTCAGCTCCACCACCGGGAGACGCTGGCCGAAACAGCATGGATCGCCCGGGAGGCAGCGGCGCTGGGTATCGGGGTGATTCGCTCGATCCCGGTCGATCGGACGGTTTGTGCCCACCAGTTCGGCACGGCGGATCCGGAAACGCTTGCCCACCGGCTGGCCGAAGTGGGGGTTGGGATGCTGCTCATCGATACGCGCGGCGCATCGGGCCAGCGGGAACAACCGCTCGAAGCGGCCATGGCGCTCTATCGGACGCTGCATCGGCAGAACCGGCTGCCGGTTTTGCTGGGCGGTGGAATTCATAAGGACAATCTGGAGGAGGTTCTCAGACAAAGCGGTGCCGATTTCATCGACGTCCTGTCGGGCAGCGAGGACGCGCCGGGTGAGAAATCCAAAGATAAAATTCGAGACCTGCTCGAGCGGATAGGAGGATAACAGGATGGCAGAACGAGGCAGATATGGGATTCACGGCGGACAGTATGTCCCCGAGACGCTGATGAACGCGGTGATGGAGGTGGAAGCGGCCTACCGGCAGTGCCAGGCGGATCCCGCCTTTCAACGGGAGCTGACCGAGCTCTACAACGACTATGCGGGACGGCCCAGCCGGCTGTATTTTGCCGAGCGGATGACCCGCGAGCTGGGTGGGGCGAAGATCTACCTCAAAAGGGAGGATCTCAACCACACCGGTGCCCACAAGATCAACAATGTACTCGGTCAGATGCTGCTTGCCCGCCGGATGGGCAAGACGCGGGTGATTGCCGAGACGGGCGCCGGCCAGCACGGGGTGGCGACCGCGACGGTGGCGGCGATGATGGGGATGGAATGTGAGATCTACATGGGCAGGGAGGACTGTGAGCGGCAGGCGCTCAACGTCTACCGGATGCGGTTACTTGGCGCCAAGGTCCATCCGATCGACGCGGGGACCGGTACCCTCAAGGACGCGGTATCCGAGGCCTTTCGCGAGTGGGCCAACCGGTTGGAGGACACCCACTATCTGGTCGGTTCGGTGATGGGGCCCAGCCCCTTCCCTGAGATGGTACGCGATTTCCAGGCGGTCATCAGCCGGGAGATCAAGGAGCAGCTCAGCGAGAAGGAGGGAAGGCTGCCCGACGCGGTGATCGCCTGTGTGGGCGGCGGCTCCAACGCCATCGGGGCTTTCTATCACTTCATCGGTGACCCCACCGTCCGGCTGATCGGCTGTGAGGCGGCTGGCCGGGGCATCGACACCCCCGATACCGCCGCGACGGTCAACACCGGCCGGCTCGGGATCTTCCACGGGATGAAATCCTACTTCTGCCAGGACGATCAGGGCCAGATCGCGCCGGTCTACTCGATCTCAGCCGGCCTGGACTATCCGGGGGTGGGTCCCGAGCATGCCTATCTGCACGACATCGGGCGGGCGGAGTATGTGCCGGTCACCGACGACGAGGCGGTTGCCGCCTTTGAATATCTCTCCCGCACCGAGGGCATTATCCCCGCCATCGAAAGCGCCCATGCGGTATCCTACGCGATGCGGCTGGCGCCGACCATGGGGAAGGATCAGATTGTCGTCATCAATCTTTCGGGCCGCGGCGACAAGGACTGTGCCGCCATTGCCCGCTACAAAGGGGAGGATCTGTATGAGTAACATCGCGCGTGCGTTTGATCACGGCAAGGCGTTTATCCCGTTTGTGACCTGCGGCGATCCGTCGCTGGGGACAACCGAGGCGGTGGTGCGGGCGATGGCCCGGGCGGGCGCCGACCTCATCGAGCTGGGGATCCCCTTTTCCGATCCGGTTGCCGAAGGCCCGGTCATCCAGGCGGCCAGCCATCGGGCGCTGACGGCCGGGACCACCCCCGACCGCGTCCTCGAGATGGTGCGCCGCCTGCGCCGGACCGAGACCGTCCCGATGGTGCTGATGACCTATGCCAACGTCGTTTTTTCCCGCGGGGTTGACGCCTTCGTCCAGGCCGCTGCCGAGGCCGGTGTCGACGGACTGATTCTGCCCGATGTCCCTTACGAGGAGAAGGCGGAGTTCGAGTCGGTCTGCCGGCGGTATGGACTCGATTTCATCGCGATGGTGGCTCCCACCTCGGGAGACCGCATCGACCGCATCGTGCGGGATGCCACCGGCTTTGTCTACTGTGTCTCCTCGCTGGGCGTAACCGGCGTTCGGGAGCAGATTGGCGGGGAGGTCCGGTCGATGATCGAGCGGGTCAAGGCGGTGAAGGACATCCCCTGCGCGGTCGGCTTTGGGATTGCGACCCCCGAACAGGCGGCTGCATTGGCGGAGGATGCCGATGGGATCATCGTCGGCTCGGCGATTGTCCAGCTCTGTGCCGAGCAGGGGGCGGACGCGGCCCCCGTTGTCGAGGACTATGTCCGGCGGATGAAGGCGGCCATCACCCAGGGAAAAGAAAATAGCTGAACCCTTTCCAGACCGGCTGGATGGGTGTACAATGGGGATGCAAGCTATCTCCTGCGGCCCCGCTGGGGGCCGCACAGCCGGAAAGGAGCGTTTTGCTGATGTCCTGTGTGCAGCCGAACCAACCGGAGGATATGGCCCTTGCCCTGACTCGTCACCCCTGGACGATGGCGGTGCCGCCCTTTCAGGTGGCGCCGCGCGTCTGGTATGTCTCGGGGCAGCGCTGGGTTGGATGTTATCTGATCGATACCGGCGCGGGGCTGGTCCTGCTCGATACCGCGCTTGCCGAGAGCCTCTATCTGCTGATCGACGCGATCTACCGGATCGGTTACCGTCCGGAGGATATCCGCAAGATCCTGATCAGCCACGGCCATTTCGACCACTGTGGAGCGGCCGGCGCGCTGAAGGCCCTCAGCGGCGCCGAACTCTACCTCTCGAGGGAGGATTGGGCATGGATTCAGGCCTATCCGGAGGAGACGATCGCGATGGTGCCCGGTATCCATGCGCAGGCCTTTCAGCCCGACCACTTCTATGCCGACAACCGGCCGGTTGCGTTGGGCGATGTGACCTTCCACACCCGGCTGACGCCCGGGCATACCCCCGGCTGCACCAGCTTTTTCTGGGAGATGGTCGACCGGGCGGCCGGCGAACGGTATCGGATAGCCATGCACGGCGGCGTCGGCACCAATACGATGAACGACGAATACTATGCCCACAGCCGGAGCCTGACCCCGGCGCTGCGGGCGCGCTTTCTGCGGGATGCCGAGGCGATGCGGACGATTCCGGTGGATATCGCGCTGCCGAGCCATCCCAACCAGCGGGCGGATTTTCTGGACAAGGCCGGCGGCTATGCCGACGGGCACCAGCCCTATCTCGACCGGACGGCCTGGGCACGTTTTCTCGAGGAGCGCATCCGCCTGACGCGGGCGACGATGGGAGAGAGGGAGTAGATGGACGGGGTTCTATTCTGAGAATCTATGTAAAAAGGGAGCCGAATGTTCGGCTCCCTTTTTTGGACAGACAGATCGGGAAAGGATCCTTTAGTTGGCTTTGGGCTTGAGGACACCGCCTTCGGCCGCACTGGTGACCATCGAGGCATAGCGGGCGAGGTAGCCGCGCAGCTCCTGCTTGGGCTTGTAGCTCCAGGCCGCCCGGCGCTTGGCAAGCGTCTCGTCGTCGACATGCAGGGTGAGTGTCTTCTCGAGGACGTCGATGGTGATCTCGTCCCCATCCTCCACCAGCGCAATCGGACCGCCCAAGGCCGCTTCGGGGGAGATATGGCCGACGAAGCAGCCGTTG
>CASGDD010000260.1 GCA_949300115.1 uncultured Oscillospiraceae bacterium | reverse complement strand
GATGCAACGTAGACTCCTTCTGGATATTATAGTCCGATAAAGTATGACCATCCTCCAGTTCCTTGCCAGCAAAAATCAGGCGCTGCTGATCCGGTGGAACGCCCTCTTTGTCCTGAATTTTGGCCTTGACATTGTCAATGGTATCTCCAGGCTCCACCTCTAAGGTGATCGTTTTGCCAGTCAAAGTTTTTATAAAAATTTGCATAGCAAAAACTTGGGCCGACATCGCCACACACATCAAAACTGCGAACACCACCATTAGTAACTTACGCATCCTTTTTTTCACGATATCGTCCCTTTCTTTCGCTTCTTACGTCTTTTGCGAAAGGTCTTTTTTATCGTAATGGAGGGAGATCTCTCTGTCAAGGAACCCCGAAGAGGCCATCCCCATGGGGATGGCCTCTGTTTCCATCTATCCTTGTTACAGTGCTTCGACGATCTCCTTGGTGTCGCGGGCGATCATGATCTCCTCGTTGGTCGGGATGACCCAGACATCGGTGGTGGCGCCCGGCGCCGAGATGCACATCTCCTTGCCGGAGGCAATCTCGTTCTTCTCGGGATCGACCTTGACGCCGAGATAATCGAGGCCGGAGGTGACCGCCAGGCGGGTGCCCCGCTCGTTCTCGCCGATGCCGCCGGCAAAGATGATCGCGTCGACGCCGTTCATCGCGGCGGCGTAGGAACCGATGTACCGCTTGACCTGGTAGCAGAGGATGTCGATCGCCATCTGGCAGCGCTCGTTGCCCTCATTGGCGCCCTTGCGGACGTCGCGCATGTCGCCCGACACACCCGAAAGCCCAAGCAGACCGGACTTCTTGTTGAGCAGGGTGGACATCTCGGCGGGGGAGAGATTCTCCTTCTCCATCAGATAGAGCACGAGGGAGGGATCGACACTGCCCGAGCGGGTGCCCATGATGAAGCCATCGAGCGGGGTAAAGCCCATCGAGGTGTCGATGACCTTACCGCCCTTGATGGCCGCCAGCGACGAACCGTTGCCCATGTGGCAGGTGATGATCTTGGTGTCCTCCGGGCGCTTGCCGACCAGCTCGGCATAGCGGGCGGTCAGGTAGCGGTGGGAGGTGCCGTGGAAGCCGTAACGGCGGGCGCCGTACTTCTCATAGAAATCGTAGGGAACGCCGAAGAGGAAGGCCTCCTTGGGCATCGTCTGATGGAAGGCGGTGTCGAAGACAACGACCATCGGCACATCGGGGCCGACGACGTTGCGGCAGGCCTTCATCGCGAGTCCCTGCGCGGGGTTGTGCAGCGGGGCGAACTCGCCCAGCGCGATGACCTTCTCGATGACCTCGTCGGTGATGTAGGTCGCCTTGGAGAATTCCTCGCCGCCATGGACCACCCGGTGGCCGATCGCCGAGATCTCTTTCACCGACTCAACCACCTTGTGCTCGCCGGTGGTCAGCAGCTGGATGCAGAGCTCGAGCGCCTCCTTGTGGGTCGGCAGCTCGGCGGTCTCCTCCATCGCGAAGCCGTCAGCGGTCTTGTGGCCGATGATGCTGTCCTTGAGGCCGATACGCTCAAAATTGCCCTTCGCAACCCACTGCTCGTTGTCCATGTCGATCAGCTGGTACTTGAGCGACGAGCTGCCGGCGTTGATCACCAAAATTTTCATTCGCGGTTCCTCCCGTTCGATTTCTTCAGCTTGCCTTGCCGTCCATTTCGCGGCGCCGCCCATGCTCCGGGGCGCCAAAGCCATTCGCTTGACTGGGCTTGCCAGATTCTATAATATAGCATCAGACGTGGACATGCAAGCGAAACTTTCACGAAAGGGGCCTTCTGGCATGGAGATTTGCGGCGTCATCGCCGAATACAACCCCTTCCACAGCGGACACCGGTATCAGCTGGCGGCAGCCAGAGCGGCAAGCGGCGCCGGCGGCATCGTCTGTGTGATGAGTACGAGCTTCACCCAGCGGGGGGAGCCGGCGCTGCTCCCCGCCCATACCCGCGCCCGGATGGCGCTGGAAGGGGGCGCCGACCTGGTGATCGCCCTCCCCCTCCCCTTCGCGATGGCGGGGGCCGAGCGGTTCGCCCGGGGCGGGGTCGCCCTGCTCGCGGCGGCCGGCTGCACCCACCTCGCCTTCGGCTGTGAATCGGCCGATCCCGACGCGCTCGAACAGACCGCCCGCTATCTGCTTTCGGCGGATTTTTCCCGCGATCTAAAGCCCCATCTCGCCGGGGGCAGTGGTTTTGCCCGGGCGAGGGAACAGGCGGTTACCCGGGCGCTCGGAGCAAGCCATGCCGCGCTGCTCACCCGTCCAAACGATCTGCTCGCCGTCGAATACTGCAAGGCAATCCAGGCGCTGGGCGTCCGGATGGCCCTCCATCCCATCCGGCGGGTGGGCGCCGGCCATGACACGATGCATCCCGAGGGGGCCTACGCCTCCGCCTCCTACCTGCGCGGCAAAATCCTCCAGGGTGCGCTCGAAGACACCGCCCCCTATCTGCCCGATACCGCCCTCCCGCTGCTGCAAGCGGCGGAAGCCAGGGGGGAGATCGCCCGGCCCGAACGGCTCGAACGGGTGATCCTCGACCGGCTGCGATCGATGGCGCCGGATGACTGGGATCGGATTCCCGACCTCTCGGAGGGGCTGGGCAACCGGCTGTGCCGGCTCGCCCGAACGGCCCATTCGCTGGACGCGCTGCTCACGCAGGCAACCACCCGCCGCCATCCGACCGCCCGCATCCGGCGCGCGGTGATGCACGCGGTCATGGGAACCGACCGCAGCCAGCTGCCCGCTCTTCCGCCCTATCTGCATATTCTGGGTATGACAAAGGGCGGCCGAGCCCTGCTCTCCGCCGCCTCCATCCCGCTGCCGGTGGGAACCTCGCTCGCGAAGCTCGCCCCCATCTCCCCCCACACCGAGGCGGTTGCCCGGCTGGAGGGGCGGGCCGCCGATCTGCGGGCGCTCGCCTGCGATCCCATCGGGCCCTGCGGGTCGATCTACACCACCCACCCGATCCTCCTGTAATGCCTACGCGGACAGCGGAGCCTTGCGGGCGATGAGGAACTTGATGGGGATGCCCTCCTCGCGGAACATCCGCTCATGCTCGGTCATCGGGCATGCGGGATAACCCTCGGGCGGAAAATCCCGATTCTCCTCGGTCACCGCGAAACCCGCCTCGGCGAGATAGCCGAGGGTGTCGTGAAACAGCCCGTCATCGTCGGTCCGCAGCCAGATTTCGCCCCCCTCGACAAGGAACTGCCGGTACTGCATGAGCTGGCGGGGATAGGTCAGCCGCCGCTTCTGATGCCGCGGCTTGGGCCAGGGGTTGCAGAAGTTGATGTAGATCCGCTCGACCCGGTCCTCGGGGGCAAGCATCGCCTCGATCCACTGGATGTCGTGGGCGGTCAGCCGGACATTGCCGATCGTCCGCCCGGCCGCCTGGAAATCGGCTTCGATCCGCCTTTTGGCCAGCCCCAGCATCTCGCTCTTGATGTCGACCGCCAGCAGATTGACCTCGGGGAAGCGCAGCGCGTACTGCGCCGCGAACGCCCCCTTGCCGCATCCCAGCTCGAGATGCAGCGGGCGGGGGGTATCAAACGCCGTCTGCCACCGGCCCTTATAGTCCTCCGGTTTGCCGATATAAAAATCCCAGGCGTCCAGTTCGGGACGGGCCCAGGGTTTGCGCCGCATGCGCATAGGTATGCCTCCTCTTTCTCTGTGGGGGATGGGCGCTACAGCAGCACCATTGTGATGCCGTGATTCTGCCTCCCGTAGTCGATATCCCGGGCCACCGCCGGATCGAGATCGACCATCTGCCGGGCGGTCGCGTCGAAGGCGGAGAAATCCTCGCCGGGCACAAAGCCCCGAATCTCCCCCTTCGCCCGCTTGGCCGCCAGCTGGGTCTGGACATCCCGCCGGATGGCGCCGCCCCGCCCGCTCGAGCCGTAGCCGTGGATGAGCTTGACCAGACGGATGCCGCCCATTCGGGCGGTCCGCAGCCCCTGGTTCATCCGCATCCGGGCCGCCTCGACCGTCGGCATCCCCGCCTCGAGATTGATCACCTTGATCGCCATACGATCGCTCCTTTCGTCTGCCCTCTATTGTAGCAGGTTTTGCGCCGTTTCGAAAGCCTCTTTCCCTCCCCCTGCCCTCTAGAGAGGAAAAAATGCTGGTAAACAGTCTATACTTGACTTGCCCGCACAAATCCTCTATAATCGGAGGCACATCCATCATTCTATCATTTTTGATAACATCGGCCCCGCAAGCGGGCCCAAAAGGAGTACGGTCATGCTGCGAGTGGAACATCTGACCAAAACCTACCGGGGCGGCAAGCGCGCCGTCGACGACCTCTCGCTCGAGGTACGGGCGGGGGATATCTTCGGATTTATCGGACACAACGGCGCCGGCAAGACGACCGCCATCCGGTCGATCGTCGGGGTGCTCTCCTTCGACCGGGGCGAGATCTACATCGACGGCCGGTCGCTCAAGGAGGATCCCATCGGCTGCAAGGAGCGTCTCGCCTACATCCCCGACAACCCCGACCTCTACGGCAATCTCACCGGCATCAAATATTTAAACTTCATCGGCGATATCTTCCGTGTCCCCGCCGACCTGCGGCGGGCAAGGATTGAGCGGTACGCCGGCATCTTCGATCTCACCGGCGACCTCGGCAGCCTCATCTCCTCCTACTCCCACGGCATGAAGCAGAAGCTCGCCATCATCGCGGCGCTGCTGCACGACCCCCGGCTGCTGGTGCTCGACGAGCCGTTTGTCGGGCTCGATCCCAAGGCGGCCTTCGACGTCAAGGAGATCATGCGGGAGATGTGCCAGCGCGGCTGCGCCATCTTCTTTTCCACCCATGTCCTCGAAACGGCCGAAAAGCTCTGCAACCGCATCGGCATCATCAAGCAGGGCAAGCTGGTCGCCTGCGGAACGATGGAGGAGGTTCGGGGCAACGACAGCCTGGAAGACGTCTTTATGGAGTTGATCGAACATGCGTAATCTCTATCTGCTCGTCAAGCTCTACTTCGCCCAGCTCATCGGGCTCGACCGCTACAAAAAGCGGGGATTCTCCCTCAAATCGGCCTTCTATCCCCTGCTTGTGGGCTTCTGCTCGCTGGCGCTCGCCTTTCTCGCCTTCTTCTACAGCTGGATGATCGGCGACGGGCTCAAGGCGCTCGGCATGCTCGATCTGCTGCCCCCCATGCTCTTCGCCTCCGCCTGTCTCGTCGTCCTCTTTACCACCCTCTACAAGGCGGGCGGGGCGCTCTTCTCCTTCGGCGACTACGACCTGCTCGCCTCGCTGCCGGTCTCCCACGCGGCGCTGCTCGCCAGTCGGGTGGCCATCCTGTACAGCCTCAACATCGCCTTTACCCTGCTGGTGATGCTGCCGGGCGGCGCCGCCTACGCGATGCTTGCCCGCCCCGATCCGCTCTTCTACCCCGTCTATCTGCTGCTCATCCCCTTTGTCCCGCTCATCCCCATCATCCTCGCGGGCATCGCCGGGGTACTGATCTCGGCGGTCGCCGCCCGCTTTCGCTTTAAAAACCTCATCAATCTGCTGGCCACCCTGCTGGTCTTTTTGGGGACGATGGCCCTTTCCTTTTCCGTCCAGCTGCTGCCCCATTCGGACAGCGCCCAGCTCGGCAGTCTCGGCGCGACGCTGCTCGGTACCCTCAACCGGGTCTATCCCCTCACCGGCATGTTCGCCCGGGCGGTCTGCCGGTTTGAACCGCTGTCGATTCTGCTCTTCATCCTGCTCTCGGCCGGTGCGTTCGCCCTCTTTTCGCTGCTCTTCGGGCGGCTGTTCGGCCGCATCCAGTCGGCGCTCAGCGCCTCCTACCAACGGCGCGGCTACCGGATGGGACAGCTGCATCAGGGTTCCCCCCTCATGGCGCTGATCGGGAAGGAATTCCGGCGGCTGTTCGGCAGTCCCGCCTATCTGCTCAACAGCGCGGTCGGCGCGATGATGATTCTCATCGCCTCCGCCTGGCTCTGCTTTTTCCCGCCCAGCGGCCTCGATGCGCTGCTTGCCATTCCCGAGCTGCGCCGGATGCTGCTCGCCCTGCTGCCGCCGGTTCTCTGCTTCTTTCTCGGCATCAGCTCGTCAAGCGGCTCCTCCATCTCGCTCGAGGGGCCCTACTTCTGGCTGCTGCGCTCGCTGCCCCTCTCGACGAGAACCATCTTCCTTTCCAAGGTGCTGACCAATCTGCTCCTGCTGCTGCCCGCGACGCTGCTCTCCTGCGGGATGCTTTCGGCCGCGCTGCGGCCCGATCCCCTCTCGATGCTCTGCCTTTTCCTGATGCCCACCGCCTGCTGCCTGCTGACCTCGGTGATGGGGCTGGTGATCAACGTCGCGCTGCCCAAATTCGACTGGCAGAACGAGACTGCCGTCGTCAAGCAGAGCGCGGCTGCCTTCGCCGTCGTTTTCGCCGGGATGGCCCTCGAGCTGCCGCCGATCCCCCTGCTTTTCCTGCTCCCGTCGGTCGAGCCCGCGCTGATTCTGCTCGGCTGGACCGCCCTGCTTCTGCTGCTGACCCTCCTTTTGAGCCTGCGGATGTGTACGGTCAGCGTGCGGAAGTTTGAAGCGCTTGAGCCATGAGCGGGCGGGATCCACGGCGGAGGCCGGTCCGCCGGCTGCTGCTGATCCATCTCGGCGCGGCGGCCGTACTGATCCTCTATCTGCTGCTGACCGGGCCGGGCGGCTTTGGCTGCCCCATCCGGGCGCTCTGCGGCATCCCCTGTCCCGGCTGCGGGCTGAGCCGGGCCTGGCTGTGCGCGCTGCGGCTGGATTTGGCGGGCGCGTTTGCCTGCCATCCGCTTTTCTGGCTGATCCCGCCGTTGCTCTTTCTGGCCTTCCATCGCGGCACCCCCATGCTGCGCCGGCTGCCCGCCCCCCTCTCCGACGGGCTGCTGATCGGCGGCGGCGCACTGCTGCTTCTCTGCTGGCTGCTGCGTCTGGCAGGCCCGGGCATCCCCTAAACATTTTGCCATCCGGTCACGGTTTCGTAACACCGCTCACTTGACAGACGCCCACCCCATCGTCTAGTATGGAGATAAGCATGGGACAACCCGCGGCGGCGGTCCCCCAATCGAAGGAGGCGTTTTTATGGATTCACGTCAACATGCTGACTTTTATCTGATGACCCATCAGAAATATTTCCCACCCGAAAGCCTGCCCTACCTGCGCGATCGGCTGTCGACCCTGTCGGAGGACCGGCTCAATCTGCTGTCGGCCATCGAGCTTAAAGACCCGACGCTGCTGCTCATCATCTCGATCATCGGCGGTACCCTCGGCATCGACCGCTTTTACCTGGGCGACATCGGCATGGGGGTGCTCAAGCTGCTGACCGGCGGCCTCTGCGGCATCCTCTGGCTGGTCGACATCTTCCTCATCCAGGGCAAAACCCGCGATGCCAACATTCAGCAGCTCACCCTCTTCCTCAACCAGATGGGAGCGTAGCCGATGCGAAAGCCGGTGGTTCTGCGCAATGTCGCCTTTCCCGTCTTCATGCTCCTGCTGCTGCCCCCCGTCTGGCTCGTCATCCTGCCGCTCAATCTGCTGGTCGATCTGGCGGTCCTGCTCGTGGGATACCAGCTGCTCATCGAACGGGTGGGCACGCGGGGCGCCATGCGGGCGCTCGGCTGGAAGACGGCGGTGGTCACCTGGCTGTTCGGCTTCCTCGCCGACTTCGCGGGCGGCGGAGTGCTGCTCGGGGCCA
This sequence comes from uncultured Oscillospiraceae bacterium, assembly GCA_949300115.1. Taxonomy (GTDB): domain Bacteria; phylum Bacillota; class Clostridia; order Oscillospirales; family Ruminococcaceae; genus CASGDD01. Next base: position 2,248 of record CASGDD010000260.1, on the reverse strand, counting down.
CGATGGCAAATGAGCTCTTTCCCGCCCTGCGGCAGGAAAGCTGGAACGCCATCCAGTCGGCGATCATCTACAATCCCTTCCGCAATCTCTGGGCACTATCGATCGTGCTGCTCGCGGTGGCGCTGGTCGGGGTGCTGATCTATCTCTTCGCCCGGTATATCGGCCTGCGGCGGATCGGCGACCTCGCCGCCCGCCGGAAGCTCGCCCTTGCCCTCGCCGTCTGCACCGCGCCCTATCTCTTTCTGCTGCCCACCGAATGGCTCTACAGCCTGCCTTAAACGCAGCTGTACCCAGAACCCCCTGCCATACCGGCAGGGGGGTTGTTTTTCGGGCAAAATCGCGGCAATCTGTTATTTTTCGTTTTTCTTATACAATACGTAAAGATTTCCGAAGCCATTCCATCGTGCATAGCGCGCAACCGATCTGCTAAAATGGAGGGAAATCCCCGGTGGAGGCGGCAGCGAAGGAGCCCTGCCCGCAGGGCAAAACACGAGATAGGAAAGCGGTATCATCCCATCATCCGCATCCCCACGGCAAGAGGCGGCAGGCATTGTTTACAGTGTGTTTGTTTTAAGTTGCAGATGTGCGGATATAATGGTAGAATAAAGGACACATTTGGCAGTTACAATCAGGGAGGCATCAGGTGAATGGGTATGCATAAAACGTTACGGGATCTGGCGGAGGCGCTGGATAGGCAGGAGTTGCTCACCGCATGGAGCGAAGCGGCGGCCGATACGGCCATCACCCACATCGCCCACGATTCCCGCGAGGTGCGTCCGGGCACCCTCTTCGCCTGCAAGGGGCGGATGTTTAAGCCGGAGTACCTCTTTGACGCCCGGGCGCGCGGAGCGGCCGCCTATCTGGCCGAAGCGCCGATCGAAGGGGCGGAGCTGCCCTGCCTGCTCACCCCCGATATCCGGAAGGCGATGCCGGTGGTGGCCATCGAGGCGACCGACGCCGCCTGGAAACGCCTCAACATCACCGGTCTGACCGGTACCAAGGGCAAAACCACCACCTCCTTCTTTATCAAAAACATCCTCGACGCCTATCTCGGCAAACCGACCGCCATCCTCTCGAGCGTCGAGGTCTTCACCGGCGGCGAGACCACCCAGGCCCATCTGACCACCCCCGAGCCGTTCGATCTGCATCTCTACTTCGCCGACGCGGTGGCGCATGGCATCGACTATCTGACGATGGAGGTCTCCTCCCAGGCCTATCTGCTCGGCCGGGTGGACGGCATCACCTTCCCGCTCGGCATCTTTCTCAACTTCTCGGAGGACCATGTGGGGGATCTCGAGCATCCGAGCTACGAGAACTACCTCGCCTGCAAACTCGCCTTCGTGCAAAACTGCGAGACGATGATCGTCTGGAACGACACCGCCGAGCGGGAGAGGGTGCTTGAAGCGGCCCGCCACTGCAAACGGGTCATCCGCTTCGGCACCACCGCCGACTGCGATATCTGGGCCTACAACATCCGCCGGGAGGGCAATGGCTTTGCCTTCGATGTCCATGAGAACGGCCACATCGCCACCTTCCGCATCGGCATGCTCGGCCGCTTCAACGTCGAAAACGCGCTGGCCGCCATCGCTGCCGCCCGCTACTGGGGGGTACCGGATGAGGCGATTGCCGAGGGACTGGCCCGCACCCGGGTGCTCGGCCGGATGAATCTCTTCGAGAAGGACGGCGTCACCGTCCTGGTCGACTACGCCCACAACCATCTCAGCTTCTCGAGGCTGTTTGAATCGCTGCGGCTCGACTACCCCGGCCACCGGCTGATTGCCGTCTTCGGCTGCCCGGGCGGACATGCCCAGTTGCGCCGTCGGGATCTCGGCACCATCGCCGGACAGTACGCCGATTTCTGCTATCTCACCGCCGAGGACCCCCAGTTTGAGGACGTCACCGCCATCTGCGAGGAGATCGCCTCCTACTTGGGCGACACCCCCTACACCATCATCGAGGACCGCGGCCGCTGTGTCGAGACGGCCATCGCCAACGCCAAGCCGGGCGACGTCATCATCCTCGCCGCCAAGGGGGAGGAATTCTACCAGAAGGTGCGGGGGGAATACCTCCATTACGAGTCCGACCTCGCCATCACCAAGCGGATGCTGGGGATCGAATAGCCAGCCGCCGTCGATCGGCCGAAGGGGCCTAAACCGCACGAATGCGCCAGTAAGGGGATAGCCATGCCAATTGTCGATAAGAAAAACACATCTGAAATGCAAGAGTATGCGCAGTTTGTCCGCACCTC
>CASGDD010000259.1 GCA_949300115.1 uncultured Oscillospiraceae bacterium | reverse complement strand
TGGCTCGAGCGGGAACCGCAGGTCTTCATGATGGATGAGCCCACCCGCGGCATCGATGTGGGCGCGAAGTATGAGATCTACGAGCTGATCATCCGGATGGCCAAGCAGGGCAAGACGATCATCGTCGTCTCCTCCGAGATGCCCGAGATCCTCGGCATCACCAACCGGATCGGCGTCATGTCCAACGGGCATCTGTCGGGCATTGTCAACACCAAGGAGACCAACCAGGAAGAGCTGCTGCGGCTCAGCGCGAAGTACCTATAACGGGGAGGGATATTGCAGATGGCAGACAGCACCAAAATTCTGACGGCGGAAGCGGAAAGCCAGCTTCTGCAGCCAATAGATGACTATGTCGGCGCAATCCAGCAGAAGATCGATGCGCTCCGCGCGGACGGCACCGATAGGGTGATCGAGCTTAGGGACAACATCGACAACCTCAAACGGGACCGCATCTACACCAAGGAGGAGAAGGACGCCAAGCTGAAGGCCTACCAGGAGGCGCTCGAAAAGGCCAAGGCGGTCGAGGCGAAGAACAAGGATGAGATCGCGCGGCTCATCGCCGACGCCAAACAGTATCTCAAGGAACACTTTAACACCGACTACTATCTGGCGGTGAAGGAGAGCGCCAAGGAGGAGAAGGTCCTCGCCCGTGAGAACTACCAGGCGGCGGTGGCCCAGCTTACCCGGGAACATCAGGCGGCGCTCGCCAAGCTGAGCGATTCCCGCGAGGTCAAGGACGAGAAATATGTCCACAAAAACCGCCTCTTTGACGCCAAGATGCAGCTCGCGAAGGATCTGCAGCAGGCGAAGGACCGCCGGCATGCCGCGGTCGAGCACAAGTACCACATGATCGACCTGCTCCGCATGTCCAAGTTTACCTTCGGCGAGAAGATGGCCCAGCGGTGGGAGAACTACCGCTACACCTTCAACCGCCGGGATTTCCTGCTCCGCAACGGCCTCTATCTGGCGATCATTGTCATCTTCGCCGCGCTGTGTATCCTCACCCCCATGCTCAAGGGCGGTACCCAGCTGCTGACGGTGACCAACGTGCTCAACATCCTGCAGCAGGCGTCCCCCCGTATGTTCCTCGCCCTCGGCGTGGCCGGGCTCATCCTGCTGGCCGGTACCGACCTCTCGATCGGCCGTATGGTGGGTATGGGCATGACCGCCGCCACCATTGTGATGCACGCGGGCCCCAATACCGGCTCGGTCTTCGGACATATCTTCGACTTTTCCACCCTGCCGGTGCTTCTGCGGGTGATTCTCGCGCTGGTGGTCTGCATCATCCTCTGCACCATCTTCACCACCATCGCCGGCTTCTTCACGGCGAAGTTTAAGATGCACCCCTTCATCTCCACCATGGCGAACACGCTGGTCATCTTCGGACTGGTCACCTACTCGACCAAGGGTGTCTCCTTCGGCGGTATCGAGACCACCATCCCCGAGATGATCATCCCCCGCATCAACGGGGTCTTCCCCTCGATCATCCTGTGGGCGATCGCCGCGGTGGCCATCGTCTGGTTCATCTGGAACAAGACCACCTTCGGCAAGAACCTGTTTGCCGTCGGCGGCAACCCCGAGGCGGCTGCCGTCTCCGGTATCTCGGTGTTCTGGGTTACGGTGGGCGCGTTTGTCCTCGCCGGCATCCTCTACGGCTTCGGCTCCTGGCTGGAGTGTATCCGCATGTTCGGTTCCGGCTCGGCGGCTTACGGCCAGGGCTGGGAGATGGATGCCATCGCGGCCTGCGTGGTCGGCGGCATCTCCTTCACCGGCGGTATCGGCAAGATCTCGGGTGTCGTCGTGGGTGTCTTCATCTTCACCGCGCTGACCTACTCGCTGACCGTTCTGGGCATCGACGCCAACCTGCAGTTCGTCTTCTCCGGCATCATCATCCTCGTGGCGGTTATGCTGGACTGCCTGAAGTACGTGCAGAAGAAGTAATTGTTTCGAGTGAAAAATCGGAAGCCGCCGCACAGCGGGCACAGCGATGCCTCTGCTTTGCAGCGGCTTCCTCTTAAAGGGGATTTTCCCCCACGCAATGAAAACGACCCCGGGGCCGGTGGCGGCAGGACCCATGCGCAAACGCGATCTGCCCGGGTAAAAAAGGAGAGCGGATGCGATGCAAAAACTGGGCGCTGTGCGCAGAGCGCTGGCCGCCGGCGAACTGGACGAGACGCTGGCCCGCCTGATGCGAAACGATCCCGACGGCGGACGCGGACGGGTCAGCGAGGTGCTGGATGGGTTCCAGCAGACCTTCGGCGCGGGGGAGGAGACCCCGATTGTCCTCTGTTCCGCCCCCGGCCGCACCGAAATCTGCGGCAATCACACCGACCATCAGCGCGGCCGGGTGCTGGCCGCCGCGGTCAATGTGGATATTCTGGCCTGTGCCGCCCCGAACGGCAGCGATACCATCCGGATCCAGTCGAAGGGCTGGCCGATGGATAAGGTCCGGCTGGATACCCTCGACCCGCACGCGGGGGAGCGGGAATCGGCTGTCGCGCTGGTGCGCGGCATGGCGGCGGAGGCGGCTGCGCGCGGCTATCCGATCGCCGGCTTTGACGCCTACACCCTTTCCGACGTGCTGCCCGGCTCGGGACTGTCCTCCTCGGCGGCCTATGAGGTGCTGCTGGGGGTGGTCGAGAACCATCTCTTCTGCGGCGACGCGCTCGACGCGGTGACCATCGCCCAGATGGGGCAGCGGGCGGAGAACCTCTACTTCGGGAAACCCAGCGGGCTGATGGATCAGACCGCCTCCTCGGTGGGCGGGACGGTGGCCATCGACTTTGCCGACCCCCTCCACCCGACGGTGCGGGCGATGGAGGTCGACCTCGCCGCCATGGGCTACGCGCTCTGCATCATCGATTCGGGCGCCAGCCATGCCGCCCTGACCAACGAATACGCCTCCATCCCGCTCGAGATGGGCGCGGTGGCGTCCTATTTCGGCAAACAGGTGCTGCGCGAGGTGGCGGAGGAGGCCTTCCTCGAGGCGCTTCCCCAGCTTCGGAAATCGGTCGGCGACCGGGCGGTCCTGCGCGCGCTGCATTTCTTCGCCGAAAACCGGCGGGTTGAGGGGGAGGCCGACGCACTGGCGCGGCGGGATGCCGGCGCATTCCTCGCGCTGGTGGCCGAGTCGGGCCGTTCCTCCTGGGAGCTTTTGCAGAATATCACCCCCACCGGCGCCGTCCTCGATCAGGCGATGGCCTTCGCGCTGGCGGCGGCCGAACAGGCGCTGGAGGGACGGGGCGCCTGCCGCATCCACGGCGGCGGCTTTGCCGGTACGCTGCAGGCCTTTGTCCCGCTCGACCGGCTGGAGCACTTCCGGGCGCGGATCGAGCGGGTGCTGGGGGCGGGAAGCTGCCATCTGCTCCGCTTCCGCCCGGCCGGCGGCACCGTCCTCTGGTCCTGACGGCAGCTTCGCCGCCATCCGACGCAATCAGAAAGGAGCGCACAACACGCCATGGCAATTTTAGTGTTGGGCGGAGCCGGCTATATCGGCTCCCATACCGTCTATGAACTC
>CASGDD010000258.1 GCA_949300115.1 uncultured Oscillospiraceae bacterium | reverse complement strand
GTCGGCGCGATGTCGGTTGTCGGTTCGCTGCAGAGCGGCATGACCGGCAACCACGAGATGATCTTCACCAAATCGGCGCTCGACTTCTGTTCATCCCTCGTGCTCGCGTCGACCCTGGGACTTGGGGTGGCCTTTTCGGCGGTCTTTGTGCTGCTCTATCAGGGGGCGCTGACCCTGCTGGCCGGATGGGTGGCCCCCTTTTTCTCCGACCTGGTGGTCGCCGAGATGACCTGCGTCGGTTCGCTGCTCATCATCGCGCTGGGACTCAACATGCTGGGCATCTGTAAGCTTAAGGTGATGAACCAGCTGCCGGCGGTTTTCCTGCCGATTGCGGTGGTTCCCCTCTTCCAGCTGTTGGGGCTGTAAGGATCAAGATATCAGAGAGAAGAAGGATCATGATGAAAATTATCGACGCGCATCTGCATATGCGCCGGCACGCCAATTTCGACCGGCTGTGTGAGGAGGCCGGCCATCACAACCAATTTGATTCGATCCTGTCCGATATGCGGGCGCTGGGGATCGCCGGCTGTGTGGTGATGGGGTCGAACGGCTCCTACGACGACCCCACCCAACCGGGCCTCTTCGATCTCGGCGGTACGGTCGACCTTGCGCGGTACAACTATCCGTCGGGCATCGCCTTCTGTATCGGCGTCTCCCCCGAGGGGCTTACGCCCGACTGCTGGGAAGGGACCCTCGCCGGTTACCGGCGGGCGGCGGCCTGTCCCGGCTGTGTCGGCTTCAAGATCTACCTCGGCTACAACCCCGTCTATGCCGACGACCCGATCTATCACCCGGTCTATGAACTCGCCCGCGAGCTCGGCCTGGCGGTCGTCTTCCATACGGGGGATACCGCCCATTCGGCCGGGCGGCTGCGCTTCTCCCACCCGCTGACGGTCGATGAGGTGGCGGTGCGCTACCCCGACCTGCGGCTGGTGCTCGCCCATTTCGGCAATCCCTGGGTGCTCGATGCCGCCGAGGTGGCCAAAAAGAATCCCAACGTCTGGATCGATCTGTCGGGACTGGCGGTGGGCATCCCCGACCGGGAGGACTTCTGCCGCCGGTATCAGGGCTATGTCGGCCAGCTGACCACCTGGCTCGGCTATCTCGACCGGTACGACCGGGTGCTCTACGGCACCGACTGGCCGCTGGTCAACATGAAGGCCTATCTCGAGCTCATCCGCTCGCTGATCCCCGAGGACGCCTGGCCGCTCGTCTTTTATGACAACGCCTGCCAGGTCTTCCCCAAGCTCGGCGCGATGGTGCAGGACGGCGGCCTGCTGCGGGCATGAGTGTCACGCTGCGCGGGATGACCGAGGCGGACTGGCCATCGGTGGCGGCCATCTATCTCGAGGGCATCATGAGCGGGCGCTCGACCTTTCAGACCGAAATCCCCGGCTATGCCGAATGGGACCGGCTGCATCTTCCCTGCTGCCGGCTGGTTGCGGTCGAGGGGGAGGAGGTGGTCGGCTGGTCGGCCTTCTCCCCCACCAGCCCCCGCTGGTGCTACCGCGGGGTGGTCGAAATCAGCTACTATGTCGCCCGTGCCCATTGGGGACGCGGCATCGGACACGCGCTGCTCGAGGAGGCGATCCGCCGGTCGGAGGAGGCGGGGATCTGGACCATCCAGGCGGTTGTCCTCGAGGAAAATTACACGAGTATCGCCGCGCTGCTGGGCGCCGGCTTTCGGATGGTCGGCTACCGGGAAGCGCCCGCCCGCGATCTCAGCGGCGTCTGGCGCAACACCACCCTCTTTGAGCGCCGCAGCCATCGGGTGGGCATCGATTGAGCGGCGGAAAAATATCCAAAACAGAAAAAACAGGATGAGGCGGATCTCATCCTGTTTTTCTTATCCTGGCCGCGATTGATCGTGCGGGCGCGTTCAGTTTTCCGAATTGGTCCAGAGGATCCGGCCGGCGAAGAAGAGCATGTAGACCGACAGCGAAACATCGACCAGCATCGGCGAGAGCAGCAGCGAGGACATCGGGTCGCCGCCCAGAAGGTTGTGCACAAGCATCGGTACGGCATAGCAGAGCCCCAGCATGCCGCCGATCGAGCCCCAGAGCACCGCCTGCCGCTGGCCGAGCAGCCCCTTGGCGTTCGCATAGATTCGGGCGTAGCCGAGGGAGAAGAGGGGTACCGTCAGGCTGGAAAGCATCTGCAGCAGGTTCTGCGGGATGGTCGCGATGGTCGGATGATCGAGGAAGACGGCCACCACCCGAACCAGCGACCAGCAGAGCGGCAGGATCACCACCGCGGTCAGCATCCCCTGCGGCCGGCCGCTCGAGAAGATCTCGACGCTGAGCACCACCAGCCCGATGCCCGAGGCGAAGCCCAACAGCACCGACAGCTGATGCACCAGCCGGTTGCGCACCAGTTCATCCCCCGCCGCCAGGAAAAAGTCGTACAGCTGCATCGCGTGGACATAGATGAGCAGCGCGCCCAGCAGCAGGGTCATCAGTCCCATCCCGCGCGAGCGGTAGGTAAAGGCGTCCTCATAGTAATGCCGGTCGGTCAGGGTCAGCACCGCCAGCGCCGCCGAACCGGCGATGAGCACCCCCCGCAGCAGGATCACGAGGGTGTCGACCGTGCGGTAAAATCCCGTCTCGGGATCGGTATTGACATCCAGCTGATAGACCCGCAGCGGCAGCGCGATCAGCAGCACCACCGCAATCAGCACCAAACAAAGCTTTTGTCGCATAATCCACCATCCATCCTCGATTTCGCCCCCGGGGGGCGGACGGGCTCAATAGCCCCATCATACCACCAGTCCCGCCGTTTGTACAGCCCCACCCCGATCGTTTGCAAAAGCTTTACATATCGTATATCCTCCCCGCCCCGTTCATAGGATGGGACAGAACCTGTCCGCACAAGGAGGATGGCCCATGCTGCGTTCCGCGCTGCTCTTTCTGGCGGTGATCGGATTGGCCCTGCTCATCGCCCTGCCGCTCGCCTGCCGGCTGCTGCCCGATCGAACATCTCCCGCCGCGCCCCTGTCCGATCCATCCACATCATCCGCCCCCACCTCTTCCGCCTCCCTCCCGCCCGCCGCCGAATCGAGCGAGCCGGACGCGCCGGAGGGGGACGCCATTCCCTCCAGCACTCTGCCGCCCATGACCTTCTTGGTCTATGACGAGGGGACCGGGGAGCTGATGACCCTTTCCGCCCGGGACTATGTGCGGGGCGCGCTCGCCTCCGAGATGCCGCCCACCTTCCATCCCGAGGCGCTCAAGGCACAGGCGGTCGCCTGCCACACCTACGCCATCCGTCTGGCGCTCACCGAGCGGGCTGCCGAGCGGAAGGATCCCACGCTGCACGGGGGCGACTTTTCGGTCGACAGCGTCAAACGGGAGGGGTATGTCACCGAGGAGACCGCCAAATCCCGCTATGGCGAGGCCGATGCCGACCGCTGGTGGCAGACCATCTGCCAGGCGGCCGACGCGGTCTGCGATCAGCTGCTCGTCTATGAGGAGGAGCCGATCGTCGCCGTCTATCACGCCATCTCGCCGGGGCGGACCGAACGGGCCTCGGCGGTCTGGCTGACCGATCTGCCCTATCTGCTGCCGGTCGAAAGCGAGGGGGATCTCGGGGCGCCCGGCTATCGCTCGGAGGTGGTGCTCGAACGGGCGGCGGTGGAGGCGGCGCTGCGGCGTCTGGGAGGGGAAGATTTCACGGACGACCCGGCCGGCTGGCTGCAGATCACCGAGCGGAGCGCCTCCGGCACCGTTCTCGCCGTCCAGGCCGCCGGCATATCGACCGACGGACAGACGCTGCGCACCCTTTTCGGCCTTCGTTCGGCCTGTTTTACGGTCGCCTATGCCGACGGGTCTTTCACCTTCACCTGCCTGGGGTATGGGCATGGGGTGGGACTCAGCCAGTACGGCGCCGAGGGGCTTGCCCAGGCGGGAAAGGACTACCGGGAGATCCTCGCCCACTACTATCCCGGCACCACCCTCGTGCGGACGGCGGACGCATGAGCGCGGGTCCGCCCCACACCCCGCAAAGAAACTTTACCGCTTTGTTGCCCGATCGGGCCTATCTATTCCCGGCCGGGTGTGGTATCATAAACCCAGGACAACTCTACCGGCGTCGAAGGAGGTTTTTTGATGGAGAATCTGGCCCAAAAGGTAAACGACAACTACAAATTCCTCTCGCTGCTCTCCGAGCGTTTTCCCACCATCGCCGCGGTTTCGGCGGAAATCATCAACCTGCGTGCCATCCTCGATCTGCCCAAGGGGACCGAACACTTCCTCAGCGACCTGCATGGCGAAGCGGACGCCTTCCTGCATATCCTCAACAACTGTTCGGGGGTCATCCGCGAAAAGGTCGATCTCGCTTTCAGCCATCTCATCAGCGCCCCCGAGCGGGCCGAGCTCGCCACCCTCATCTACTATCCCCGCCGCAAGCTGGCCAACCTCAAAAAGACGATGCCGCCCGACCGGATGGCCGACTGGTACCGCATCACCCTCCACCGGCTGATCGAGATCGTGCGGATTGTCTCGATGAAATACACCCGCTCGAAGGTGCGCAAGGCGCTGCCGGACGACTTCGCCTACATCATCGACGAGCTGCTGCACACCAACTACGACGCGGTCAACAAGGAGCTCTACTACGATAAGATCATCTCGACCATCATCGAAATCGGGCGGGCCGACGCCTTCATCGAGTCGATCTCAACCGTCATCAAGCGGCTGGCGGTCGACCACCTGCATATCGTCGGCGACATCTTCGACCGCGGGCCGCGGGCCGACATCATCATGGACAGCCTGCGCGCCCACCACAAGGTGGACATCCAGTGGGGCAACCACGACATCCTCTGGATGGGCGCCGCCGCCGGTTCGGCCGCCTGTATCGCCAATGTGCTCAACGTCTCGCTGCAGTACAACAATCTCGATGTCATCGAGACCGGCTACGCCATCAACCTGCGGCCGCTGACCACCTTTGCCCAGGAGATCTACGCCGAGGACGACTGCGCCCCCTTCTTCCCCCGTCTGCTTGACGAGGCGGGCGGCTACGATCCCAAACATCTCGCGCTGGTCGCCAAGATCCACAAGGCGATCGTCGTCATCCTGTTCAAGCTCGAGGGGCTGCTCATCCAGCGCAACCCCGATTTCGCGATGGAGGAACGGCTGCTGCTCGACAAGATCGACTATGAGAAGCAGACGATCGAGCTGGACGGCAAAACCTACCCGGTGCGCGACTGCAACTTCCCCACCGTCGATCCCGCCGATCCCTACCGGCTCACCGACGAGGAGCAGGAGCTCATCAGCCGGCTGGTCTACAACTTCACCCATTCGGGCAAGCTGCAGTGGCACATCCGCTTCCTCTATTCGCAGGGCGGGCTGTACAAATGCTACAACGACAACCTGCTCTTCCACGGCTGCATCCCGCTCGAGCCGGACGGCAGCTTTACGAAAATCCATATCGACGGCAGGGAGCTCTGGGGCCGGTCGCTGATGGACTACGCCGACAAGATGGCCCGGCAGGCCTACTTCGCCCCCGAGGGCTCAAGCGCCCGCCAGCGCGGCCTCGATTTTATGTGGTATCTCTGGTGCGGCAAGCACTCCCCCCTCTTCGGCCGCACCCGCATGACCACCTTCGAGCGCTATCTGATCGCGGACAAGTCGACCTGGAGCGAGGGGAAAAACCCCTATTACGAGCTCAACAACGATCCCGAGGTGGCGGTGCGCATCATCCGGGAGTTCGGCCTCGACCCTGAGCACGCCCACATCATCAACGGCCATGTGCCGGTCAAATACAAGGACGGCGAGAGCCCGGTCAAGGCGGGCGGCAAGGTCATCGTCATCGACGGCGGCTTCTGCCGTGCCTACCAGCCGACCACCGGCCTTGCCGGCTATACCCTCATCTACAACTCCTACGGCCTGCGGATCGTCTCCCACGCGCCCTTCGCCTCCACCCGCCAGGCCATCGAGAAGGACGAGGATATCCTCTCGACCTCCACCTTCTTCGAGACGATGACCGAGCGGCAGAAGGTCGCCGACACCGATGAGGGCCGCCGGATCGCCGGCGAGATCGCCGATCTGCGGCTGCTGCTCGACGCCTACCGGCTCGGCTACATCAAGGAACAGGAGAAAAAATAGGCAAACGCCCGCTGTTGTTTATCGTTAACCGCTTGATTTGTCCCGGACAAGCAAGTATAATGGGGATGGGCCAGCGCCCGTTTTCTGTCTATCCCAGGCCCGGCCGGCTGTGCGGCGGTGCGGGACCTCACCAACAAAAGGAGAGAATCAGCATGAAAATTGGTTTTATCGGACTCGGCATCATGGGCAAACCGATGGTTCGCAACCTGCTGAAGGCCGGCCATGAGGTCATCGCGTATGACATCATCCCGGAGAACGTCGACGCGGTTGTCAAGGACGGCGCCGTTGCCGCCACCTCCTCCAAGAATGTTGCCGAGCAGGTCGACTTCATCATCACCATGCTTCCCAACTCCCCCCACGTCAAGGCCGTTGTGATGGGTGAAAACGGCGTACTGGAAGGCGCCAAGCCGGGCACCATCCTGGTCGATATGAGCTCGATCGCGCCGCTCGCCTCCCAGGAGATCGCGAAGGCCTGCGCCGAGAAGGGCGTCAAGATGCTCGACGCGCCGGTCAGCGGCGGCGAGCCCAAGGCGATTGACGGCACCATGTCGATCATGGTCGGCGGCGACAAGGAAGTCTTCGACCAGGTGTACGACGTCCTGATGACGATGGGCGGTTCGGCGGTCTACTGCGGCAGCATCGGTGCCGGCAACACCACCAAGCTCTCCAACCAGATCATCGTCGCGCTCAACATCGCCGCCCTGTCGGAAGCGATGATGCTCGCGCGCAAGGCCGGTGTCGATCCCGAGCTGGTCTTCCAGGCGATCCGCGGCGGACTGGCCGGCTCGACCGTCATGGATGCCAAGGCCCCGATGATGCTTGCCCACAACTACAAGCCGGGCTTCAAGATCGACCTGCACATCAAGGATCTCAACAACGCCATCGAGACCGCCCACGGCGTCGGCTCCCCCGTGCCGCTGACCGGTGTCGTCATGGAGATGTTCCAGCACCTCAAGGCCGAGGGCTGCGGCGGCGAGGACCACAGCGCCATCTCCAAGTTCTACGAGCGCATCACCGGCGAGACGATCGGCGACTAATTTCCCGCTTTTCCGGCTGCATCGCGGTTTCCCCCGCGATGCAGCCTTTTTCTGCCCCGCCGCGGCTGCCGGACAGAAAAAAAGTGAAGCGGTTGTCTTGCAAAATGGCTGTAATACCGGTATACTAGAGTTTACAGATCAAACCATGATTCCTGTCGAATGCTGCGTGGACGCGGCATTGGATCCGAAATGAAGCTGTATGAAGGAAGAACGCCGGCAGGCGCTTCACTGCCGTCCGCCGGCCGCAAGAGGAAGGAAGGATATCATGCTTACACCCGCTATTGCTGACGCCTATGTTGCCATCCTGCACGAGGAGCTGGTCCTCGCCACCGGCTGCACCGAGCCGATTGCGCTGGCCTACTGCGCCGCCAAGGCCCATCAGGTGCTGGGCGCGTTGCCCGACAAGCTGTTCATCGAGGTTTCGGGCAACATCATGAAGAACGTCAAGAGCGTCGTCGTGCCCAATACCGGCGGCCGCAAGGGCATCCAGGCCGCGGTAGCCGCCGGCATCGTCGCCGGGGACGCCGACAAGGTGCTCCAGGTCATCGCGACGGTGCCTGAGGAGAAACATGCCGCCATCGCCGAGTTTGAGGCGAACACCCCGATGGAGATCGAGTGCATGGATACCCCCCATCTGCTCGACATCCGGGTCACCGCCTGGAAGGGCGCGGACAAGGCGGTCGTGCGGATTGCCAACAACCACAGCAACATCGTCTACATCGCGAAGAACGACGACATCCAGCTGGACAAGCCGATCTCCGATTCTTCGGAGGACAACCTCACCGACAAAAGCGTGCTAAATGTCAAGGATATCCTCGAGTTTGCCAACACCGTCGACCTCAGCCGGGTCAGCGAGGTGCTGGACCGTCAGATCAACTGCAACGCCGCCATCGCCCAGGAGGGCCTCGACGGCAACTGGGGCGCCAACGTCGGTTCGGTGCTGCTCGAGCACTATCCGCACGACATCCGCATCGAGGCCCGCGCCTGGGCCGCCGCCGGTTCGGATGCCCGCATGAGCGGCTGCGAGCTGCCGGTCGTCATCCTCTCCGGTTCGGGCAACCAGGGCATCACCGCCTCGATGCCGATCTACCGCTTCGCCACCCACATGGGCGTCAGCCATGAGCGGCTGCTCCGCGCCCTGCTGGTCAGCGACCTCGTGACCATCGAACAGAAGGCGGGCATCGGCCGCCTGAGCGCCTACTGCGGCGCGGTCAGCGCGGGCGTCGGTTCGGGCGCCGCCATCGCCTATCTGCTCGACGGCAGCTATGAGGCGGTCTCCCAGACGATCGTCAACGCGGTGGCCATCATCTCGGGCACCATCTGCGACGGCGCGAAGCCTTCCTGCGCGGCCAAGATTTCCGCCGCGGTCGACGCCGGTATTGTCGGCTTCAGCATGTACCGCAGCGGCCAGTCGTTCAAGCCGGGCGACGGCATTGTCACCACCGGCGTGGACGCCACCATCGCCAACATCGGCGTTCTGGCCCGCGAGGGTATGCAGCAGACCGACCGCACCATCCTCGACATCATGGTCCATCGCTGCAAATAGCCTTTTTCATCGATCCTGCCTCTGGATGGGACCCCAAAAGGGTCCCATCTTTTTCTGCCGGACGCTTGCCCTCCCGGGGGGCATCGTCTATAATAACGATCAGAGGGCCGGCAGATCCCTGCCGCCCCATCCAGATAAGGAGGGTTTTTAGCATGGCACAGATTCACGACGAACGGCTTCGGAAACTCCAGGCGGAGATGCGGCGCGCCCAGATCGACGGCATTGTCCTCGGCAACTCTCCCAACCTCTACTATATGACCGGCTACGCGCCCAAAAAGTGTGAGCGGCTGCTGGCCGCCATCCTGCCGGCCGACGGCGCGCCGGCGCTGATCGTACCGGCCATCTACCGGTTCAGCTCGGAGCGGGAATGCTCGATCGCCTCCCAGTCGGTCTGGCTGGACGGGGAGGATCTCGTCAAGCTGGTCGGCGGCATCCTCTGTGAGATGGGGCTGCAGAACGGCCGGATCGCCATCGACGATACCCTCGAATTCCACCAGTTCTCCCTCTTTAAAGCGGCCTCGCCCCGCTCGGAATTTTCGCTCGGCAGCCGGCTGATGACCCCGCTGCGGATGCGCAAGAGCCCCGATGAGCTCGAGTGGATGCGCCGTTCGGGCGCCATCGCCGACCGGGCCATCGAATGGGTCATCAACGCCATCCGGGCGAACGCGGGCAAATCCGAGCGCCAGCTGCGGGCCGAGCTCAGCCTCTGGTCGGTCGGACTGGGGATGCCGGACGGCTGCTCCAGCCTCATCGCCTCGGGGGTCCACAGCGCCAGCCCGCACCATATCCCAACCGATCGGGTACCTGCGCCGGGGGACGCCGTCTGGGTCGATCTCGGCGGCGGACTCAGCCACTACTACTCGGACATCACCCGCTCCTTCTTCATCGGAACGCCGCCCGAACGCTACCGCACCCTCTACGCCCATGTCAAGGAGGCCCAGCAGCGTGCCTTTGAATCCATCCGGCCGGGCGTCCGGGCCTGCGATGTCCACAAGGTGGCTTGGGATTACCTCGACAAACAGGGCCTCTCCGCCCTCTTCACCCACCGGCTGGGCCATGGCATCGGGCTGGAGGGCCATGAACAGCCCAACCTCGCGCCCGACTCGGAGATCATCCTGGAACCGGGCATGACCTTCTCCTGCGAGCCGGGCTGTTACGATCCCGACGCCGGCTATGGCATCCGCATTGAGGATTCGGTCGCCGTCACCGAGACGGGCGCCGAAAGCTTCAACCACTTCACCAAAGAACTGATTGTCATCGACTGACGGCCCCGCGCCGATCCCTTTGATCCTACCGGGAGGTTTCGCCCATGAAACGTCTGCTCGCCTGCCTCTTTTGCTGTTGTCTGCTGCTTTCCCTCGCCGCCTGCGGCGAACGGGAGATCCTCGACCGTATTGTCGACGCCGACGGCCAAAATCCCATCGTCTTCGGCATGACCCCCGAGGAGGTCACCGCCATCCTCGGCGAACCGAACGCCGACGGCTATCTGGATGGCGGCCATATCCTCGTCTCCTACGATCTCGAGGACGATGTGGTCAAGGAGATCACCCTGCTGCCCGGCGCCAGCTACCGGCTGCCCAACAGGCTTTGTGCCGACGACGACAAGGAGGCCATCCTCGACCGGATGGGGGACCCGCAGGGGATGGACGAGGAGACGATCGCCTACCTCTACGACAGCACCGGCGAGATCCCCGAACATCAGATGGCGGTCGATTACAGCGTCCAGTTCGCGATGGAGGGGGACGCCATCCGGTCGATCACCCTGCTCAAATTCCGGCATTGACCGTCCGTCCCCGCAACCGGAGCAACAGAAAATCCCGATTCCCCGTTCAGATACAGGGGGAATCGGGATTTTGTGTGACATGGCCCCATCCTGTCCGGCTACTCGTAACGCAGCGCCTCGATGGGGTCGAGCTTCGCCGCCTTGTTGGCGGGGTAGTAGCCGAAGAAGATGCCGATGATCGCCGAGAAGGTGACCGCCAGAATGATGGCCGTCACCGAGGGCACCGCCGGATAGCCCAGCAGGCTGGCGCCGACCGCGCCCATCACCACGCCGGTGACGATACCGAGGATGCCGCCGATGATGCAGATGATCACCGCCTCGACAATGAACTGGATCCGGATGGCCGAATTGGGGGCGCCGAGCGCCTTGCGGGTACCGATCTCCCGGGTACGCTCGGTGATCGACACCAGCATGATATTCATCACCCCGATGCCGCCGACGATCAGCGAGATGCCGGCGACGACCGCCACCGCAAGCGAGATGGTGCCCATCATATCCCCCATCAGCGAGATCATCGAGTCCATGCTGATGACCATGCACTGGAAATCGGGGTTGTTCTGGTAAAAGACGTTGAGGAAGGTGTGGACGGTCGAGGCGAAGATGGCCGAGTCGACCCCCTCCCGGACGACAACGGTCGCCATCTCGAAGCCGTCCTCCCCGCCGGTCAGCTTTTTGGCGGTGGTCACCGGGATGTAGGCGCCGGTGGTGGTATCCTGGTCGGAGGCGCTCACCCCGCCCATCATCGCCGTCATCGTCGACGCCTCGTACTCATAGACCCCGATGACGGTGAAATTCTGGACATTCCCGTCCTGCAGGGTGACCCGCAGCTGTTTGCCGAGCAGCTCGTCGGGGGTGGTGTTGCAGTTTTCCGCCACCCGGTCGGTGACCACGATGACATTCCGCCCCCGCTCGAGATCCGACTCGTTGATAAACCGTCCGGTCAGCAGCTCGAAGTCATTGGCATCGACATAGCCGGGATTGACGCCGGAGATCGACAGGTTGGCATACTGCCGCCCGTCCCGCGCCTGTCCGCTGCCTACCGCCTCGGTGACGCTGTAGGCCAGCATCTGTTCGGGATAGGTCTCCTGCAGCTGATCGAGCATCTCGGTGGTCATGAGGTCGTCCGCGGTGGGGGTGGCCATGCTGTAGGTCACCGGGGTGATCTGGGTCAGCTCGTTCTCCTTCTGCTGGAGGCCGACGATGATGTTGCCGACACCCATATCGGCCATCGTCGAGGTGAAGGCATAGGTCAGCGAATCGCCGACCGTCACAATGCCGATGACCGCGCCGATGCCGATGATAATGCCGAGCATGGTCAGCAGCGCCCGCATCTTGTTGGCCAGCAGGCTGGAAAGGGCCAGCCGGATGTTCTCTCGCAGATTCATGACGCCGCCACCTTCATCACATCATCCACAATCGCCCCGTCGCTGATGCGGATCAGCCGCTCGGTCTCCTCGGCCAGCTGGTCGTTGTGGGTGATGAGTACAATCGTTTTGCCCTGCTCGTCGTGCAGCCGGTGGAAGAGATCCATCACCAGCCGGCCGGTCTCCGAGTCGAGCGCGCCGGTCGGCTCGTCGGCCAGCAGGATGGCAGGATCGTTGGCCAGGGCGCGGGCAATGGCCACCCGCTGTTTCTGGCCGCCCGACAGCTCGTTGGGCATATGCTTCATCCGCTCGCCCATCCCGACCATCTCGAGCAGCGCCTTCGCCCGCTCGGTGCGCCTGCGCGGGGAGACACCGGCGTAGAGCATCGGCAGCTCGACATTTTTAAGCGCCGAGGTGCGGGGGATGAGGTTGAAGTTCTGGAAGACAAAGCCAACCTTCTGGTTGCGGATGTGCGACAGCTCGCTGTCCGACGCGCGCGCGATATCCACCCCGTCGAGGGTATAACTGCCCGAGGTGGGGCGGTCGAGCGCGCCGATGATGTTCATCAGCGTACTCTTGCCCGAGCCCGACTCGCCGACGACCGCGACAAACTGATGCTCGGGCACCTGGATGGTCAGCCCCTTGAGCACCGTCAGCTCGTTCGGTTCGCCGATGAAGAACTTTTTGACGATATCCTGCATGTCAATGATGTATTCGCTCATCCGATAATCCCCACACCCAGCCAGACCGGCTGTCCGGCTGTGATCCCTTCCGGTTCGGTGATCACATAGTCCCCCTCCGCGAGCCCCTCACCGCGGATCTCGAGGAAGAAGTCGGTCTCAAGCCCGGTGGTCACATCCACCCGCTCGGCGGTATAGCCGTTCGCCCCATCCGGGCGGGCCACCAGGATGTAATCGCCCGCCGCGTCGCTTAAAACCGCGTTGTAGGGGACCCCGAAGGTATCCTCCACCGCGTCGATCACCACCGTCATCTGGGTGTTCATCCCCACCCGCAGCGGGGTATCGGCCGAGGTCACCGTCACCTCGGCGTCAAACGCGGCGGTCGAGCTGGCAACCGTCGCGCCGTCCGCCCCCTTCTGGGAGGTCGGCGAGATGGAGGAGATGACCCCCTCATATTCGGCGTCGCCGGTGGCGTCGGTCTGGATGATGACCGGCATGCCCACCTCGAGGGTGGTGATGTCATACTCCTGGATGGAGGTCCTGACGATCAGCTGGTCGGTGTTCTCAATCACAAAGAGCAATCCGCTGCCGGGGACACCCTCC
>CASGDD010000257.1 GCA_949300115.1 uncultured Oscillospiraceae bacterium | reverse complement strand
AAGGGATCAAAAACCGGCAGCTCTTTGACGAGAGCTTTCTGATGGCCATTGCCACCGTCGGCGCGATTGCGCTGGCGCTCTACGAGCAGAGCGGCGACTACACCGAAGCGGTCGCGGTCATGCTTTTCTACCAGGTGGGCGAGTGGTTCCAAAGCTACGCGGTGGGCAAGAGCCGCCGCAACATCAGTGAGCTGATGGATATCCGGCCCGACTACGCGAATATCGAACGGGATGGCACACTCGAACGGGTGGACCCGGACGAGGTGGAGGTCGGCAGTGTGATCGTTGTACAGCCGGGGGAGAAGGTGCCGATCGACGGGGTGGTGCTGGAGGGCAGCGCCAGCCTCAATACCGCGGCGCTCACCGGTGAGAGCCTGCCTCGGGATGTTGGGGTGGGGGATGAGATCATCAGCGGCTGTATCAATATGACCGGGCTGTTAAAGATTCGGACCACCCGCGAATTTGGCGAATCGACCGTCTCGAAGATCCTCGATCTTGTCGAGAATGCCAGCTCGCGCAAATCCAAGTCGGAGGACTTTATCGCGAAATTTGCCCGGGTATACACCCCGGCGGTCTGTGCGGCGGCCCTCGCGCTGGCGCTGCTGCCGCCGCTGGTGCTGCTCATCGCCGGTGCGGCCCCCGCGTGGGGTGACTGGCTCTACCGGGCGCTGACCTTCCTCGTCATCAGCTGCCCCTGCGCGCTGGTGATCAGCATCCCACTCTCCTTCTTCGCCGGCATCGGCGGCGCCAGCAAGGAGGGGGTGCTCGTCAAGGGTTCCAACTACCTCGAAACCCTCTCCCAGACTCGCATGGTGGTCTTCGATAAGACCGGAACCCTGACCCAGGGTGTGTTCGAGGTCAATGGCATCCATCACAGCGAGATGGAAAACCACAAGCTGCTGGAATATGCCGCGCTGGCGGAAAGCGCCTCCTCCCATCCGATCAGCAGGAGTATCCAGCGGGCTTACGGCAGGGAGATCGACCGGTCGCGGGTGGGTGAGATCGAGGAGATCAGCGGCAACGGCGTCCTGGCGAAGGTCGATGGCATTTCGGTGGCCGCCGGCAACGACAAACTGATGGAAAAACTGGGCATTCCCTACATCCCCTGCCGCAGCGTCGGTACCATTGTCCATATGGCGGTGGACGGAAAATATGCCGGCCATATCGTCATCTCGGATGTTGTCAAGCCGCATGCCAAAGAGGCCGTCGAAGCGCTCAAGGCAGCCGGCGTTCGTCAGACGGTGATGCTCACCGGCGATACCCGGCGGGTGGCCGAACGGGTGGCAGACGAGCTGGGGGTGGATCAGGTCTACAGCGAGCTGCTGCCGGCGGACAAGGTGGAGAAGGTGGAGGCGCTGTTAAAGACCAAGCCGGAGAAGGCAAAGCTTGCCTTTGTGGGCGACGGCATCAACGATGCGCCGGTACTTAGCCGGGCGGATATCGGCATTGCGATGGGCGCGATGGGGTCGGATGCGGCGATCGAAGCGGCGGATGTTGTGCTGATGGACGACGACCCGATGAAGATCGCCAAGGCGATCAGGATCTCCCGCAAATGTCTGCGGATCGTCTATCAGAACATCGTCTTTGCCATCGGCGTCAAGCTGATCTGCTTGGCACTGGGGGCGCTGGGCATTGCCAACATGTGGCTTGCCATCTTCGCCGATGTGGGCGTTATGGTCCTCGCGGTGCTCAACGCCATACGGGCGCTGTTTGTGAAAAATCTATAGGTCATCAGGCGTTCGAGAAGGGGCAGCCGGGAATCTCCCAGCTGCCCCTTCGGTGCGTTTTTTGCGGGTGTATCCGTCCTTAATCCTCGTCCTCCGCGTCCTTCGACGGAAGGACCTCGACAATCAGGCTGATGATCCGCTTTTCATCGACCTTGTGGACGGTGACAATCAGATTTTCAAAGGTAAAGGCATCCCCCGCGTCCGGCATCCCGTCGAACATCTCGATCGCCCAGCTGCCGACGGTGGTGAACTCGCCGTCAAACTTGCGTTCATCGACCCCGACAGACTCGAGAAAATCGTAGATACCGAGGTTGCCGTCCACCTCATAGAGATGGTCGCCGATCTCCACAAACTCCTGGGTGACCTCGTCGGTCTCATCCCAGATGTCGCCGACCAGCTCCTCCAGCGCATCCTCCATCGTCAGGATGCCGAAGGTGCCGCCGTATTCGTCGGTGACCACCGCCAGGTGGGATTGCATCTGGCGAAGCTCGTTTAACACCGACGGCAGCCGCATCGACTTGTGAACAAAGCAGGGGTCGAGCAGCAGGTCGCGCAGCGAAAGGTTGCGGTTGTCCACCATCCGTTTGTAGAGGTGGTTGAGCGAGAGAACGCCGATGATGTTGTCGATCGACCCCTCGTAAACGGGAATACGGGAGAAGGGGGAGCGGTCGGCAATCCGCAGGACCTCCTCCAGATCCTCCTCGACGTCGATGGCCAGCATCTTGACGCGCGGGGTGGCGATCTCCTGGGCGGTGATATCGGAAAATTCGATGGCCGATTGGATCAGCTCGCTGCGGTCCTCATCCAGGACGCCCTCATCCTCGCCCGTCTCCACCATGTTGACCAGTTCATCCTCGGTCACAGAAAGGGCGGGCTCCGAACGGTCGGACCACAGGCGGGCAATCAGCCGGACGATGCCGCCAAGCAGCCAGACAACGGGGGTTAGGAGCCACATCAGCGCCCGCAGCGGATAGCAGGTGCTGCGGGCAAACCGCTCCGGCCGGCGGCTGGCAATGGCTCTGGGGAGGGTATCGGCGAACAGAAGCAACAGGACCAGCAGGATGAGCGCCGCGTACCAGGCGCCCGGCAGGCCGAACAGCCGGAAGCCGAGGGAGACGGCCAGGATAGCCGCCGCAGTGTCGAGCAGACCGCGGCTGAGCCAGAGCGTTTCCATCGTCCGGTCGATGTGGTCGTAGAGAAAGAGGATCGTCCGGTCCTCCCGCCCCTCCGATTCATCCGCCCGGCTGCGTACCCGCATACGAAAGGCGGGGGAGTAGGCCGATTCCGCCGTCGCAAGGAAGGCGGAGAGAAGGATCAGCAGAAGCAGGGCGGCGATGGAAAGCACCAAATCCAGCATCATCGATCACCTCCTGCGGCGGGCTGTGCGGGCGGCGCGGCATCCGCCGGCTGGGTGGACGGGAGGGCGAGATCCGGCGGAGGTCCCTGGACAATCAGTTTGATGATCCGGTTGCCCTTCATCCTGCTGATGGTGACCGTCAGGCTGCGGTAGGTGAAGGACTCGCCCTCTTTGGGGATGTCCTCGAGCGCCTCGAGCGCCCAGCCGCCCATCGTCAGATGTTCGAACTCCTCCTCATCGTAGTCCTCATATTCCATCTCGTCGAAGACGTCGGTCACCTGCATGTCGCTGCTGACCTCGTAGCGATAGCCGCCGAGCTTCATGAAATCCTCGGTGACAATGTCATCTTCGTCCCAGATTTCACCCACCAGCTCCTCCAGGATGTCCTCCACGGTGACCAGGCCGAGGACGCCGCCATAGTCGTCGGTGACAATCGACAGGTTGATCTTTTCCCGGCTCATCGTGCGCAGCAGGTCGTCGATGCTGGTGGATTTGTGGGTGAAAAACGGTTTATCCAGCAGGGCGGGGAGATCCACCCGGCCGCCGGTATGGAGGTAGGCCCGCAGGTATTTGCGGATCTGCAGCACGCCTACGATGTTGTCGATCGACCCTTCGTAGACGGGCAGACGGGAATGGCTGTTGCCCTTGATCACCGAGAGGATCTCTTCGGGGGACATGCCGGCCTCCAGCGCGACGATGTCCACCCGGGCGGTCAGGACATCCTGCGCCGAGCGGTCGTCAAATTCGATCGCCGACCGGATGAGGTCGCTGCGCGCCTCGTCGATGGTGCCCTCCTCCTCGATCACATCGAGCATCTCGTAAAGCTCGTCCTCGGTGACCGACGGCTCTTCGGGCTCCCGGACCTGCCGGGAGATCAGGCGGCCGAGTGAGGCAAGCGGAAAATAGATCGGGCTGCACAGCCGGGTCAGCAAACACAAAAAGCCCGAGCACCCCAACGCCGCCGATTCCGCGAATCCCCGTCCGAGGGACTTTGGCAGCAGCTCACCGGCAAAAAAGAGAACGAGTGCCGTCAGCAGGACCGTCCAGGGCAGATAGGACATCCCCCAGCGGGCGACGGTGATGCAGCCCGCCAGTGTCACAAAGGCGAGGCTCAGCACCCGGTTGCCGATTTGGATGGTGCTCAGAGCTTTTTCATCGTGTTGTAAAAGCCAATCGGTGCGTCGGGCGCGGCGGTCTCCGTCCTCCGCCATCGTGCGGATACGGGTGCGGTTGACCGACAGCAGCGCCGCTTCCGCTGCCGAAAGGTAGGCAGCTGCAACAAGCAGCAGGGTCAGTGAGGCGATCGATAACCAACTGTCTCCATCCATACGGACGTTCTACTCCTTTATGTTTTGATCTTGCGGTAAGAAGCCTCCCGTCCGGCAACACCGCGGAGGTTTGCCAGATTCCGGCAATCTAAACATTCTCATTATATACGATGCCCCCACAAAAATCAATCGATAAATCCCTCTCGGATGCCAAAATCCACGCAAAAATCCCCCATAACGAAAAAGACGCGCCCGAAAGCGCGTCTGAAGCGGCCGCCGGGAGGCCATCCGCCCGGCCGGTTACAGCATCTGGATGATATCCGCAGGGCTTTTGCCCGATTTTTTGATGGCGTCGAGCAGCTCGCTGTACTGCATCTGTTCGAGATCCCGCTGCAGCTTCTGCCGGTGCTCGCGCAGCGAGGCGATGTTGCGCTGGTGGCGGTCGATCTTGAGGTCGATGACGGTGAGTTTTTCTGCGATCGATTCGGCGCTTCTGGTTCTGCTTTCGTGTTTTGGCATACAATACCCCTTTCCGGCCGGCGGCCTGCTTGTTCGCGCCTCTCCCGCTTCCCTTCGGGCAGAGGGACGAGTCTTACAGAGTATATGAACCAAAACACGGCGTTTATGCAGCAAAGACGGCCATTTTATCCAATCCGCCGCAGAAAGCGGGGACGGAACCAGCCGACATAACACAAAAAAAGCTGCTTTAAGGCGAAATCGTAGGCGACAAAGGTAATGTTGAAGAGAATCCAGAAGGTGGCGAGACCGTATTGCCACACCTCGCCGAAGGAGGCAATCAGCTGCTCGGTTCCCAGAAGCGCGACCGATGCGCCGTACAGACCGCCGAGCGCGAGATTGAAGAGGGCAAATTTACACACCCATACCAGCGGACGCAGCCGGATGCGTTCGATCAGCAGCCGGGCGATGGGGTAATAACCGAAAAAAACGGCAAACAGCAGCGCAGCCTCCCGGTCGGGGGCGATAAAGATCGAAAGGATGGCCACACCGAGATAGACCAGCCAGGCCCATCTCATGCCGATCTCCACCACGATGACGAGGATCAGGAGGCCGGCGAAGGCGGGCATGGCGAAGGTGGCGAAGGGGAAAAGCCCCGTCATGAACATCAAAAGAAGGCAGAGGGCCGAAACCATCCCACCGATGGCGACCCGCCGGCTTTGCTTGGTCTGCACAGTCCAAAGCTCCTTTCCGGTCCGCTCTAGCAGCAGCGGATCAGATCGCCGCCCATGCATTCACAGCAGCAGTCGGCGCAGATCAAACCGCTGCAGGCATCGCAGGCGGTGCAGCCGCCGGCAGCGGGATATCCGGCCGGACGGTTCATGCCGCCGCCCCGCTGCCAGGCCATCCGGTTGAGCGCCGCGGCATATTCGGGATTTTGCGGGTTCATCTGGACCGCCGTGGTGAAATGCCGGTAGGCCTCGTCCAGCCAGCCGCGGGTGTAGTAGATGGTCCCCATCAGGAAGTACCACTCGGCATCCCGCCGGTTCTGCGGCGTTCCGCGCAGGATCTCCTCCGCCTCGGCAACCCGGCCGGTGTTGATCATGGCGCGTACATCGGCAAAACTGCCCGCCGACGATTGGCGGTAGCTGCCGCTGCCACCGGCGTGTTTGCCGTTGCGGCGCATCTCCATGATCTGATCGTACGCCTGGTTGATCTCGGTCATCTTTTCACTCGCGAGATCGGCCAGCGGGTTGTTCTGGTAGTTGTCGGGGTGGTATTTGCGCGCCAGATCCCGATAGGCGGCCTTGACCTCCTCGTCGGTTGCATGGGGGGAGACACCTAAAACTTTATATGGATCCATCCAATCGCTCCTTTTCGGCGGGGTGCATGTCCAGCCGGAGAACCCGCCGCTGTTCGGCATGCAGCCCGAGGTAGACTATGTTGTCGAGAATCTCCCGGAAGGCGTGGAGCTCGAGCAGATTGTAGGCGCCGGCCGCCTCCGCTGCGGTGAGATTGAGACTGCCCGCCGCTTCGGCGCGGATCGCTTCCAGCGAAACCTCTTTCGCGCCGGCGGGAAGATAGGGGTTGAAGTTGCCCGACTGCAGATCCTCCTCCAGATCATCCACCGCGTCCATCAGATAGATCCAGCGGCCGAGCATATAACCGAAGCGGGCCAGGGCCCGGCGCTGCCCTTCCTCCCGGGAAAGAGCGCCGAAAACCGCCTCCAGGGCCTGTGCGGTCGGCTCGGAAGCCCGGTCGGGACCGGACCGCGGATCGGCTTCGATCGTCTGCTGCCGCTCCAGCGCCTGCCCGATTGCGGTATCCAGCGCCGAATAGCGTTCGGCGGCCCGGCGGCGTGCCCGGCGAACCCAGGGACGAACCAGCCGGCAACCCAGCCGGGTCCAGAAGCCGCCGTCGGCAAGGTTGTCCTCCAGCTTGATTTCGAGCATGATCATCGCCACGCCCGCAGCCAGATCCATCGAGGGATTGCCACGGCAGCAGAGCTTTTTTTTGATCGGATTGAAGGGACAGCGAGCCTCCTCAAAGCCTTTGCAGTCTTGTGCGAGCGCCATCGAAAGGATGGCGAGAAAGGAGAAATCGTAGCTGAGAGTCAGCCGGGCAAAGGGACCGAATCCCCTGCCGAGCTCCCGGCAGAGGCCGCAATAGATCCCCTGGTAGAGCTCATAGTCGCGTACCCGCAGTTCGCCCTTGAGCGGCCGGATATATCCAAACAATGCAGCTTTCGCGCTCCCTTATCGACAGTCTTCGATCACAAAGCATACACGATGCGGACGAAGAAAGCAAGAAACAAACTGTAAACGCCGTCTGCTGGACGGCTGTCAGACGGAAAAGGCCACCATGATGGCCGTAACAAACAGGCTCAGGACGGTCGCGGCAACCAGCAGCAGGGCGATGATCTGGGTGGCTTTGGGTTTCATATGGACAACCTCCTTGCGTCGGGGGCGGTGCCCCACGGCATAAAATGAAAAAATTTGACCGGTTTGGCCGGAATAGAAATAGAACACCTGCCGCGAAAGCCGTCCTTTTCGCCGGCGAAAGGGGCCGATCGGAGGACAGGGGAACCGTCAGGATACCGACATTATACCACAGGCGCGGCGGATAAAAAAGTAAAAAGCGTAAACTTTTTCGACCCTAAAAGCGCAAACGAGCGCTGATTTAAAGCGGGTTCGTGGCTCTTGACAGACGCCATCGGGGGCAGTATAGTTAAAAGCAAGCAAACAGCCGGAAGCTCTTACGGGCGATTTTGAAAGCGGACGGATTGCCACATTTTGATGCGAAACTTTCCGACTCTTGAAACGGAGAAGGACCATCCGGCGGGCGGGCTGCTCGCGGTCCCCGCCGGCCCCTTCCGCAGACGGCCACTGCAAAAAAAGAAATGAGGTAGGATGCGCCATGAAAAGACTGATGCTGGGCAACGAAGCGGTTGCCCGCGGCCTCTACGAGGCGGGGTGCAGGTTTGTCTCGAGCTATCCGGGGACACCGAGCACCGAAATCACCGAATTTGCCGCCAAATACCCCGAAGTCTACGCCGAATGGGCGCCCAACGAAAAGGTTGCGGTCGAATCGGCGATCGGCGCTTCGATCGCCGGCGCCCGTGCCTTTGCGGCGATGAAGCATGTCGGCGCCAACGTCGCAGCCGATCCCATCTTCACCGTCGCCTACAGCGGTGTCAGCGGCGGGCTTGTCATCGCGGTGGCGGATGACCCGGGGATGCATTCGAGCCAGAACGAGCAGGATTCCCGTCATTATGCCGAGGCGGCCAAGATCCCGATGCTCGAGCCGAGCGATTCGACCGAGTGCCGCGACTATGCGAAGCTGGCCTTCGAGCTGTCGGAGGAATATGACACCCCCATCTTCCTGCGGCTGGTCACCCGCATCGCCCACTCGCAGAGCATTGTGGAGCTGCAGGACCGGGCGGACATCCCTATGAAGGAGTATGTCAAAAATCCGCAGAAGTATGTCATGGCGCCGGCCAACGCCAAGCGCCGCCACCCCTTTGTTGAGGACCGCCTCGCGCGGATGGCGCAGTGGGCTGAGGATTGTGCGCTCAACCGTATCGAGTGGGGCGACCGTAAAATCGGTATCATCGCTTCGGGTGCCTGCTACCAGTATGCCCGCGAGGTGATGGGGGACCGTGCCTCCTACCTCAAGCTGGGGCTTGTCTTCCCGCTGCCGACCGAGCTTATCAAAACCTTTGCCGCCGGCGTCGACAAGCTCTATGTCATCGAGGAGCTGGACGATGTTCTCGAGACCCACTGCCGCAAGCTGGGCATCGAGGTGACCGGCAAGTCACTCTTCCCGCTGGTGGACGAATTTTCCCAGGAGCTCGTGCGGGAGAAGCTGCTGGGCGAGCTGCCCGACGCGATCGAGTTTGACGCGCCGGTGCCGGTCCGGCCGCCGGTGCTCTGCCCCGGCTGTCCCCACCGCGGCTTCTTCTACACCGCTGCCAAGCTCAAATTGACCGTGCTCGGCGACATCGGCTGCTACACCCTCGGCTCGGGCGCGCCGCTGTCGGCGATGGATACCACCATCTGCATGGGCGCCTCGATCTCCTCGCTCCACGGTTTCAACAAGATGAAGCCGGAGACGAAGAACCGGACGATTGCGGTCATCGGCGATTCGACCTTCGCCCACTCGGGTATCACCGGGCTGGTCAACATCGTCTACAACCAGAGTGCCTCGACGGTGGTCATCCTCGACAACTCGATCACCGGCATGACCGGCCATCAGCAGAACCCGACCACCGGCCAGACGCTGCAGGGCGATCCCACCTACGCGATCAATCTGGAGGAGCTCTGCCACGCGGTCGGCATCAAGCGGGTGCGGGTGGAGGACCCCTACAACCTCAAGGCGATGGAGACCATCCTCAAGGAGGAGCTGGCGGTCGACGAGCCGTCGGTCATCATCGCCCGCCGTCCCTGCGCGCTGTTAAAGACGGTGAAGCATCATCCGCCCCGCGTGGTCAACCGGGACGCCTGCAAGGCCTGCAAGGTCTGCTTTAAGATCGGCTGTCCGGCCATCACCTGGAAGGACGGCAAATCCCATGTCGACGAGACGCTCTGTGTCGGCTGCGGGCTGTGCGCCCAGGTCTGTCCGTTCGGTGCGATCGAAGAAGGGAAGGGGGCATAAACGATGGGTGAGAAACTCTCGAACAAACAGGGCAGTATTATGATTGTCGGTGTCGGCGGACAGGGAACGCTGCTGGCCAGCCGGCTGATCGGCAACATTCTGATGGAAAACGGCTACGACGTCAAGGTCAGTGAGGTGCACGGCATGTCCCAGCGGGGCGGCTCGGTGGTCACCTATGTCCGCTATGGCGATCAGGTTGCCTCGCCGGTCATCAACCGGGGCGAAGCGGATATCATCCTCGCCTTCGAACGGCTGGAGGCGGCGCGTTGGCTTTCCTCCCTCAAAAAGGGCGGCACGCTGATCGTTTCCGATCAGCGGATCGATCCGATGCCGGTTATCATGGGCGCGGCCGAGTATCCCGAAGGCATCCTCGAAGCCATCCGGGCGAAGGGTGTCGATGTTATCAGCGCCGACGCCATCGAGCTGGCGACCCAGGCCGGATCGTCCAAGGCGGCCAACGTCGTGCTCATCGGCATGCTCTCCAACCTGATGCCCTTCTCGGAGTCGGAGTGGAAGGCGGTCATCGACCGGACGGTTCCGCCGAAGTTTCTCGAGATCAACGAAAAGGCCTTTGCGCTCGGCCGGGCGATTGCCGCCCGCTGAGTGCCGTCCTCCCCGGCCCTGTCTGCCGGATGCCGGCGGACAGGATCGGCGAGCTTTACGTCCGCACACCCGTGATGAACAGGAGGGATGATTATGCTGTTAACCCAGATCTCGACCTTTGTGGAAAACACCCCCGGACGCTTTGCCATCATCACCGATCTGCTGGAAAATGCCAACATCGACATCCGTGCGTTGTCGGTGGCGGAGACCACCGATTTCGGCCTGCTGCGCATGATTGTCAGTGACGCCGACAGGGCCGAGCAGCTGCTGCGCGGCGCGGGAATCGACGTTTCCAAAACCGAGGTTATCGGCGTCGGGATCAGCGACCGCCCGGGCGGCCTGGCGATGGCGCTGACCACCCTCAAGAAGGCGCATATCTCGGTGGAATATATGTATTCCTTTGTCAGCCGTGTCAACGGCATGGCGTTTATCATCCTGCGGGTGGCGGACAACGACGCGGCGCTCAAGGCGTTGCAGGAAGGCGGCCACCTCATCCTGACCGAGGATTATCTGAAATAACAGGACTCTTCCTGGAAGCGGTCCCTTTGCCGGTGCGGCAGAGGGGCCGCTTTGTACTTTCGTGGAAAAAGGGCGGCGGAAGGATTGGATTTAAGGCCGCTTTGGTGTATAATCGAAAGGAAGAGATCACCCAGCGAACAGGACATTTGGAGGGAAGCGTATGACCTTTACCGTGCCGCTGAGCCGGCTGATTCATGATTTTTCACTCGAAGAGGTCTATCTGCCGCGGGACAGCGAGCAGATTCTGATCCGGTCGGCCGATGTCAACCGTCCGGGCCTCTTTTTTGCGGGGTTCCACGATTTCTTTGACAACCAGCG
The DNA here is from genome assembly GCA_949300115.1 of uncultured Oscillospiraceae bacterium. Taxonomy (GTDB): domain Bacteria; phylum Bacillota; class Clostridia; order Oscillospirales; family Ruminococcaceae; genus CASGDD01. The sequence goes on along the minus strand of CASGDD010000257.1, from coordinate 420 downwards.
CCTGCAGATGATCGGCAAGACCGAAACCGGCTTTCTGGGGACGCTGCCGGAGGCGCAGCGGCTGGAGAACTACGACCTCTTTTTCAAGGAGCGCCCACCGGCGGTGATTGTAACCCGCGGTCTGGCCATCGGACAGGATATGATGGACGCGGCGATGCGCTATCAGGTGCCGCTGCTGCGGACGGGGGAGGGTACCTCCTCCTTTATGGCCGGCCTGATCGGTACGCTCAATGTCGAGCTGGCCCCGCGGGTCACCCGGCATGGGGTCTTTGTCGAGGTCTATGGTGAAGGTCTGCTGCTGCTCGGTGAATCGGGCGTCGGCAAAAGCGAGACGGCCATCGAGCTGATCAAACGGGGACACCGGCTGATTGCCGACGATGCCGTCGAGATCCGGCGGGTCTCCAACCGGACGCTGGTGGG
>CASGDD010000256.1 GCA_949300115.1 uncultured Oscillospiraceae bacterium | reverse complement strand
ATAGATCGCTGACCCCGCGCAGACGGCGCTGGTCGCGGGCCGGACAGTGCCCGGTGTATGACTTTCCAATTGCGCGAATCGCCAGCGGGGGCACCCCGCCGCCGCGGGGACGTGGATAAGAATGATAGATAGAACCATAGAAAAGAAATCGGTAGGAATTTGGTTCCATTGGAGGCGGAGGGAGTGGCGGAATATCTCAGACGGACCTATGCGCAGGTGGATCTGGACGCGCTGGTGGAGAATGTGAGTGCCATCCGGCGCCGGCTCGGCCCGGGATGCCGGATGATGGGGGTGGTCAAGGGGGACGCCTACGGCCACGGGGACGCGGCGGTGGCGTCCGAGCTGGGGGCGCTGTTTGTCGACTGGTTCGGTGTCTCGAACATCGAGGAGGCGCTGAGCCTGCGGCGGGCGGGGGTGCGGCAGCCGATCCTCATCTTCGGCTATACCCCGCCCGAATTCGCCTCCACCCTCGCCCGCTACGCGCTGACCCAGACGGTATATGCCTCCGACTATGCCGAGGGGCTTTCCCGTGCGGCGGTTGAGCAGGGGACGACGGTCGAGATGCACATCAAGGTGGACACCGGCATGGGCCGGATCGGGTTTCAGGCGGCCCATGCGGATGCCGTCCAGCGGATTGCGGCGGCGATTCGGCTGCCGGGTCTGCGGATGGGCGGGATTTTCACCCATTTCGCCGTTGCCGACAGCCTGGAAGCGGCGGATGTCGCCTTTACCCGCACCCAGTATGCCCGGCTGTCGGGGGTGATCGAAAAGCTGGAGGCGGGCGGCATCCGGGTGGGGCTGCGGCACTGCTGCAACAGCGCGGGGATCCTCTGCTATCCCGAATACCAGCTCGACATGGTGCGGGCGGGGCTCATCCTCTACGGCATTCCGCCGAGCACGGCGCTCGAAGGGCGGATGCCGCTGCGGCCGGTGATGGCCCTCAAGACGGTGGTCTCGCTGGTCAAGGAGATTGAGGCGGGGGACGGGGTGAGCTACGGGCTGCGCTACCGCGCGCCGGGGCGGCGGACGATTGCCACCCTCGCGGTCGGTTATGCCGACGGCTACAGCCGGCTGCTCTCCCAGAAGGCCGAGGTGCTCATCCGCGGCCGGCGCGCGCCGGTGGTGGGGACCATCTGCATGGATCAGATGATGGTCGATGTCACCGGCATCGAGGGGGTCTGCCGGGGGGAGGAGGCGATTCTCTTTGGCGGCGACGCCACCGGGTCCATCCCGGTGACCGAGCTGGCCGCGCGCTGCGGCACCATCCCCTCTGAGACCGTCTGCCTGATCGGCCGGCGGGTGCCGCGGGTCTATCTGCGGCAGGGGGAGGAGATTGGCGTCGCCGACTATATCCGAGCCCGGCTGTAGGCGGCGGGAGGGATGGCGCTGGCCATCCATTGTAACCGATCAAAATAGGCGGCATCGGCGATTGACCGGCGGTGCGGCGATGGAGATAGAAACGGGGAAGGAAAACAGATACCGCGCAGGCGGGGAAGTGGGGAAGATGATGGCAAAACGGAGACGGTATTTCTTTTTTGACTACGACGGGACGCTGACGGCGGGGTCCCGTTCGGACGCGGCGGTGCCGCCCTCCACCCGGCGGGCGCTCGACCGGCTGCGGGCGGAGGGGCATTTTGTGGCGATCGCGACCGGGCGGCTGCAGGTGAATATCGCGGCGATTGCCCGGATGCTCGGCATCCGCGACTACATCTCGGACGGGGGCAACGGCATCACGCTGGATCACAAGCTGGTTTCGCTCGAGCCGCTGCCCAGAGAGGGGTGTATCGAGCTGATCGACGAGCTGGAGGCGCTGGGGATCCCCTGGGGGGTGACGGTGGCCAACGAGACGGTGCGGCGGTCGCGCGACCGGCGGTATTTCGACGCGGCGAAGATCACCGCCTCCTACATGCGGGAGGTGATCGATCCGGCGATCGATCCGAGAGGGACGGCGCTCTTTATGAAGGTCTTTGTCGCCTGCTCCCCCGAGCGGGAGGCGGAGATCCCGGCGCTGAGAAAGCTGCCGCGGGTGCGCTTTAACGCCGACAGCCTCATCATCGAGCCGGACGACAAGGGGAACGGCATCCGCCGGACGCTGCGGCTGCTGGGGGCCGACCCGGCCGATGTGGTTGTCTTCGGGGACGGCACCAACGATCTGCGGATGTTCGATCCCGCCTGGACATCGATCGCGATGGGCAACGCCAATCCGGCGCTTCAGGCGAAGGCGGATTTTGTCACCCACCGGTCGTCGGAGGATGGGATTGAATTTGCCTGCAGGCATTTCGGATGGATGTGATGGGCGTCCCGGTCGCTATCGGCCGCGCGGGATGGCCTGCGGTGGAAGGAGCTTCCAAAGGGAAGCTCCTTTTTTCGTGGGGGGATCGGGAGGATGAGCGGCGGAGGGGCCGTGCCCCAAAAAAATAAAATAAATTTTTCGAAAGTTGCATCTTTGTATGCAACTTTTTTGCTTTTGCAGGGGGGTATCAAATGACCGCCCACGGGGCGGAGACAGGGAGGGATTTTCCATGCGAAAGGGCAATGAGCGGGGGCTCAGCGCGAAAAAGCGGCTGTTCTGCCGGCTCTACTACGATCTGCAGAACGGGCGTGAAGCGGCCATCCGGGCGGGATATCCGGCGCGGGAGGCGGCGAAGACGGCGGCCGAGCTGCTGGGACAGCCGGCGGTGCTGGATGAACTGCGGACGATCGGGGAGGAGCAGGCGCGGTCGGTGCAGCATCAGGTGCGGGCGGGATTGCATCGCCTGGCCTTTGGGCAGGTCACCGACGCCGTCCGGCTGGCGATCGATTCGGCCGGCGAACCGGCCGGCCGGGAGGGGTTGGACGCGCTCGATCTGTTCAATGTCGCCGAGCTCAAGACCAGCCGCTCGGGCCAGTTCGAGATCAAATTTTTCGACCGGATGCGGGCGCTCGAGAAGCTGTGGGAGCTGGGGGCGGCCGGCGAGTCGGAGACGATGGCGAGCTTCCTCGGCGCGCTGCGTCAGGGCGCGGAGGCGGTGCGGCAGGCGGAGGACCGGCCGGATGGGTGTGCGCTTTAAGGCGTTCTCCCCCCGGCAGCTCGAGCTGCTGACCTGGTGGATGCCCGGCAGCGGCAGGGAGCATCACGACGCGGTCATCTGCGACGGGGCGGTGCGCAGCGGCAAGACCTTCTGCATGGCCCTCTCCTTCCTCTGCTGGGCCAGCTGCCGGTTCGACGGGCAGGCGTTCGCCCTCTGCGGCAAGACGATCACCGCCCTGCGGCGCAACCTCGTCACCCCGCTGATGGGGATGCTGCCCGAGATGGGATTTTCCTGCGAGGAGAAGGTCTCGCAGCATCTGCTGACGGTCGGGTGCGGCGGACACCGCAACCGCTTCTATCTCTTCGGCGGCAGGGACGAGTCCTCCCCCGCGCTCATCCAGGGGATGACGCTGGCGGGGGTGATGTTCGACGAGGCGGCGCTGATGCCGCGGGCGTTTGTCGAGCAAGCGCTCGCCCGCTGCTCGGTCGAGGGGTCGACCTTCTGGTTTAACTGCAACCCCGAGCATCCAGAGCACTGGTTCTATCGCGAGTGGATCGCCCAGGCGGAGAGGCGGAACGCCCTCTATCTGCACTTCTCGATGGAGGACAATCCCACCCTCTCGCCCGCGATGCTCGCCCGCTACCGGTCGCTCTACTCGGGCGCCTTCTATGACCGGTTTATCCGCGGCGTCTGGACGAGCGCCTTCGGGGCGGTCTATCCGATGTTCGATCCGGCGAAGCATCTCTTTTCCGAACCGGTCGAGCCGTGTACCCGCTATGCCGTCTCCTGTGACTACGGCACCCTCAATCCCACCTCGATGGGGCTGTGGGGGGAGAAGGCGGGGATCTGGTACCGGCTGCGGGAGGTCTATTACGACGGGCGGAAGCGGGGGCGGATGGAGACCGACGAGGGGTACTGCCGGATGCTGGAAACGCTGGTGGGCGGCCGCAAGCTCGAGGGGGTGGTGGTCGATCCCTCGGCGGCGAGCTTCATCGCGGCGCTCGAGCGGCGGGGGCGGTTTCGGGTGCTGCGGGCGGACAACGCGGTGCTCGAGGGCATTCAGGCGGTGAGTGAGGCATTGCTCGCGGGCCGCATCCGCATCCACGCGAGCTGCAAGGACGCCATCCGGGAATTCTCCCTCTACCGCTGGGAGGAGAACGCCGGGCGGGACCGGCCCCGCAAGCAGGATGACCACGCGATGGACGATATCCGCTATTTTGTCACAACCTTCCAGCGGCCGGCGCCGGACGGCTTTTTTGTCGGGGCGCCGCTGCGGGCATGAAGGAGGCAGACGATGTGAAATCAGGATTTTTCTTGCGCCGGCGGCATCCGCCCGAGGCGGACGGCGGGGCCTTTCTGAGCGCGGGGCGGGGGGAATTCCCCTTCTCCGAGCTCGACCGCTACCAGCCGCTGGCGGCGCCGCAGAACCGGCTGTATGACGCGATGCGGGAGGGGCTGCCCATCCTCGACGCGGCCATCGGCAAGCTGGTGCGCCTCATCGGCACCTTCCGCATCCGCACGGGGGACGCGGCGGCCGACCGGCGGCTCAGGCGGTTTCTGCGCACCCTGCCGGCGGGCGGCGCGGGCCGGGGGATTGACAGCTTTGTCGCCAGCTATCTCGACAGCCTGCTCTGCTACGGCAACGCGGTCGGCGAGATGGTGCTCTCCCCCGAGCGGGACCGGATCGCGGCGCTGCTGCCCGCCTCGCTCGAGGGGCTGGAGATCGGGCGGGCGGCCGACGGGGTGGGCGGGGAGGTCTTTCTCCGCCGGGGCAGCGAACGCATCCGGCCGCCCCATCCCGAGCTCATCTTCCACTCCACCCTCGGCGCCCGGCCGGGCGAGGTGGTCGGGCGGTCGCTCTTCTGGGGGCTGCCCTTCGTCAGTGGGGTGCTGCTCAAGATCTGGGACGCGACCGCCAAAAATTTCGAGCGGGTGGGCAATGTCCGGTTCGCGGTGACCTACAAGCCGGCGGCCGACGGTTCCGACCGGGGGATGGTGCGGGAGCGGGCCGAGCAGATCGCGGCGGCCTGGTCATCGGCGATGAGCGACAGCCGGGTGCGGGATTTCGTCTGCGCCGGCGATGTCGAAATCAAGGTGATCGGGGCGGACAATCAGGTGCTCGACACCCAGGTGCCCGTCCGGCAGCTGCTCGAGCAGATGGTCGCCAAAACCGGCATCCCGCCCTTCCTGCTCGGGCTGAGCTGGTCGAGCACCGAGCGGATGAGCGCCCAGCAGGCGGACATCCTCACGAGCGAGCTGGAGAGCTACCGGCGGCTGCTCGAGCCGGTTCTCGATCGCATCGCCTCCACCCAGCTGCGGCTGTGGGGGCTGCCGTATGAGCCCACGATCGAGTGGAGCGTCATCAACCTCCAGGATGAGGCGGAGCGGGCGCAGGCGCGGCTGCATCGGGCGCAGGCGTTGCAGATCGAGCGGGAGCTGGGGGTCGCCGGGGCGATCGATCCCGGCTATCTCGCGGGGGATTTTGACTAGGGCCTGCTTTGAAAATGTCAACATGCCCAATCGACGGGCCTTTTGTCCGCTGGACGGAGCAATTCCCCCCAAAAAATCCGGGGAGGATTCCTGCGAAAGGATGACTTGCCAGCGGCTGGGAATGCCTCGCC
>CASGDD010000255.1 GCA_949300115.1 uncultured Oscillospiraceae bacterium | reverse complement strand
GTAGATGAGGTTGACCGGCACCGCCTTTTTGATGAGATCGCCCAGCGAGATGCCGTAGTACTCGGACACGACCGACAGGCAGACGTGGGTGGGCGAAAGCTGGTTGCCCGCATGGCACATCGCCATCAGCATGACCAGCATAGCCGCCCCGTGCTCGCCGGTGACCGCGTAGACGATCGGCATACAGACGACGATCATCGTCTGGCTGCCGGCCACGATCGAGCCGAGGAGGAAGATGAGGGCGAAGACAAGGAAGGAGGGCAGCGGCAGCTGCTGCAGCGCGTCGGCCAGCGCATGGACCGCGCCGGTCTCGGCGAGCATCCCCTTGAAGACAAGGATGGCCGCCATGCCGCAGAGCATCTTGGGCAGGAACGCGCGGCGCAGCATCCCGGGAATCTCCCCCAGCGGGATCTTGCAGACGAAGGTGTAGATCACAATGACGACCAAGGAGATCAGGAGGATGTCGACCCCCGCGACCGCCGGGCCGATGGTATCGACCAGCAGCGGTACGCCGGTCGCGATGAGCAGGTCGCCCACCAGCGGCATCAGGACAATCAGCGCCATGATGACGAGAATTGGCCAGAGGGCGCCGGCGAGTCCGCCGAACTCCCGCCAGAAGCCGCGGGAATGGTGCTCCATGCCGGTATCCTTGTCGATGTGCCGGACATAGAACAGGTAGATGAGCACCAGCATGAGGATGGTCAGCGGCAGCATGCCGACGAGGAAGGAGCCCATCGCCACCCCGCTGATCATCACCGCGAGGATGGTCGTCGTGTAGGTCGGCAGCCAGGCCTCGGGGATGTGACGCAGATAGCTGGTGATAAACGCCCGGTCGATCTTGCTGTAGCGCTCGCCGATGTTGGCGTCGATGATCGGGGCGGCAAGCAGGATCGAGCCGGGGGTCGGCAGCAGCCCCATGATGACCGGGATCAGCAGCACGTTGATCCGCCGGTTGTTGAACATCTGGGCAAGGGCGTATTCCGCCCGGTCGAGCGCGCCCCTTTTGAGCATGACCGACTGCATGAAGGAGAACATGTAGGTGACCCCGAGCAGCAGGCACATCTCATAGCTGAACACGGTGTCCAGCAGGATGCTCCCCGCATGGGTGGCCGCACCCGCCCCTTCGGCCGGGAAGAAAAAGAGCAGCACGGTCGCGATGGCGCCGGCCAGCCCCGCCAGCCACAGCGGTTTTTTAAAGGACAGGATCGCAAACATCAGTGCAAAGATCACAACCAGCTTTACGATGCCCAGAATATCTTCCACACGCTTGCCCTCCTCATCGGCGGGGTCGATCGCACGCCCCGCGCGCATCGGTTTTTTGAATCGGCCGGCCGCCCGGTCGATTATGGCAGATTGTTCCGCCACTGAATTTTAGTTTACAGCACAACGAAATGATTTGCAAGATGGGTGAAAAATCTTTGAACAGATTCCCATAAATCCGGTCAAAAAATCTACAACCCTGCCAAAAAACGCCGCCGGTCGGACGGTTTCCGTCTTGCGCGCCCCACCCCTCCGGCGGTATAATCATCTTGCGGCCGGACGGCGGACGCCATCCGGCATTCCATCTGCTCTCAGCCTGTCAAGGAGGCCGGTATCATGCGTGATCTCATTTTGAAGTACAAGCTCTGCGCCATCCTGCGCGGCATGGCGCCCGACGCCGCCGCGTCCTGCGCGGCGGCCATCTACGCCGGCGGCATCCGGATGTTCGAGGTTGCTCTCAATTCCCCCGACGCCTACCGCCAGATCGAGGCGCTCCGCCGATCGCTGCCGGAGGACGCGCTCATCGGGGCCGGTACGGCAATCACCGTCGAGCGGGCGGAGAATGCGCTTGCCGCCGGCGCGAGCTTCCTCCTAACCCCCTCGGTCAATCACCCCATCCTCGCCTACTGCCGCGACCACGCGGTGCCGCTGCTGCCGGGGGTGATGACCCCTTCGGAGGTCGACCTCGCCCTCTCCTACGGCTTTTCCACCCTCAAGCTCTTCCCCGCAGGCGATCTGCCGATGGGCTATATCAAGAGCCTCAAGGGGCCCTTTGACGGCACCGACTATGTCGCGGTGGGCGGGGTGACGCTCGAGAATCTCCGTTCCTTCTTCGACCACGGCTTCATCGGCGCCGGCATCGGCAGCGCGCTGACCCCCAAGGACGCGGTCGCCCGCGGCGACTGGTCCGCCATCGAGGCGCTCACCCGCCGGTATGTCGAGATAATCGGGTAGCTTTGGCGCGCCATTCGATCCCAAATCATCCTCGACCATCCTCGCAGAAAAAGGACAGCCCGCATCCCGGCGGACTGTCCTTTTTGTCTTTCCTCGCGTTGGATCGGGGCCACACCATACGATCTCGCGTTCTGCGCCCGCTCATCCCGCCCGCCCGGCGAGATAGCGCAATGCCTCCCGGTAGCCCTCGAAGCCGAGGCCGATGAAGCTGCGTTCACAGGCCATGCCGGCATAGGAGATCTGGCGGAAATCCTCCCTCCGGCGCACATCCGAGAGATGCACCTCGACGGCGGGCAGGCCGACCGCCTTGAGCGCGTCGAGAATGGCGACGCTGGTGTGGGTGTAGGCGGCCGGGTTGATGACGATGCCGTCCATCCGCCCGTAGGCCTGCTGGATGCGGTCGACAATCGCCCCCTCGTGGTTCGACTGGAAGAGCTCGACCTCGACGCCCAGCGCGTCCGCCGACGTCCGGATAAACCGTTCGAGGGCGGCGAAGTCCGCCTTCCCGTAGATATCCGGCTCGCGGATGCCCAGCATGTTGATGTTGGGTCCGTTGATGACAAGGATTTTCATGGCATAAGCCTCCCCAGGATGATATCCGCCGTCGCCTCCGGCGTACCGGTGTTGTCGGCGGTCAGATCGGCCAGACGCGCATAGAGGGGGGCGCGTTGGCGGTAGAGGGCCTCGGGCGAATGGGCCTGGGAGAGCGGCCGGCCGTCGGTCGGCAGCCGGTCGAGCGGGCGGCGCAGACAGACGATCGTGCTGTTCTGGCGCATCAGATCCTCATTCTCCGGCCGGGTGACGATGCCGCCCCCGCAGGCGATGATCTGCCCGGATTCCCTGGATGCCGCCGCCAGTGCCTGTGTCTCCCACCGCCGGAAGCCCGTCTCCCCCTCCTCGGCGAAGATGGTGGGGACGGGATGCCCCGCCAGCCGTTCGATCTCGCTGTCGAGGTCGACAAACGGCCGTCCGAGCCGTTCTGCCAACAGCCGCCCAACCGTGCTCTTGCCGCAGCCGGGCATGCCGATGAGCATCAGATTGCGGGTCTCCCACTCGATCCGCCGGGCGATCTCGCCGATGCGCCTGTCGGGAAGGGGGGTATCCAAAAACCGTTCGGCCGCCACCTTCGCCTGGGCCACCAGCATCCCCAGCCCGTTCGCCCGGCGGATGCCCCGTCGTTCGGCGTCGAGCAGCAGGGCGGTGCGGGCGGGGTTGTAGATGAGATCGGCCACCCCCTCGCAGCACGGAAAATGGGCGAGGTCGACCGGCGACACGCCATTGTGCGGATACATGCCGACCGGGGTGGTGTTGATAATCATCGCCGCATCCCGGTGGCGGTCGAGATTGTGGTAGTTGTCCGCGCCCGAGCGGGAGATGACCACGACGGACGCCGCCCCCATATCCTCCAGCACCGCGCGGACGGTGGCCGATGCCCCGCCGCTGCCGAGGATGAGCGCCTTTTTGCCCGCCGGATCGATGCCCGCCTCCGCCAGCAGATACCGGAAGCCGTCGTAATCGGTGTTGTCCCCATAGAGCGTCCCGTCCCGCCGGCGGACGATGGTGTTGACGCTGCCGGTCCGCCGGGCCTGATCGGAGAGTTCCGACAGGTAGGGGATCACCGCCTTTTTGTAGGGGATGGTCACATTGAGCCCATCGAACGCGCCCTCCCGGAGGAAGGGGCCGACCGCCTCGGGCGCAAGCTCGATCAGCCGGTAGTCATACCCGGCGAGCTGCCGGTGGATGGCGGGGGAAAAGCTGTGGCCGAGATGCTCCCCGATGAGCCCATACCGGCCCGTGCCGCCGGCCATCAGCAGACAACCTCGTTGTAGCTGCCGAGATAGCGGAACTGTTCGCTCTCCTCCTCGAGATCGCAGAAGAGGCTCTCCAGCTCGGGGGCATAGACCGAGCACTCGAGATCGAAGTAGAACATGAACTCAAACTCCCGCCCGGGCAGCGGACGGCTCTCCAGCTTGCGCAGGTTGATGCCGAGCGCGTAGAACTTCGAGAGGACGTTGTAGAGCGAGCCCGGCTTGTGCGGCAGGGTGAGCATCAGCGAGGTGCGGTCGGCGCCGGGGTAGATTTCGGGGTTCTTCGAGATGCAGATGAAGCGGGTGTAGTTGTTGTCCTTGTCCTGCACATCCGATTCGAGCTGCTGCAGCCCGTAGAGCTCGGCGCAGAAACGGGAAGAGAGGGCGGCCACATCCGTCCGGTCGGATTCGGCCACC
>CASGDD010000254.1 GCA_949300115.1 uncultured Oscillospiraceae bacterium | reverse complement strand
CAAATACTATATGATGTAAATTATGGTGCGAACCGGCGGCTGCCCGATGGGAGCGGCTGCCCGACCGGTCGTTCCCGCCCGGGGGCCCGGAGACTTTCAAAAAAGGGGATAACCTGTATGCTTAAACGTTACAGCTATGTGATCAGCGGCGTCTCGCTGCTGTTGGTTGCGCTCTATGCCGCGCTGGCGGCGCTGCTGCCGGGTACGCTGCCGCTCTTTCCGGGCTGGCCGGCCCTCTTCCTGCTGATGCCGTTCGGCATCCTTGTGCTGACGGCAGGATTTAACAGCTTCAACTGCATCGCCTTTCTGCTGGGGTTGCTCATCCTTTTCCTCGAATACCGCTGGCTGGGTGACGCAAACTATTGGATGATCTTCTTCTGTCTGATGATCTGCATCGTCCTGGTCGATGCCGGCCTGCGCGGCAGGAGGGAGGAGCACCCCTTCGATCCGCCCGAGATCGATTCGGAGGAGGCCGCCAAGCTCTATGCCACCGGGGAGGACACCGATCGGACGGTCAAATATACCGCCTTCTTCTCGGCGCCCCGCTTTTACAATGTCAGTGAGGGTTTCGACGGTGGCAAGGTCCGTGCGATTTTCGGCAGCGTGGAGGTCAATCTGGCCGACTGCGAGGTCAAGATGGACACCACCCTCAAGTGCACCGTCCTTTTCGGCCGGATCACCATCATCGCGCCGCGCGACTGCCGTGTCGCGCTCGACGGCTTCAATCTGCTGGGCGGCCTCTCCAACCTGGCGCCCAAGTCGGTCGGTATGCACCGGCCGGAGCTCAAAATTGCGGCAACGCCCATCATCGGAACGATTGAAATCCTGTAAGGACGGTTATACCTATGGCAGAACGACGCAAGACCGCCACATATGGCAACGAGAGCATCTCCGCCCTGAAGGGGGCCGACCGGGTGCGCAAGCGCCCGGGGGTGATCTTCGGCTCGGATGGGCTGGAGGGCTGCGAGCATTCGATCTTTGAGATCCTCTCCAACTCGATCGACGAGTACCGGGAGGGGCGGGGCGACCGAATTATCATCACCCGCTACCGCGACCTGTCGGTGGAGATCGAGGACTTCGGCAGCGGTATCCCCATCGATTACAACGAACGGGAGGGCCGCTACAACTGGGATCTCATCTTCTGCGAGCTCTATGCGGGCGGCAAATACGACAACAACGACGGCGGCAGCTATGAATACTCGCTCGGCCTCAACGGTCTCGGCCTCTGTGCCACCCAGTACGCTTCGGAGTATATGGATGTCGAGGTTTTCCGGGATGGCTGCCAGTATAACCTCCACTTTGAGCGGGGGGAGAACCCGTCGGGAACGTTCGAGAAGAAGGAGACCCACCGCCGCAAGACGGGCAGCCGCATCCGCTGGAAGCCCGACCTTGCGGTTTTTACCGACATCGATGTGCCGGTCGACTTCTACCGCGATATGCTCAAGCGCCAGTCGGTGGTCAATGCCGGCCTTACCTTTCTATTGCGTATCGAGGGGGAGCGTGGCTTTGAGGAGGAGACCTTCTACTACCCCCACGGCATTGCCGACTATGTCGCCGAAATTGCGGGGGAGGAGACGTTGACACCGGTGGTCTCCTGGCAGGCCGAGCGTGTGGGCCGCGACCGGGAGGACAAGCCGGAATACAAGGTGCGGCTGGCCGTTTCCCTCTGCTTCTCCAACCGGATCAAACGCCTGGAATACTACCACAACTCGAGCTATCTCGAACATGGCGGCAGCCCTGACCGGGCGGTTCGGGTGGCCTTTGTCGGGCAGATCGACGCGCTGCTTAAATCCCAGGGGAAGTACCTCAAAAACGAGTCCAAGGTGACCTTTGCGGATATCGAGGAGTGCCTGGTGCTGGTGTCCTCCAGCTTTTCCACCCAGACCTCCTATGAAAAACAAACCAAAAAGTCGATCACCAACCGGTTTATCTACGAGGCGATGGCCGAATTTCTGCGGCACAACCTCGAGGTTTACTTCATCGAGCATCCCGAGGATGCCCAGAAGATTGCCGAACAGGTGCTCATCAACAAGCGCAGCCGGGAGAATGCCGAAAAGACCCGCCTCAATCTCAAAAAGAAGCTGGCGGGCAACATCGATATCAGCAACCGGGTGCAGAAGTTTGCCGACTGCCGTACCCGGGACGTCGAACGCCGGGAGCTCTATATCGTCGAGGGCGATTCGGCGCTCGGCGCCTGCAAGCTCTCCCGCGACAGCGAATTCCAGGCCATCATCCCCGTCCGCGGCAAGATCCTCAACTGTCTCAAGGCGGAGTACGACAAGATCTTTAAAAATGAGATCATCACCGATCTCATCAAGGTGCTGGGCTGCGGTGTCGAGGTCAAGAGCAAGGCCAACCGGGAGGTCGGGTCGTTCGACCTGCAGAGCCTGCGCTGGAGCAAGATCATCATCTGTACCGATGCCGATGTCGATGGCTTCCAGCTTCGCACCCTCCTCCTCACGAGGTTCTACCGGTGGATGCCCACCCTGATCGAACAGGGTCTCATCTACATTGCCGAATCCCCCCTCTACGAGATCACCTGCGGCGACAGGACCTACTTTGCCTACACCGAGCGGGAGAAGAACGACTATCTCGGCGAGATCGGCGACAGGCGGCACACCATCCAGCGCTCGAAGGGGCTCGGTGAGAACGAGCCGGAGATGATGTGGCTGACGACGATGAATCCCGACACCCGCCGGCTGATCCGGGTGACCCGCAACGAGGCGGAGGAGACCGCCCGGGTGTTCGATATGCTGCTGGGCGACAATCTCGCCGGACGCAAGGAGCATATCGCCGAAAACGGCCACCTCTATCTCGACCTGGCCGACGTCTCCTAGCCGGCCGGATCAGGAGCTGCTCGCCTGCAGGGTATCATCCGACGGGCGGATGGTGCTGGGCGGACGGTAGGACCGCTGCAGCGAGATGGTGGCGAGGGTGTCACCGAATTGGGTAAACAGCAGGGCTGCCAGTGCCAGCGCATCGTCCGAAAGGGTTTCGGCATAGGTGTTGGCCAGCGCGGTCACCCCGAGGGTGAGATCCAGCGAACGCATGGCGGTTCCCCCTTGTTGGAAAATCATCTGTGGTTCTTATTTTATGAAAATCGCCGGGCGGAGGTGTTGGGTCCGCCCGGGAATCTGCCGGTCCCAGCCGGCCTGTTGGAGTGAAAGCATGGCACCACGCAAACGATCGAAAGAGGAATCCAGACGCCCGCAGGCGATGCAGCCCCAGGCAACCATCGCCGGAAGCGGGCTGGTGGTCGATCAGCCGATCACCGAGACGCTGGAACAGAATTATATGCCCTACGCGATGAGCGTCATCGTCTCGCGGGCAATCCCTGAAATCGACGGCTTCAAGCCGGCACACCGCAAGCTGCTCTATACGATGTACAAGATGGGGCTGTTGACCGGGGCCAGGACCAAGTCGGCCAACATCGTCGGCCGCACGATGCAGCTCAATCCCCACGGCGATCAGGCGATCTACGATACCCTCGTGCGGATGAGCCGCGGGTATGAGGCGCTGCTGCATCCCTATGTCGATTCCAAGGGCAACTTCGGCAAGTTTTATTCGCGGGATATGGCAAGCGCGGCCAGCCGGTATACCGAAGCGAAGCTCGAACCGATTGCGGCCGAGCTTTTCCGGGATATCGACAAGGATACCGTCGACATGGTCGACAACTACGACGGAACCCTCAAGGAACCGGCGCTTTTGCCGACCACCTTTCCGGCCATCCTCGTCAATTCGAATGTCGGCATCGCGGTCGGTATGGCCAGCTCGATCTGCCCCTTCAACCTCGAGGAGGTCTGCGAGACGGCCATCGCGCTGATTCGGGAGGAGGATCACGACCTCTTCACCACCCTGCGTGCTCCCGATTTTCCCGGCGGCGGCCGGCTGCTCTACAACGAGGCCGAACTGCGCCGCATCTATGAGACGGGACGCGGCGGTGTCCGGGTGCGGGCCCGCTACCGGGTGCAGGACGGCCGCATCGAGATCACCGAAATTCCCCCCTCGACGACGGTGGAGGCGATCATCGACAAGATTGTCGAGCTGGTCAAGGGCGGACGGATCCGCGAGATTGGCGATCTGCGGGATGAGACCGACAAGAATGGGCTGATGCTCACCCTCGACCTCAAACGCGGCACCGATCCCGACAAGCTGATGCAGAAGCTCTATCGGATGACCCCGCTTGAGGACACCTTCTCCTGCAATTTCAACGTCCTCATCGGCGGCTCTCCCCGGGTGATGGGGGTGCGGGAGCTGCTCGGCGAGTGGACCGCCTTTCGGGTGGAATCGGTCAAACGGCGGATCTACTTCGATCTGACCCGCAAACAGAAGCAGCTCCATCTGCTGCGCGGCCTCGAGCGCATTCTGCTCGATATCGACAAGGCGATCCACATCGTTCGGGAGACCGAGGAGGAGGCGGACGTGGTCCCCAACCTGATGATCGGCTTTGGCATCGACGCCGGGCAGGCCGAGTATGTCGCCGAGATCCGCCTGCGCCAGCTCAACCGGGAATATATCCTCAAACGGACGGCCGAGGTCGAGAGCCTCGCCGGTGAGATTGCCGAGATGCAGGCGACCCTCGAATCCCCTCGCAAGATCAAGGCGGTCATCGTCGCCGAACTGCGGGAGGTTATCCGTAAGTATAAGCAGCCCCGTAAGACCGAAATCCTCTATGCGGTGGAGGAGGACGGCGAGGACGAGACGCAGGATATCCCCGATTATCCGGTGCACCTCTTCCTCACCCGTGAGGGCTATTTCAAAAAGATTACCCCCCAGTCGCTGCGGATGAGCGGCGAGCACAAGCTCAAGGAGGGGGATGCGGTGGCCCAGGCGGTCGAGGCGAACAACGCCGATGATCTGCTCTTCTTTACCAGCCACCATCAGGTTTACAAGTCGAACGCCAGCGAGTTTGCCGACACCAAGGCGAGTGTGCTGGGCGACTATCTGCCGGCCAAGCTCGGCATGGAGGAGGGGGAGACGGTGCTTATGATGGCCGTCACCCGGCGGTACGACGGCTTTATGCTCTTTGCCTTCGAAAACGGCAAGGTGGCCAAGGTGGAGATGAAGGCCTACGAGACCAAAACCCGCCGCCGCAAGCTGCTGAGCGCCTACTCGGACAAATCCCCCTATGTAGCGGCGCTGCAGCTGCGGGAGGATGGGGACATCCTGCTTACCGCCTCCTCCGGGCGCAAGTTGCTGGTGCACTCGGGGGTGCTGACCCCCAAGAATACCAAGGATACCCAGGGCGTCGCGGTGATGACCATCAAAAAGGGTCATCGGCTGATCGCGATGGAGCACTATACCGAGGGGATGCTGGCCGAGCCCCACCGCCATCGGGCGAAAAATCTCCCTGCCGCCGGCATGCTGCCCCGCGAGCGGTCGGAGCAGCTCGAGCTGGGCTAGTCCAGCGTCCAAAAACATGCGGGCGCCAGCCAGCTGCCAGCGCCCGCCCGACAGCGGCCCGCCTGCAAACGCACAACCGGATACGACGATGCCCTGCCGATGAAGCTAGTATGGCCGGCGGAGGGGAGACTATGCCTCCTGTGCGGCCTGCAAATTCTGCCATCGGCAGGCATATTTGTCTGCCGCCGGGACGATACTATGATGGCAGCCGGCCGGAGGAATGGTGACAAAATGTTAACGTTCTTCCCGTTTCGTTCAAAAATGCTTTCCTTTATGTTAACATAATGGTATAATAATCGGTGGCTGAGGGGACCCAGGCGGAAGCCTGCGGCACCTTGACCGCGCGGCAGACTGGCAAACAGCCGCGGCTTGCTTCCGCGGTCCGCCGGGCCACCGTCCGCCGGGATCGATCCACCGGGACGGACAAGCTATAGCCTATACCTCCATCCGCAGACGCCGGGCGCGTCGGATGATTATCGATATAAGGAGCGTGCTCCATTTGGAGAAGTTTGTGATTGAGGGCGGCCGCCGCCTGACCGGCGAGGTTGTCATCAGCGGGGCAAAGAACGCGGCAGTCGCGATTCTGCCCGCGACCATCCTCGCGGAGGGTCCCTGTATTATTGAGAATATCCCCAACATCAGCGATGTGACGCTGGCTGCCCAGATCCTCTGTGAGATGGGGGCGGATGTGCAGCTGCTCGACCGGACCACCCTGCGGATCGACACCACCCATGTCCATACCCAGGAAGTGGCCTATGAGATGGCCAAGCATATGCGGGCCAGCTACTACTTTCTCGGCAGCCTGCTCGGCCGCTACAACGCTGCCAAGGTCGCCATGCCGGGCGGATGTGATTTCGGTGTCCGGCCGATCGACCAGCATATCAAGGGTTTCGAGGCGTTGGGCGCGACGGTCAACGTCGAGTACGGCATGATCGACGCGGCGGCGCCCGAGCTGATCGGCAGCCACATCTACCTGGATGTCATCTCGGTGGGCGCGACCATCAACATCATCCTCGCCGCCGTCAAGGCGAAGGGGATGA
>CASGDD010000253.1 GCA_949300115.1 uncultured Oscillospiraceae bacterium | reverse complement strand
GCGCTCGCGGGGCTTTACCGGCTGATGCGCTCGACCGGCATCTACCGGCTGGACGGCGATACCCTGGTCGATCACGAGCTGGCGGCCTACGGCGCCGCCTTTGCCCCCCTCGAGACGGCGCTGGATACCCTGCTGCGGGAGGGATTCATCGCCACCGCCGAGGACGCGGGGCTGTCGGCCTACGAGCGGATCATGGGGGAACCCGACCGCACCGGCCTTGCCGCCGCCGACCGGCGGGGAATGCTGCTCTACCGGCTGTCCATCCTGCCGGGGGACTTCGATCCCCAGGGGATGGCCGACGCGCTGCGGTCGGTCGGGCTGGAGGCGGAAATCCTCGAGGATTTCGCGAACCGGCGGCTCACCATCCGCCAGCTCGACTACCGGGGCGCCCGCGAGACCTTCGATCTCATCGTCCGCGACTGTGAAAAGCTGCTCCCCGCCCATCTCGAGCTGTTCTTCGATCTGGGGGCGCTCTCCTGGGACGGCTTTGACAGCGAGGACCTCACCTTCGACGCCCGCGACGCGCTCGATCTCAGCTGGGATCAATTCGAGGCCCAGCCCGAGCCGGACAGCGGAACCGAACCCTGAAAGGAGGCAGTATGGCCAGTTCCTATAAAACCACCCATCTGGGACTCAACAGCTGGACGGGCAGCGACAAGCCCAAGCGGATCGACTTTGTAACCGACAACGAGATTCTCGACGAGACGATCGGCGACCATCTCGCCGACACCACCCTGCATCTCTCGGCGGCCGAGCGCACCCGCTGGAACAGCTTCCGGCCGGAGATCGGCAGCTACACCGGCAGCGGGGCGGTCAACCAGACGATCGACCTCGGCTATCAGCCGGTCTTTGTGCTGGTCTTCCCGGTCGGGGACGTCTTCGACTACTACCGGGGCAGCACGGTCAATTCCAACGACATCCACGGCGGCTTTGCCGCTCGCGTCGGCGCGACCAAGGGGATCGAGATTACCGAGAACGGATTCCTTGTCCGCAGCGCGCCGACCATCCCGCCCGACACCAAATGCTTTCTGCTCAACGAGGAGAACCAGGTGTATATCTATCTGGCGCTCGCCGAGTAGGGGAAAAACAAGGCGGCCCCGCATCCCTTGCTTTTGGGATGCGGGGCCTTTCTGCTTGTTTGGCGATAGGGGTTAATCCTTCACATAGGCGGCGACGATCTCGCCGTAGTAGACATGGTGGAAATCGTCGGTGGGGTACCACTTTTCGGGCAGCGCGCTGTCGAGGAATTCCTCCTTCTTAAAGGCGGTGACATAGCGCTTTTTGCAGATGAGCACCAGCCGCGCCTCGGCATAGCCGATGCCGCCCTCCTCGAACAGCGGGGTAAAGCCGGTTTCCTTCATCTTGTCGATATCCCGGCCGGATTGGCTGCCGCAGATGCCGAGCTCCTTGCGGTAACCGTCGCCAAAGAAGGCGACCGAGAAGGTCTCCTCCCGCTGCATGAACTCGTCGGTGTACCGCTGGGGACGGACCACCGCCTGGAAGACGGGGATGCCCCACATCTCACCGGCCATGCCCCAGCCGATGACCATCGTGTTGAAGCGGTCGGGGGTGCCGGCGGAGAGCAGCGCCCATTCGTCCTTGAGCGCATGGAACCAGTTTTCGCAGAGCGACCGCGGGTCGACCGGATGAAATCCTTGCATGCTGCATGCCTCCTTAATCAAATCGGGGTTTGCGTCGGGCTGCCTTTATTATACTCCCCGGCGGGCGGGAGGACAAGCGCGGAATGCTTTGCAAAGCGGGGAGGAATCTGCTATACTGAAGCCATCCAATATCGTGAGGGAGGATGTCCGATGCTTTACGACCTTGTGCGTCAAAACCGCAGCTACCGCAGCTTTCACGAGGACCGGCCGCTTCGGCGGGAACAGCTGATCGAGCTGGTGAAGCTTGCCCGCTTCTGCCCGGCGTCCGTCAATCTCCAGCCGCTCAAATACCGGCTGACCGCCGACCCCGCGCTCTGCGCGAAGATCTTCCCCCATACCGCCTGGGCGAGGCTGCTCAAGGACTATCCCGGCCCGGCCGAGGGGGAGCGCCCGACCGGCTATATTGCCATCCTCTATGACCTGAAGATCGGGCCGAACACCGCCCGGTTCGACAAGGATGTCGGCATTGTCGCCCAGACGATGCTGCTCGGCGCGGTCGAGGCAGGCTTCGGCGGCATCATGATCGGCAACCTCGACCGGCCGGCGCTGATGGAGGTGCTGGGGCTCGATCCCGAGCGCTACCAGATCGCCCTGCTCTTAGCGCTCGGCTATCCCGCCGAGGCAATCACCCTCGAGGACCCCGGCGCGAACGGTTCGGTCGCCTACTACCGGGATGCCGAGGGACATCACCATGTGCCCAAGCGCACCCTCGAGGAGCTGATCGTCGGGGAGTAGGCCCACAGGCGAAACGGACAGACAACAGCCCGCCGGTATGACAGCCGGCGGGCTCAGTCTGTCGAAAAAGTTGATTGGATTTCCAATAAACTTTTTCGACAGAGATCCGATTTTGTACGGACATGTGCCGGACAAAATCACCTTAGAGCGCCAAACCGATCGAACGAGCGGTTTGGTAAGAGGGGGTTCTCACAAGGGGGATGAGGGAGCAAGGCAAGCGCAGCGTGTCCGCAGCGATCCGGTTCCCCCTTGTGCAGCGTGTCGAGTTTCTCGACACGCTGAGCCCGCCGGTATAACTGCCGGCGGGCTTCGTTTTATCGGGTGAGATGATCTTATGGGGATGGCGGGGGATCAGCCGTTCGCGGTGACCTCCGTCCAGAGCTCCCGCAGCAGGGCGAGCGAGGGGGCGCCGCCCTCCGAAAGCGCGCCGTTGACCGCTTCGACGCTGGCCGTCCGGTCGTAGCCGAGCGCGTGCAGCATCCGCAGGAATTCGAGGTAGGCGGGACGCTCGTCGGATACCAGGTAGCCGCGCTGGGTGTCGGCGAGCCGGCTTAGGTGGGTGTGCCAGATATACGGCTTGGCGTCCGCGAGCAGCGAGACCGGTTCGGCCATCATCGCCATATGGTGCTGATCGATCACCAGCCCGACATTGTCGAGGGCGAGCGAATCCACCAGCGTGACCGCCTCCTCGAGGTGGACGCCGTAATTGCAGATCCGGTCGTTGAGCGATTCCCAGAGGATCTGCAGGCCGTAGGGGTGGGCGACCTCGGCGGTATGGGCGAGGAAATCGCGCGCCTCCTCGTCGGCGCGGGCGAGGTCATAGCCGTCGGGCAGCTGGCGGCCCATCGGGGCGCCGATGCCGACCGTCCGGGCGCCGAGGATGGCCGCCCGCTCACAGACCGCCTTGGCATATTCGACGGCGGCCGCCCGGTCGTAGCGGGGGCCGACAATCGCCGGGGCGCCGCCGCAGTAGTCGTTGAGGTTGAGGCAGCCGAGCCCGACCGCGTCCATCCGGCGGCGGGCCTCCCGGATATCCGCTTCGGGGCGTTCGGCGAGCAGACGGGCGGAGAATTCGATCCGGTCGTAGCCGATCGACTGGACCTGTTCGATCTCATCGAGGGTGGCACAGCAGACAAAAAGCATGAGGAACTCCTCCCTTGTGTGGTGATGGGCCGGGTGGACGGGCGATTCCGGTTATCCCCAGTATACCGGAAAGCGGGCCGATTTGTAAATAATAGATGAAGTTTCCCGCTGCCGATTGCAAAAAGACGGCGAACAGGATACAATCAAAGGTAAAATTATGTCAATTTCATCCGAAGAGGAAGGAGGCGGAGGATGCTGCGACGATCGATGGCGCTGCTGCTGGCGTGCGCGCTGTTGCTGCTCTCCGGCTGCGGCGCCCCCGCCCAGACCTTCCAGTACGATATCCCGGACGATCCCTCCAGCCTCGACCCCCAGCTGGCGACCGATGTCGCGGCCTGGGTGGTGCTGCGCAACATCTTCGAGGGGCTGGTGGTTGCCGACGATTTCGACCATATCGAGCTGGCCGGCGCGACCGGCTACACGATCAGCGAGGATGGGCGGCAGTATACCTTCACCCTCAAGCCGGACGCCGTCTGGCGCAACGATGACCCGGTGACCGCCCACGACTATGTCTTTGCCTTCCGGCGGCTGGCCGATCCGGCGACCGGTGCGGGCAATACCCTGCCCTACCAGGCGATCCGCGGCTTTCGGGCGGCCCTCGAGGGGCAGATTGCCCCCAGCTCGATCGGGGTGGAGGCGCTGGACGATCTGACCCTGCGCTTTACCCTCGAGCGGGAGGACGAGAGCTTTCTCTACAATCTCTCGCTGCCGACCGCCTATCCTTGCAACGAGGCCTTTTTCCGCTCGACCAACGCGAAATACGGGCGCAGCGCCCGCTATCTCACCACCAACGGCCCCTTCTATCTCAACAGCTGGGAGGAGGGGGTCTCCCTCCAGCTGCGGCGCAACGGACGGTATGTCGACGCCGATGAGGTCGAGGTGACGCTGGTGACCCTGCGGATCGAGCGGGATGAGGCGGCCATCACCGAGCGGTTTTTCGCAGGCACGACCGATGCCGCGCTGGTGAGCGGGGAATATCTCGACGCGCTTACGCAGGGCGGCTACCGCTACGACAGCTACGCCAACCGCACCTGGGTGATCCTCTTTAACCTCGCGGTGCCGGAATTGCAGAATACCGCCATGCGGCAGGCGCTGGCCCGCTGCATCGATCTGTCGACCTTCGCCCATCTGCTGCCCGACTATGCCGAGGCGGCCGAGGGACTGGTGCCGCCGGTGGTCGAGATGGACGGTATGGTCTACCGGGAGACGGTCGAGCCGCTGCCGCTGGTGACCGATGCCGAGGCGGCGCGCGAGCTCTTTAAGACCGCCTGCGAGGAGCTGGGGGTGCGCACCCTCCGCGGCGCCTCGCTCATCCTGCCCGAATCTTCCGGCTATGCGCTGAGCATGAGCTTTGTCCAGCGCAGCTGGCAGGATGTCCTCGGGGTGTATATCAACCGCGAGCCGCTCGACAGCGAGACCTTCTACAGCCGACTGCGGTCGGGCGATTTCGCGATCGCGCTGGTGCCTCTGATGGCCGACGAGAATACCCCCGCGGCCGTCCTCGGGGATTTCCAGGGCGATTCGAATACCAACTACAGCCGCTATCAGAACGAGACCTTCGATCAGCTGGTCGCCGAGGCGGAGATGAGCGACGACCGGGCGCACAGCTATGCCGTCTTCCGGGAGGCCGAGCGGATGCTGGTCGAGGAGGCCGTCGCGGTGCCGGTCACCTTCGAGACCAGCTACGGCGCCATCGCCAACGATGTCGAGAGGCTCGACTACTCCCCCTTCGCCGGCAATATCCGCTTCCGCGACGCGGCGATTGGATGATGGCGCGATGAACGCAAACATCCTATAACGAAACGATTGGGGCGGGATGACCGCCCCAATCACGTTTGATGCTTTATGGAGCTAGCGCAGATACAGCCCCACCGGGCAGTGGTCGCTGCCCATCACCTCGGGGTAGATGAGGCTGTCGGCCACCCGGTCCCGCAGCGATTCCGAGACGAGGAAGTAGTCGATGCGCCATCCCGCGTTGTTCTGGCGGGCGTTGAACATGTACGACCACCAGGTGTAGGCGCCGGTTTTGTCGGGATAGAGCAGGCGGAAGCTGTCGACAAACCCGGCATCCAGCAGTTCGTCCAGCTTGCCCCGCTCCTCGATCGTGAAGCCGGCGTTGCGCTGGTTGCTCTTGGGATTTTTCAGATCGATCTCGGTGTGGGCGACGTTCATATCGCCGCAGACGATGACCGGCAGCTCGGCGGCGAGCCGGACGAGATAGGCGCGGAAGGCGTCCTCCCATGCCATCCGGTAATCCAGCCGCTCGAGGCCCCGCTGGGCGTTGGGGGTGTAGACGCAGACGAGATAGAAGCCGTCATAGCGCAGGGTGATGACCCGGCCCTCCTGGTCGTGCTCCTCGATCCCCAGCCCATAGCGGACCTCCTGCGGATGGACACGGGTAAAGACCGCCGTGCCCGAATAGCCCTTTTTGACCGCCGAGTTCCAGTACTGCTCGTAGCCGTCGAGCGTCAGCTCGACCTGCCCCTTTTGCATCTTGGTCTCCTGGATGCAGAAGATATCGGCGTCGGCGGCGGTGAAAAAGTCGAGAAAGCCCTTGCCCAGGCAGGCGCGCAGGCCGTTGACGTTCCATGAGATCAGCTTCATGCCCTTTCCTCCTTCGCGTGGGAGCGGCCGGCCCGCGCGGCCAGCCCGGCTATCCCGCTTCTATTCTAGCGCATCCCCCATCCGCTGTAAAGGAGAATCCCCCATGCTCATCCATCCGATCGACCCGGTCTATGACGCCGGCAGCCGGGTGCTGCTGCTCGGCAGCTTCCCCTCCCCCAAATCCCGTGAGATGGGCTTTCCCTACGGCCATCCGCAGAACCGCTTCTGGCCGGTGCTGGCAGCCCTGTGGGGGGAGCCGGTGCCGGAGGGGGCGGACGAACGCCGCGCCTTCGCCCTGCGCCATCACATCGCCCTCTGGGATGTGCTGCACGCCTGTGAGATCGCCGGGGCGTCGGACGCCTCCATCCAGCACCCCATCCCCAACGACATCCGCCCGATCCTCGCGGCCGCGCCCATCCATAATATCTATACGACGGGGAGTGCGGCGCATAAGCTCTACAAAAAGTATATCGAACCGGTCTGTGGACGGCCGGCGATTCCGCTGCCCAGCACCTCACCCGCCAACGCCCGGATGCGCCTGCCGGCCCTGATCGCGGCCTATCGGGTGATTCTCGAGGCGCTGGATGCCCCGATCGACCGCTGAGCCCGCCGCGTATCGCCGGTATCTACGATCTTGCGATATGGACAGCATACGGCCCCCGGAGTTTTCGAAAACCTCGGGGGCCGCGGATATGCAGAGGGGATGGGCAATCAATAGTCGGGGTCGCACCAGACGAGCTTGCCCTCAAGGGCGGTGGCGACCGGACGCAGACGGACCGAGCCGGTCAGGCTGCCGCCGTAGGAATCGGGATAGCTGTAGCTGCCCTCCTCCAGCTTCAAGAGGGCGGCGTCGCCGAAGGCCCCGGGGGTGAGGGTGCCGATTTTACCCGCCATGCCGAGTTCTACGGCCGCGCGGCGGGTGACCTTCTCGATGAGGGTGTCGAGCGGCATCCCCAGCGCCAGCCATTTGCTGAGCAGCTGGCTGAAGGAGGTGCAGATGGGGCCGAAGGCGGCGTTGGTGGTCAGGTCGCTGCCGATGAAATCGGGGTAGAAGCCCTGCTCGAGGGCGGGCAGCGCGACCTTGTAGGCGAAATGGATGCGGTCGTTGCCGCAGTCGAAGAGGACGCCCCGTTCCCTGGCCGCCAGCAGCTCGGGGATGAGATGGCCGTCGGGGTCCAGGATGGTGTCACCCAATCCGTTGTAGATGTGGGTGACGATATCGCCCGGGCGCATCCGTGTGAGGATGTCGGCGAGCGGGACGGCGGGATCGGTGCAGTGGACGACCAGATGGGTGCCAAGCTCCTCGCACATCGCCAGCGCCCACTCGAGCGGACGCAGCCCGAGATCCCGGGTGATGTTCCGCTGCATCCGGAGCTTGAGCCCCAGCAGATGGGCCGGGCGGTCGCGCCAGATCCGGCGGAAGGCCCGGGCGGCCGCGCCGCCGTCGAAGTCGGGATCGACCTGTTCGCAGAAGTTGCTGACCGGGATGCCGTCGGCCGAGATGTTGAGGTAGAAATACTCCCGCAGGCGGACGCCGCCCGCGTGGCCCCGCATCGACGCGAAGTTGCCCCACCCGAGGCTGCCGGCGTCGGCCGCGGCGGTGACGCCGGCGGTAAAGCAGTTCGCCTCGCCGATGCCCATGTCGGTGTAGGGGTAGAGGTGGCAGTGGACGTCGATGAGTCCGGGGGTTACGAGCAGCCCTGCGGCGTCGAGCACCCGGGCGGCCTCCGACCGGCTGTAATCGCCGATCCCGGCGATGACGCCGTCCCGGAAGGCGATGTCGGCGACCCGGTCGAGACCGGCGCCCGGATCGAACAGCCGGCCGCCCAGGAGGATCAGATCATACCCCCCGCTCATTCGGGATAGACCTCGTCGAGGATCTCGAAGCCCTTGGCGTCGAGCGTCCGATCGATCCAGCTGCGGTCGACGGTGCCCGCGCGGTGGGCGGCGAGATTGGCCTCGTCCTTGAGCTTGAACGCCTGGGCGGCTTTCAGCACCTCGGGCGCATCCAGGCGGGGGATGACAATGACGCCGTCCGGATCGCAGAGGACGATGTCACCCGGGTGTACCGAGATGCCGCCGCAGGCGACCGGGACGTTGATCTCGCCGGGACCCTCCTTGTAGGGGCCGCCGGGGGTGGTGCCGGTGGCGTAGATCGGGTAGGGGAGATGGGCGACCGCGTCGATGTCGCGGATGGGGCCGTCGAGCACGATGGCGGCGATCTTTTTGACCTCGAACATGTAGGCGAGCATCACCTCGCCGATGAGCGAGCGGCGGCTTTCCTCCTCGTTGGCGACGATGAGGACATCCCCCTCCTGGGCCAGCCCCATCGCCTTGTGGATGAGCAGGTTGTCGCCCGCCCGGCTCTTGACGGTGAGGGCAGGACCGGCGGTCATCTGCTTTTTCGGGCTGGACATCAGCCGGATGCGGGGATGCATCGCGCAGGAACGCTCCATCGTGTCGGCCACGTTGGAGGCGGGAATCTCCTCAAAGGCGCGCACCAGCGCGGGGTCGGGCAGGTTGCGTTTTAGATAGATACGTTTTCCGACAGGCATGGCAGAAACTCCTTTCGTCTTCTCACCGCCCGCAGGCGGGGTTCATTCTGGCAGGGCCGGATCATTCACCGGCGGGCTCGTCCAGCGCGTGGATGATTTCCCGCCAGCCGCAGCGGTCGTAGTCGATCCCCCGGTCGGCGAAGTGATAGCCGGCCAGCAGCTCATGCCAGCCGCGCGCCGCCTCGGTCATCGTGTGCCGCAGGCCGCGGTCGTCCAGCATCTCGATCGAACCGTCCAGCTCGCCGCCCCGGCGCTTGGCGTGGATGGCGGTGCTGACGATGTGGTAGTCGATCGATTCGGCGAAGGGGGTCTTGTCGAGCATGCCGCCGATCGAGGCGATCACCCGGTCGGAGACGCCGTAGGCCTCGCCGCCGGCGAGCATCTCGTAGAGCAGGGCGGCGTAGCCCTTCATAAAGACGCTGCGGATGAGCTTGATGGCGCTGGCGTCGCCCGGACGGTCGCCCACCACCTGGATGCGCATCCCGTAGGGGGTCATCGCGTCATGAAACGCCTGGGCGCCGTTGCCGCTCGCGACAATCGAGACATGGTTGCGGTCGATCGGCAGCGCACCCAGCATCGCCGCGTCGCAGAACTGCACACCGCTCGCCCGGACGGTCTCCCACACCTCCGACTTGATGCGGGGGGAGGCCGAGCTGACGTCCGCGAGGATCTGGTCGGGACGCAGCACCCCGGCAACCGAGCCGCAGGCCGCCAGCGTCGCCTTGGAGGGCACCGCCGCGATGAGGATGTCCGCCTGACGGGCGACCGCCTCGTTGCTGTCCACCAGCGAAACACCCGCCGCCTCCGCCTTCGCGTGGATGACGGGGCCCCGGTCGGGATGGTCCTGCATGAGGTCGTGGGCGGCAAAGCCGCCGGCAAACCCGTCGTCCCGCAGGCCGGCGGCGAGATTCCAGGCCGCCTCGCTGTAGCCGATAAATCCGATGGTCACAAGATTACCTCCTTGCCGATGAAAAAAGATGGTGGAACGATGTCTGGTGCATCAAAAGGAAGGACGGGTGGAACGATAGAGAGGGGATCGAGGATGGGCTCGAGAGGGCGCCTAAGCTTTCCGGACGGTGTTGCGCAGCACGCCCAGCCCCTCGATCTCGACCTCGATGACGTCCCCCTCCCGCAGGTAGACGGCCGGATCGCGGGCGAAGCCGACACCGCCGGGGGTGCCGGTCATGATGACCGTGCCGGGCAGCAGGGTCATGTTCTTCGAAAGGTAGCTGATAAGCTCCCGGACGGGGAAGATGAGGTCGGAGAGGTCGGAGTCCTGCATCACCTCGCCGTTGAGGCGGGAGCGGACGCGGGCGTGGGTCGGGTCAAACTCGGTCTCGAGGTGGGGCCCCAGCGGCGCGAAGGTGTCGAACGATTTGCCGCGGGCCCACTGGCCGTCGAGATGCAGCTGGCAGTCGCGGGCGCTGACGTCGTTGCCGCAGGTGTAGCCGAGGATGTACGCGTCCGCCTCCTCCGGCTCGATGTCCTTGGCGGTCTTGCCGATGACGACGCAGAGCTCGGCCTCGTAGTCGACCGCGTCGGGGGCAAGCTTCGGCAGCAGAATATCCGCCCCATCCCGGCTCAGCGCGGTGGTCGCCTTGAGGAAGATGAGCGGGCGCTCGGGCAGCTTCATCTCGCTCTCGGCGGCGTGCTTGCCGTAGTTGAGGCCGATGGCGATGAGGTTGGGCGGGGTGACCGGCGCCAGCAGGGTGACCGCGCTGCGTTCCACCCATTCGCCCGTCCGGCGGCGCTCGCCGAGCAGATCGCCCTCGATCTTCTCGATCCTCTCGCCCTCGAGCACCCCGCATTGAATCGTTCCGTCCTGCATAAACCGTACCAGTTTCAAAAAAATCCATCCTTTCCTGTCCTGTGGCTTATAGGGTATGTGCCGGTGCGGTGTTTTCCAGTCCCATCCTATCACAGGGGATGCCGGGTGGCAATCGGGCGAACCGCCTAAAGATGCAGCTGGATTTTTGTAGCCCTCCCCCTGAACCGGGGGAAACGCGGGCCGGGGTCCCAAAATGGGAGAGCTGAAATTTTTCAGACGCTGGCGACAAAAACAAAAACTGAAATGGATTTTCGCCTGCCGCTTGCCCTTTGTAAGAAAGATTGTTATAATGGGGAGGAAGACAGCGCGGCAGGGCGGAAAAGGGCGCAGCGGGCGCGGTTTCCGGCCGGTCTCCGCTCGATGGGAGGGATTTTATGGAAGGGATGCATGTACAGCTGGACGAAATTGACCGCGCAATCCTCTATTCCTACCGGGACCTGGTAGAAAACCTCAGCGGCTACCTGGGCGACGGGTATGAGATCGTGCTGCACAGCCTGGAGGACTACAACCACTCGGTCATCAAGATTGTCAACGGCTATCACACCGGCAGGACGGAGGGGGCGCCCATCACCGACCTGGCGCTCGAGATGCTCGCCCAGATTGAGTCGGGCGCCGAGCGGCGCAGTCCGGCCCCCTACTTTTCGAAGAACGCCAAGGGCGAGCCGATGAAATCGGTGACCATCGCCATCCGGGGACGGCGGGACAATGTCATCGGGCTGCTCTGCATCAACTTCTACCTCAACACCCCCTTCAGCCAGGTGCTGCAGGGCTTCTTCGGGGCATCGGGCGGTCCGATGACCCACCTCAACGAACACTTCACCGACAATGTCGACGATCTCATCGAGTCGTCGGTTTCCAAGGCCCGCTCGGAGGTCTACGCCAACCCGCTCATCTCCTCGAGCAACAAGAACAAGGAGATCATCAGCATCCTCTCCAAGCGGGGCATCTTCAACCTCAAGGATGGGGTGGTCAAGACGGCCGCCATCCTCGGCATCTCGAAAAATACCGTCTATATGCATCTGCGCAACCTCGGCGAGGAATAGCGCGGCGGACGGATTTGCAGCTTATCCATCAGAAAGAAAGGACGATATCACATGAAGCTGGTATACAAAGGCAAAACCAAGGACGTCTACGCGCTCGAGAACGGCAACTATCTGCTCAAGTTCAAGGACGACGTGACCGGTGAAAACGGCGTGTTCGATCCGGGCGCCAACACGGTCGGCCTCTCGATCGAGGGCATCGGCCGCCAGAACCTGCGCACCTCCATCCTCTTCTTTGAGGAGCTGACCCGCCGCGGCATCAAGACCCACTACGTCTCGGCCGACGTCGACAAGGCGGAGATGGAGGTTCTGCCCGCCCGCGTCTTTGGCAAGGGGCTGGAGGTCATCTGCCGCTACCGCGCGGTCGGCAGCTTCATCCGCCGCTACGGTTCCTACATCGAGTCGGGCACGCCGCTGCCCGCCTATGTCGAGTGCACCCTCAAGGACGACGCGCTGGGCGATCCGCTCATCACCTGCGAGGGCCTCGATGTGCTGGGCATCATGACCCCGGCGATGTTCGAGCAGCTCAAGGCGAAGACCCAGCAGATCGCCGGCGTGGTGAAGGAGATGCTGGCCGCCAAGGGGATGGAGCTCTACGACATCAAGTTTGAGTTCGGCTATGTCGGCGACGAGGTGATTCTCATCGATGAGATCGCGTCGGGCAATATGCGCGCCTACAAGGACGGCAAACCGGTCGATCCGATGGTGCTCACCGCCGCCATGCTCGGCGAGTAAGGCAGGCATATCCCAGGAAGGAACGATCCCCTATGAAGTATTCGAGACAGCGCGAGTTGATCCGCGAGACCCTTTCGCACGGCAAACCCCATCCCACCGCCGACGAGATCTATACCCAGCTCAAGCCGGTCCTGCCCGATTTAAGTCTTGGCACCGTCTACCGCAATCTCGGACAGCTGGTCGAGCGGGGCGAGGCGATCAAGCTGACGATGCCCGGCCGGAGCGACCGCTTCGATGCGACGCTGCATGAGCATGGACATATCCTCTGTATCGTCTGCGGCCGGATCTACGACTGTGCGCTGCCATCGCTTGCCGCGTTCGATCGGGCGGTCGAAGCCGAAACCGGCGTTACCGTCCAGTCCCATCATGTCCTGCTGACCGGCGTCTGCGCCGACTGCGCGGCCAGGGAGGCGGAGGCGGAACGCAAGCACGCATAAGGCGCCCCATCCCGATAACGCAGCTTCGGCCGCCGGACTCCCTCGAGCCCGGCGGCCTTTTG
Organism: uncultured Oscillospiraceae bacterium; assembly: GCA_949300115.1. Classification (GTDB taxonomy): domain Bacteria; phylum Bacillota; class Clostridia; order Oscillospirales; family Ruminococcaceae; genus CASGDD01. Next base: position 1,452 of record CASGDD010000253.1, on the reverse strand, counting down.
CGGCCCTCCACCGCCGCGCCCATCCCTTATCCCCCACAGAAAGGAACCCCCATCCATGCTGGATATCCGACCGCTCGACCGCCAGGAGATTGCCGACACCTACAACGTCCATCTCATCCGCGATTTCCCCGACAACGAACGCAAACCGCTGCGGAGCATCCTTGCGCTCCACGACCGGGGTCTCTCTCCCACCTCCGGCCTGTTTGAGGGGGAGACGCTGTTGGCCTACGCCTTTTTTGTCGCCGGCGAGGGGGAGGGGCGGATACCGCTGCTCGATTATTTCGCGGTGACCGAGGGGCATCGCGACGGCGGCTATGGCAGCGTCTTTTTGCGGGAGCTGCGGCAGAGCGGCACCGGCTATACCGGCATGCTGCTCGAGGTCGAGCGGATCTCGACCGCCCGGACCGAGGCGGAACGGACGATCCGCGAGCGCCGCGTCCGCTTCTACCGCCGGGCCGGCTGCCGGATGACCGGCGTTCATCCCACCGTCTACGGCGTCTCCTACGATCTGATGTATCTGCCCATCGCCGGCGATCCCGGCGACCCCGCCCTCCATCGGGCCATCGACCGCGTCTATCGTATGCTGTTGGGCAGCCGGTACGCGCACGCGGTGCGCTACGACAGCTGACCGGCCGGCAAACGGCCCCCGCACATCCTACCCAGGGTATGCGGGGGCCGTTTTTATCTGTTATGCCGATGCCGCCATGGCGGGGATGCCGCCCGCCGGTTGGGGAATCGTCACAAAAAAGCGCGTTCGAAAAAGTAGGCTTTTGCAAACGCGCTTGTACCTTTGGAAAATTGTGTCTTATTGCTGGATAAGTCACAATCTACTTGTCAGTATACACCAAAAAATCGGAAAGAAAAGGGGGGTGTGTAAGAAATCTCAAAAGTTTGGAAATCTCTACCTTTTCAAACGCACCCTCGGATGGGTAGCCGGGGGAGAGATGATGACATTGGAGGTAGAAAGATGAAAAAACTGAGCGCAATCCTCCTCGCCGTGGCGCTGGTGGTTATGATGGTGCCGACGGTGTGGGCGACAGAGCATACAGTTGGTGCAAGTGATCTCAATACAACTCTTGAGACAGCTATGAGTGGCGATGTGATCACTTTAAATGAGACCGCAACTCTCACCGAAGCGATTGGTGAAGGCGTTACCTTGAAAGTGACTAATAACGCAACTCTAACCGTTGAAGCAACTACTTTAACTTCCATTATGGGAGATACTAAAGGAACGATCGTCGTAGAAGCCGGAAGCGGGCTGGATATTGCTGGTATCCACATGGTCGGTGACGGTGGCAATCTGGAGCTGGCGGATGGCGAATTAACGGCGGATCTGAGCAACCTGGCGGGCAAAGAAATCCGCATCACCGTTAACGGCAGCGCTACGGTTCCGGCTGGAGAGAAATGGACCACGACTGCGGCCAGTCTGGGCGGCGCCAAGTTAAACACCAC
>CASGDD010000252.1 GCA_949300115.1 uncultured Oscillospiraceae bacterium | reverse complement strand
AGCACCGCGCCAAGGCTCATGCTGGTACTGCCCATGCCCCCCTGCTCCGCCCGGGCCAGCACCGCAGCGGCGGCATGACGGCTCCAGGCGAGATACCCGACCGCCACGCCGGCGGCGGAGAAGGCGCAAAGGCCCAGCCTGCGGCCGATGCGAAGCGCGCGGCGATCCGGTTCGGTGCCGGGCAGGCCGAAGAAGAGCGCGTCAAAGGCGATCAGGCCCAGCGCCATCAGCGCGATGGGCAGCGTGTTGTCCTTGACATAGCTCGCCGCCCAGAGCACCAGCGGCAGGCCCCAGAACCCCCGGCCGCCGGTACGGCGCAGGCAGAGCCAGAAGGCGACCGCCCCCGCCGCAAGCACCCCGGCCGGGATGTCGCCGTAGGAGTCCATATAGACCGGCCGCATCACCGTCTCCCGCTGGTAAACGGTAAAAAACCAGGGGGTCAAAAAGGCGGCAAGCGCCGCCGGCGCCCACACCGCCCAGCGGCGGCGCTCCAGCGCGCCGACCACCGCCGCAAAACAGGAAAAGAGCAGCAGGTCATAGGCGAAATAGAGTTTCCAGGCGGCAAAGCCCGCCCCGAAAAACTGCACAAAGTAGCCCAGCAGGATCATGCCGGGTTTCTGGGTGGCGGTCCACTCCCAGATGGTGGACAGCGCGCTGGTGGTGTACAGCTCATTGTCCAGCTTGGTGATCTTGGCCGCGGTGCCCCAAAAGGACATCTCGTCCCAGACCGCCACCACCGGCTGACGCACCGCGAGGTAGACCCCAAAAACCAGCGCCAGCCCCACAAACAGGCAAAAGCCGGGTTGCAACAGCCCGGCCAGTTTTTTTCGGTCAGCGCGCCACAGCCCCGCCACACCGGCAACAGCCGCCAGCGCGAAATAGGTCCAGCCCATCGGCACCAGCAGCCCCGCCATGCCCGCGACCGAGAACCAGACCATCGTGGCGCTGAGCGCGGCCAGCGGCGCAAGGCTGGGATGCATCGCACAGCGCAGGCAGAAAAAAACACAGAGCGCCATGAGCGCCGCGAAGCTAATGACAACATCGAGATACTGCATACAAAACTCCTTTGCAGGGAGATTTCGCGGTTTGGATCAATCCGCCCCGCGCCGGCGGGGAACCAGCCGCCAGGCCGCCGCCGCGAGCGGCGGCAGCGCGAGCAGCAGCGCCAGCTGCTGCCAGTCCGGAATCAGCCGCCGCCAACCCGGCGCAGCGCAGGAGAGGCCCTCCAGCCGCAGTATGACTCCGCCCTGACTGGCGGGATCAATCCGGATCTCCTCAGCGAAGACGCCGCCCAGATCAAACAGATAGCTGTGTTCCCCAACCCTCTGCGCGTAGACCATCTGATCGGCGGAGAAGTCGGCCTGTCCGGGCAACCGGTAGTAAAGCACCACCGCGCCGGTCGGCCAGAGCGTCTCCATCTCGAGGGTGATCTGCTCGAGATACCGCCCGCCGCAGTTCCAGTACATCTGCGGGTCGCCGTCACTCGAGACCAGCCAGTCCCCCTCGGGAACACCCTGTCCGGGCTTTTGTTCCACCAGCGCGATCAACTCGAGCTGGTCAAGGGCGACCGCATAGTCACCCCCCTGTCCGCGGGAGGCGTACCAGCCGCTCTTCACCGCGCCGACAACGACAGCAAACAGCCAGAGCGCCACCGCCGCGAGATAGGCCACCGCGAGGGGCCGGGCGGCAAATTTTGCGATTTTTTCTCTCATTGCGCCACCTCCCCCAGCGGAATCTCGGTAAAGGTGGGCGTTTCGCCCTGCCAGTCGATGCGGTAGAGCGCTGCGG
>CASGDD010000251.1 GCA_949300115.1 uncultured Oscillospiraceae bacterium | reverse complement strand
AACACCTTCGCCGCCTTTAAAATCGCGACCGCCGTCTTGCCGTCCTCGATGCGGCCGTCCATCACCATCCGCACCGCCTCCTCGAAGGGGACGCGCTCGACCTCGAGGAATTCCCCCTCGTCCAGCTGCTGGTTCGTCGGGGTGAGGTCACGGGCGAGGTAGAGATGGATGACCTCGGTGAGATAGCCGGGGGAGGCGAAGAAGTGGCCGAGCGATTCGATCTCGCCCGCCATCGCGCCCACCTCCTCGTGCAGCTCGCGGAGGCCGCAGTCGAGGGGATTCTCCCCCCGCTCGAGCTTGCCCGCCGGGATTTCCAGCAGGGTCCGCCCGGCCGGATAGCGGAACTGGCGGACCATGAGGATGTCATCCTCCTTGGTCAGCGGGAGGATCGCCACCCCGCCCGGATGCTCGACCACCTCACGGTAGGCCGGGCTGCCGTCGGGCAATTCCACCCGATCCTGCCGCACCCCGATGATGCGGCCGTCGTAGATGCGTTCGGTCGAAAGGGTCTTTTCAAAGAGCTGCAATCTCCCTCATCCTTTCCCATGCCGGGTCCGCCGGTGTGCATACCGGACAGAGGGCCGGTCATATCTTTGCTATGATGAAATTTTCCTCCCGGAGGTGTGTATGTGATGCGCGCTGATTTCTGGCATCTCCCGCCCGACGCCCGCCATCGTGAGCAGATTCTCGATACCCTGGCGGCCCATTTCGCCGCCCTCAAGGTCGAGGTCATCGGCCATTCGCTGGCGGGCCGTCCCATCCACGCCCTCACCCTCGGCCGTCGCGAGGGCGGGGTGCTCTATACCGGCGGCATCCACAGCCTCGAATGGATCACCACCCTGTTGCTGCTGCGGCTGATGACCGACCTGCTCGACCGCCATGCCGCCGGGACCGAGCTTGCCGGGGTGGATATCCGCCGGGCGATGCAGGAGCGGGGCATCACCCTCGTCCCCTGTCTCAATCCCGATGGGGTCGAGCTGGTGCTCGGCGGACTCGAGACGGCGGGCGATTTCCGTCCGGCGGTCGAGGCGATCAGCGGGGGCGACCTCTCCGATTGGCAGGCCAATCTGCATGGGGTCGACCTCAACCGCAACTTCGACGCGGGATTTGCCGAGGCGGGACGGTTGGCGGCGGCGGAGGGGATCACCCGTCCCGCCCCCCGCCGGTATGGCGGAAAAGCGCCCCACAGCGAACCGGAAACCCAGGCGATCGTCCGGTATATCGAGGAAACCCGCCCCCGCGCCCTCTACGCCTTCCACGCACAGGGGGAGGAGATCTACTGCGGCTACGGCGCCCACACCCCCGAGCGCGCCCGGCTGATGGGGGAGGTGCTGGCCGCCGTTTCCGGCTACACCCTCACCGAGCCCGACCCGGTCGCCGGACATGGCGGGCTCAAGGACTGGTTTGTCGCGGCCTTCCATCGCCCCGGCTTCACCGTCGAGGTCGGCAGGGGGAAGAGTCCTCTCCCCGCCGCCGATCTCATCCCCATCTACGAGCGCCTGCGGGAGATGCTGGTGCTCGGGATCATCCTCTAATCCCATGCCCGCCATCCGGGCGCATGATCGGTGGATGTCCGTTATCAAGGACAGATGGACGCCCGCAACAAACGGAAAATAATCCGGATTTCCTCTTTCCAGCCGGGGGATGGTTGGGGTTTGTCCGTTATAGAGGACAGGTGGACGCT
>CASGDD010000250.1 GCA_949300115.1 uncultured Oscillospiraceae bacterium | reverse complement strand
TTGGCCGTTGTAGTTCGACTGGGCGAGGTACTCCTTGGCCTTCTCGACGTCGGTCTCGATGGTGAGGAAGGAGCCCTCATCGGGGGCGCCGTTGAAGAAGTAGGGGGCGCACATGTCGATCGGCTGGCCGGCGCCGCTGACCGCACCGAGCACGATCTCGTCCTTGTTGATGCAGTACTGGATCGCGCGGCGGAGGTTGAGGTCATCCTTGAGGATGCTGTTGCAGGAGGGACGGCAGTTGAGGTACATCATCGTACGGGCGGTCGAGGGGTTGGTGATATAGGTCGCGATGTCGGCATCGGTCAGCTGCTGGCAGGAGGCCACGTCGGCCAGGTTGACGACATCGATATCGCCCGACTTCAGCGAGATGAAGGAGGTGCTGGTGTTGGTCATCGGGCGGATGTGGACCGTCTCAATGGCGGGCTTGCCGAGGAAGTAGTCGTCAAACGCCTTGAGGACGATCTCCTGGCCGCTGACGCGGGATTCAAACATGTAGGGGCCGGCGCCGATCGGCGCTTCGTTGTAGCCCTCCCAACCGACCACCTCGTAGTAGCTCTTGCAGATGAGCGCACCGATACGGGAGGTGGTCTCGGACGGGAAGCCGTCAAACGGGTCGGTCAGGTTGAATTTGACGGTGTATTCGTCCACCACTTCCGCCGACTCGAGGTTGATCAGCAGGTTGGTGGTCAGCGCCTGGTTCTTTTCGATGGCGAGGTTGTAGGTAAAGGCCACGTCCTCGGCGGTCAGCTTCTCGCCGTTGTGGAAGTAGACGTCGTCGCGGAGGTGGAAGATGTACTCGGTACCATCCTCGCTCTTCTCCCAATCGGTGGCAACCCAGGGAACAATCTCACCGGTCTCGTCCATCCAGGCGAGGTAGGCGTAAATGTTGTAGATGACCGGGCTGTCCTTCGCCATCGAGGAGGAGTACATGTCGTCCTGGCAGAAGAAGACGGTCGGTTCGGACGGCGTCGCGATGATGACATCGGTCTTGGCGGAACCGCCGCTCGTCTCTTCGCCCGAGGCGTCGGCCGAGGTACCCGCCGTGCTGCCCGAAGCCGCACCCGAAGCGGCGCTGCTGGCGGAGGGATCCGTGCCGCCGCAGGCGGTGAGCATCGACAGCATCAAAGCAGCGAAAAGAACTAGAGACAAAACTTTACGGTATGCTCTGGTATGTGCCATCTCGATTTTCCTTTCTTATCTTTCGTTTCGGTTCTTGAGGCTAAATCCCGGAGGGAAGGGGTATATCCACCGGTCCGCCGGTCACCGGGAAATCCCGGCGGAGGGGGCATCAGGCCCGGCCTGTTCCCGTTTTTCCACCGCGTGTTGGCTGCACGCCTCGTGGATGGTGTCCAGAACAAACTGGCCGTTTTGCAGAAGGGGAAGCATGCGGCTGCTCCCATCGGTGAGCGTCAGGAGCAGATCGCCGCTGTATTGCCGCTGCCACGCGGCAGCCACCCGGCAGAGCTTGGCGCCCGCGATCCGATTAAGGGGAATCGCCTGCAGCCTGCCGCGGCCGCCCAGCGGATGGACGCGGCGGCAGTAGACCTGCCGGTTGGTCACACAGACATAGCCCTGCCGGCAGAGTACCAGGGTGTACAGCGCGGCATAGCCGAACAGCAGACCCAGCAGGAACTCCGCCACGAACATCGGGGTCGCGAACCCCCGCAAAATGGGGTCCGCCAGGGTTGGCAGCGCAATCACCGCGCAGGCGATGCCGGTGAAGAGACGGGGTTTGCAGGGGGAATATTCCAGCACCCGCTCGTCCGGCGTAAGGGGCAGGTCGGTCTCGGGGTGGAAATTCATGGGCATCCTCCCTTACAACGGAGATCGATGGAACAGGTGTGCGCGAGCAGCCGGGCCGCTTCCCCCACACCCAACAGGGTGTCGAGGCCGGTGCTGCCGCCGATCGAGGCCAGCCGCCTTGCATCCTCCCGGCGGCATCGGCCGTCGGGCAGCCGAAGCATCCGGCAGAGTGGTTCGGAGGCATAGCCCCGGCGGAGGGCATCCAGCTCGCTGCCGCCGTAGAGGGTGGTGCGGGGGAGGAGGGGAAGAAGCGCGTCCAGCGCCTGTTCGACCAGTTGCTCCCGCTCCGCCACCCACATCCGCATGGCCGCGTAAAATCCGGTGAGGAAGTCGTCTCCCGAGGGGGTCAGGCCATCTCCCAATCCAACCAATCCCCGGGCCGCCTCATCCAGCACCTCGATTTCCGCGTCCAGCCACCCCCGGCGCAGCTGCCGGATGGCATCCAGCGCCCGGCCATAGAGCCCGGGCATCGGCCCCGGAGCCTCCGCCGCCCATCCCAGGGGGAGGAGCAGCGGGGAAAATCCGGTTTCCCGCCTGCAGCTTTGCAGCACATCGGCAATTACCTCGAGCACGATATCCCATTCGGATGGCAGGGCGGAGATGGGACACAGTTCCATCCCCTCCCACAGGGGAATGTCCGCCATGTTCAGCCGAATGTTAAAACCAAGTGCCAATCGGTCCTCCTGCCAGGAGACTGCCATCCCCGGCCGGAGCGGCGCTCCGCGTTCGAACAGCGCCTGGCAGGCGCATCCGAAGGGGGTTGGGATGTTGTCCCGCTGGAGGGTCACGGCGAGACCGCCGCATTGAATCCCTACCGCTTTGGAGAAAATCCCGACGATCTCCCCGCCCTGCCGCAGCAGGGGAAGGGCGAGCGGAGAGCATCCGTCGAGCGGAAAGGTCTCCATCCTCACTCGATGACGACCAGTTCCTGATCGGCGACCCGATCGAGGGTGAAGGAGAGCTTCCCATCCTCAAGGGCAAAGTCGATCGCCCGTTCCGAGCTTCGAACCTCGACCCGGGACACCGCCAGATCCCCGACCTGGATGGTGACCCGCTCGGGGCCGACCGGGTAAAATTCCTCGACGCTGCCCGGCCATTTGCCCAGGCCGGAATGGTTGACGATGTGGAGCACCAGGCGCTTACCCTCCTTCTGGGAGAAGAGCTTGCACTCGAGCTCGCCGCCGCCCTCCACCGTGAAGATGCGGTTTTCCTCGCCCAGCGCCCATACGATCGCGTTTTTCAGGATCTCGCCGAAATCGGGGAAGAAGATCTCCCCATACCGCCGGTCGTAGTCGGCCGCGAAGTAGACCACCCGGCCGCCGTACCCGGTCTCGCCCGCGAGGATGGCCGGATAGGGGGAGACATGCTCGCCGTCCGCCATATAGGACGCCTCGGGGGGATAGGTCGGGAAGGTGGGGACCATCCGGGCAATCGTCTGCAGCCGGTCGGAGCGCACCTTGTAGAAGGTGCCGTGCAGCCCGACGATGGCGGTCTTCTCGAAGCCCTTAAAGATCGCGTGCCGGGGCTCGGCAATGCGGATATAGTTGTGGTGGGGATGGTTGTGGCTGGTGCCGGTCTCCACCTCGACGTCGATCGGCTCCCGCTCCTCCCGCTCGATGCCGAGCAGCTCGTCCAGCGGGAAATGCTGCCGCGGATAGCCGAGGTCGTCGAGCATGCCGGTCGCGCCCGAGAGCACCAGACTGCCGCCCGACCGGACGAAGGTGGTGATGTTCGCAATCTCCTCGTCGGTGAGCACCGCGATATCCGGCAGGATGAGCAGCTTGGATTTGTAGAGCTTGTCGCCGATCTGGCGGGCATCGATCGGGAAGTAGGAGATTCTCCCCCGCTTTAAGGCGGCAATCATGCCGTTCATCGGCCAGATGGTCCGCATCTGGCACTTGTCCTTGCCGTAGCAGCAGGTGTTGGCCAGGCTGCGCACCAGCCCGACGCCGGAAAGCAGCGTGCGGTTATAGAGGTATTCTTCGTTCTTGCGGTGCCACTTAAACATCTCGGCCCCGTTTTCCAGCGCCCGCGCGTCCTCCTGGACACCGCCGATAAAGTGGGTGGAGGGGGTCACGCCGCCCAGCATCGCCGCGCGCATCCAGTACTGGGTCTCCTCCTTGGCGTTGGCCGATTTGCGCATAAAATTGGGGGCGAAGTGATAGGTCGCCACACTCTCCAGCACCAGCGTGTCATCCCCGAAGACCTCATGGGTCGAGAGGGAGAGCAGCGAGTTGGCGTCGAAACCGGTGGCATCCATCCGGATCTGGCCGTCGATCATCGCCGCCTTGTTGAACTTGCCGTAAGCGGCATAGTCCATAACCAGCTGCTCGGCCGTTCTGGCATAGGCGTCCGGGTGAAGCATCCCCATGTAGACACAGTCCTCGCCGCCGAGGCGCGTGGTCAGCTCGTTGAACCAGGCATACAGCGCCGTGCGGTCATTCTGGCTCCACCGCAGCCAGATACGGAAGGTGCGGTCCTCAAAGTCGATGGCCTCG
>CASGDD010000249.1 GCA_949300115.1 uncultured Oscillospiraceae bacterium | reverse complement strand
CATCCCCACCCGCAGCGGGGTATCGGCCGAGGTCACCGTCACCTCGGCGTCAAACGCGGCGGTCGAGCTGGCAACCGTCGCGCCGTCCTCCCCCTTCTGGGAGGTCGGCGAGATGGAGGAGATGACCCCCTCATATTCGGCGTCGCCGGTGGCGTCGGTCTGGATGATGACCGGCATGCCCACCTCGAGGGTGGTGATGTCGTACTCCTGGATGGAGGTCCTGACGACCAGCTGGTCGGTGTTCTCAATCACAAAGAGCAATCCGCTGCCGGGGACACCCTCCTTGGCGTAGACGGCGGTCACCGTGCCGTCGATCGGGGCGGTGATGGTGGCGTCCTCGATGGTGTTCTCCAGCTGCTCGATACCGATCTGCTGCGCCTCGGTGTTGGCGTTGATGCGGCTGCTCTCCACCGCCGTCTCGAGCGACTCGAGCTCCTGGTTGGCCGAATTCTGCGCCGCCTCATACGCCCGCTGGGCGTTGTCGTAGGCGGTCGCCGCGCTGTCGAGCGCCTGCCGGGCCTGCCGGTAGGTCGCATCGCTGCTGGACAGCAGCGAATCGTAGGTATTTTCCGCCTGCTGGACGATGATCTGCTGCGCCTCTACCGCCTCTTGGCATTGTTTAACCGCAGCTTCCAGCTGATCGAGAGAGGGAGTGCTTCCATCCGGATCGCCACCTGTGCCTTCCTCAGGCGCCCCTTCGTCGTCCCCATCGGGCTCCGTTTCCGTCCCATCGATTGGCGCGGTTTCGCCGTCCTCCCCAGGCAGCGCGGCATCCAGCGCGGCTTGCGCCTTCTGTAAATCCGCCTGGTATTTCTCTAAAAGATCCTTCGCGCTGCGCACCGCACGGGCAGCCGAATTGACCTGATCGTTGAGCTCGCCGCCGGTGGCGTAGAAGCTCTCCTCGGCGTTGGACAGGCTCGTCCGCGCGGAGCGCAGCTGGGCTTCCGCACTGACCATCTGCTGATTGACCCCATCCTCGAGATTCTGCTCGGCATTCGCGAGGTTGCGTTCGCTCGATTCGATCTGCTGGCTTGCGGCCGCCTGCTGCTGCTGAAGCGACGCCTGCTGCTGGCGCAGATCATATTCGAGCGTTTCGGTATCCAGTTGGGCGAGCACATCGCCCGCCTGGACCGTATCCCCCACCTCAACCTCGACCGACTCGACGAGGTAGGAGAGGGTGGAGTAGACGCTGCGGGCCTGGTCACTTTCGACGCTGCCCGACAGGCTGACCGCGTTTTCCAAATCCATCCGCGCAAGCTGGCTGGCGTTGACCATCTGAACCGGCTGGCTCTTGGGCATCAGCGCGAGGGCCGTCCCGCCCACCGCCACGATTCCGATCAGGATGGTCAGTTTCTTATGCTTTTTGATCCAGCCGCCCAGTTTGCCGAAAAACGCTTTCATTGGGCATCGCCTCCCTGTGTTTCGATTTCGTCCAGAATATCCGCCAGCCGGTCGAGCAGCCGCCGAAGCTCCTGGCTGTCCCGCTCGCCCATCCGTTCCTCCACCTGCTGGCCAACCCATTTGACATGGCGTTCAATCGCGCCGAGCATCGACCATCCGGCCTCGCTTAACGTCAAATAGCTCACCCGATGGTCCTGTTCGCTCGTCCGGCGGACGACGAGGCCCCGCGCATCCAGCTCTTTGACCAGGCGGGAGATGGCCGGCAGCTGCTGGTGGGTCATCGCCCCCAGCTCACTCACCGTCAGCCCCTTCGACCGGTCGGACTGTTCGCCCAGCTTGACCAGCAGGATCACCGCCAACGGCCGCAGACCCAGCGGCGGATGCAGCCGCTGCAGCACCTTCTGCATCCGCCCGGAGGCGACAATCAACTCTCTGCCTTCCCGCATCTCGTCCGTCATGCGCTGCTCACTCCCCCTGTCGTCCACGCTATAGTTAACAGGCGCAACTTTCCTGTCTATTGTACGTCGCCCCTCTTCGAACAGTCAATTTGCCTTTTGTGAAGCTTTTGTAAACGTTGGCGGGCCGTTTTGTGATTCTATCCAAAAATCCATCTGAACCTCCCCCGATTTTATCGGATGCGGCGGATGCGCCCCTGTTTTCCAAATGACGGAAAATATCCTCCGCCGGCGCATAGCAAACGGGGTGGAAACGGTGTTCCTTCCGTTTCCACCCCGTGGGCTATGAGAACAGGATCAGTCGGCAGCGCTCTCCCCATTCGCGTCGCCGGCGGACGCCGGCGGCTGGGGGGTGAGGGGCGGATGGCCCTCCCGGTAGTTCTGGGTCCCGACCGGATAGCCTTTTTTGGCCAGCCGCTTTTCGACCATCAGCCGGATGATCGAATAGATCACCGACCAGGTGGGCACCCCGATGATGATGCCGGGGATGCCGAACAGGCCGCCGCCGACAAAGATGGCAAAGAGCACCCAGAAACCGGACAGCCCGATCGATTCGCCGATGATGCGGGGCACCAGGATGTTGCCGTCGATCTGCTGGATGATGACAATCAGCACGACAAAGAGAATCGTCTTGCCGATGCCGGCGCTGGCGAGCACGATGAGCCCCGAAGGGACCGCGCCGATGAAGGGGCCGAACATCGGAATGACGTTGGTGACTCCGACGATCACCGCGATGAGGATGGCGTAGGGCATGCCGGCGATCGTCATCACGACAAAGGTCAGCACCCCAATGAGCAGCGCGTCACACAGCTGGCCGATGACATAGCGGCGGAAGATACGGTCGCTCATCGCGCTGATCTGCAGGGTCGAGGCGTACTTCTGACGGGAAAGCAGGGCGGCCAGCACCTTTTTGACCTGCGCCATCAGGGTATCCTTGCCCGACAGCAGATAGATCGAGATGATCAGCGCCATAAAGAAGGTGGTGATGCCCGAGGCAAGCCCCATCAGGCCGCTGACAATCGACGGCAGGATGCTCGACAGCGCCGAGGTCACCGACACGAGGATCTCCTGCCAGGAGTTGGTCAGATACTGCACCATCTCGTCGGCGTAGATAAAGTTCTGGATGAACTCCTGCACATACTTGTTGAGGGTCAGCGCGTAGCTCTGCAGATTGTTGGCAAACATCATCACGCTCGAGATAAGCTGGGGGACGACCACCGCCATCACCGCGCTGACAAAGGCGAGCATGAGGATGAGCACGATGGCGATCGACAGCCGCCAGCAGAGCCGGCTGCGGTCCTTCTCCCCCCGGCAGAGCAGCTTGCGCAGGTGGCGGTCGAAGAACTTCGCCGGCGCGCAGAGGATGTAGGCGATGATCCCGCCGATGATGAAGGGGTTTAACAGCTCAAACAGGACGTTCAGCAGATGGCCGACGGTGGCGTGGTTGTAAAGGCAGTACCAGACGATCAGGCCGATGGTGATGATGGCCAGATTGCCCAGCGTGCGGTTGTCAAAGATGTCGCGCCATTTGATCTTCATCGCGTTGTTCCCCTTTCATCGGACGAATGGGCCGGTCAGGGAGGCTATTCCGCCTGCTGGATGAGGTCCTCCCGCACCAGCTTGAGGTTCTGGATCTCTTTGCGGTAGAGCCGCAGGGTCATGAAGGTACTCATCACCATCGCGACCAGCTCGGCGATCGGGTAGGCCCACCAGACATTGCCGAGCACACCGGTCAGCGAGAGCAGGTAGGCGACCGGCAGGATGACGATCAGCTGACGGATCAGCGAGATCACCAGGCTGTAGAGGCCGTGCGCCGTCGCCTGGAAGAAGGTGGACATGACAATACCGAAGGTCGCCGGCAGGAAGCAGAGGGACATCGTCCGCAGTGCCGGAATACCCATCGAAAGCATGTTTTCGTCGGCGTTAAAGATCGACAGCAGCAGGTCGGCGCCGAACTGGAAGAGCAGGGTGCCGATCAGCATGAGGCCGAAGCCGATGATCAGGCCCCAGCGCAGCGCGTCCATCAGCCGCTTTTTGATGCCGGCGCCGAAGTTGTAGCCCATAATCGGCATGAGTCCCTGGGTCAGGCCGAAGAGGGGCATCAGCACGAACGACTGCAGCTTGTAGTAGACGCCGAGGACCGAGACGGCCGTCTCGGAGAAGCCGACAAGGATCATGTTCATGCAGGAGGTCAGCACCGAGCCGATCGACTGCATGACGATCGAGGGGGCGCCGACGCTGTAGATCTCCCGGATGGTGCTGCCCTTAAAGCGGAAGCCGCGCAGGCTGATCGTGACCTGGTGGTCCTGGGTCAGCAGCACGAAGATCGACAGGCCGCAGGCGACAAACTGGCCGATGACCGTCGCAAGTGCCGCGCCGGCGACACCCATTTTCGGGCAGCCGAAGTAGCCGAAGATCATAATCGGGTCGAGGATGATGTTGGTGATCGCGCCGGTGAGCTGGAAGATCATCGGCCAGATCATGTTGCCGGTGCCCTGGATGATCTTTTCACAGCAGATCTGGATCATCGAGCCGACCGAGAGGATGGTGACGATCGAGAGGTAGTCGGTGCCGTAGTCAACGATCGTCGGATTCTGGGTAAACATCTGGATGAACGGACGGGCGAAGAACAGCCCGAAGAGGATGAAGACAATCGAGCTCAGCGCCTCGAGCACAAGGCCATGGACGGCTGCCGCGTCCGCCTCCTCCTGGCGGGCGGCGCCCAGCCGGCGGGAGATCAGCGAGCTGACACCGACGCCGGTGCCGACGCCCACCGCGATCATGACCGTCTGGACGGGAAAGGCGAGCGAAACCGCCGTCAGCGCTTCCTCGCTCACCCACGAGACGAAGATGCTGTCGACGACGTTGTAGAGCGACTGCACCAGCATCGAAAACATGGCCGGCAGGCTCATGTTGATGATCAGACGCAGAATTGGGGTGGTCCCCATCTTGTTTTCCTGTGTCACCTGCTGCAACAGACTCAATCTCCTTTGCTATGTAAGGCGCGTGCTGTACACACCCCGTGCGCACACGCCTGCGGACGCCACCGCGTCCGGGTTCTTGGATATCAACACAGTCCCCCGCATATCGAGACTGGACGAACAGAGATTACACCGCCGCCGGATGGCCGTTACCATCCCAGCTTGCCGACCTCATCCGAGCCGGAGAAGTTCTGGACGTTGTAGACGAGCAGCACCTCATCAAACTCGTTTGGATCGACAAAGCGGTCGTAGGGGAGGTTTAAATAGCGCAGATCGATCGTTGTGATCGAGGCGTAATCCTCCACCAAAAAGGGGGTCAGGCTGTCGGCATAGCTGTCCTTGAAGACAAGCAGCCGCTTGCCCTCCTTCCCCGTTTCAATCGTCGTCATCGGGCTGACCCCGCCGAGGAAGACCTGGTACTGGTCCCGCTCGGCGAGCTTGTCGCGGAAGTAGAGGCTCTCGTAGACGGCCCCCTCATCCTCCATCCGGGTAAGCTCGACCGGGCTGTCGCCCCCCTCCGGATGGTAGAGCTCGATGGTATCCGGATCGACATGGCGGTAGCCCACCTTGGAGTAGAGGGTGCCGTAAAAGCTGTCGGACACCTGTTCGGTCGTGTAGGTCCGGCCGGCCGCATCGGCAAGCCCCATCGCCTCCGCCGCCTCCAGATAGGCATAGTAGGCGCCCAGGGTCGTCCAGTGATGGTCGGTGCGGTAGTAGAGCGCCTCCTCCTTGTGGGCGGCAAGCGTATCGTAGACATCCACCGGGATGACCGTTCCCTCCAGCGCCGCATAGCAGGATTCGATAAACGCCTGCTGATCCCAGACCGGCGCATCCGCCGGCAGCCAGTCCCGCTGGATCTCCGAGGCGGTCGGCACCACCATCAGGTAGATGGGCAGGTCGTACTGGCCGGCAAAGTCGCGGATGCCCTCGAGATTGTCGGACACCTTCGCCTCATCCGGCGGGTCGAGTTTGAGGAAGAGGCGGTTGTCCCCAATGTAGACGCCGCCGTTTTCCGTCTTGCCCATCGCGACCTCGACGTCGCCCTTGAGGCCGACCCAGCTGTCGCGTCCGACAAAGTGGTCTTCGACATAGGTCTCGAAGCCGCTCATAAACCGGCGGTTCATGATATTTTTCCAGGAAATCTCCGGGAAGGCGGCAAGGCTGCGGTTTTCCATCTCCGACCGTTCCTGCTTGGGCAGGAAGATGGTCAGCAGAAAGAGGCCGAACAGCATGCCGAAAAAGAGCAGAATGGATATCAGATGGACGCGGTCGAACTTCTGCATGATGTCCCCCTGTCTATAAGTGAAACACACATAAAAATTATGTGCAAGTCTCCCTATAAAATTTCGTAAGCTTTTTGAAAAATCCAGGACAATCGACCAAGAATCTGCGACATCTTTCACAGATTCCCCCGTCATCTGCCCGCTAGAAGCGGAAGTAGAGGAAGGGGTTGTAGGTCGCGTCGACCAGGTAGGCAGTCGAAACCACCATCAGCAGCAGATTGACCGCCGGCTGGAGGTAGACAAAGAGGTTGGGGCTGCGCCTTGTAATCGCGCGGCCGATCCGTCCGGGCAGATCGAAGGAGATGGCCGCGCAGAGGAGGAAGATCGCCCCGTAGTTGCGGATCCAGTAGGGCAGCGAGGCATCCACCAGGCCGGCCCCGCCGATGCCGACCATCGCGCCGAGGTAGGCGCCGACATCCGAGAGGGCGGTAAACTCAAAGAGCACCCAGCCGATGACCACCAGCAGGAAGGTGTAGGCGGTCGAAAGCACGGCCGGCCAGCGCTCGAGATATCTGCCGAGGAAAAAGCGCTCGAGGATGATGAGCACCCCAAAATAGCCGCCCCAGAGCAGGAAATTCCAGCTGGCGCCGTGCCAGAAACCGGTCAGCATCCAGACGCTCATCAGGTTGCGCACCGTCTTCCAGACCCCGCCCCGGTTGCCGCCGAGGGGGATGTAGACATACAGCCGGAACCAGGTGCCGAGCGTCATATGCCACCGCCGCCAGAACTCGCTGATCGAGCGGGAGAGGTAGGGCAGGTCGAAGTTTTTGGGGAAGTGGAAGCCCATCATAAGCCCCATGCCGCAGGCCATGTCCGAATAGCCGGCAAAGTCGAAGTAGATCTGGAAGGTGAAGGCGAGGATGCCAAGCCAGGCGGAGAGCACCGACAGCTCCTCGACCGGTGTCGCCTTGATGATCGTCCAGAGGGCGCCGATGTTGTTGGCGAGCAGCGTCTTTTTGGCGAGTCCCCGCACAAAGAGGGCCACCCCATCCCCCACCATCGGGATCGACAGATGCCGCTCCTCCATCTCCTCGGCAACGTCCTCATAGCGGACGATCGGGCCGGCGACCAGCTGGGGAAAGAGCACCACATAGGCGCCGAACTTGATGGGCGATTTCTGCACCCGGATGTTGCCGAGGTAGAGGTCGAGCACATAGGACATGCTCTGGAAGGTGAAGAAGGAGATGCCGATCGGCAGCGGCAGCGCGGGGTCGGGGATGGCGGTGCCGAAGATGCCGTTGAAGGTGGTGATGAAGAGGGAGGCGTACTTGAAGACGGCAAGCAGCCCCAGATTGACCACACAGGCTGAGATCATCGCCCACAACCGCACCTTCGGCCGGCCGGGATTGCGGTAGATCACCAGTCCGGCCAGATAGTCGGCCAGGATGGAAACGATCATGACCAGCAGATAGACCGGCTCGCCCCACGCATAAAAGACGAAGCCGGAGAGCAGCAGCAGGAGATTGCGCATGCATTTCGGCAGGATGAAGTAGAGGATGAAGAAGGTGGGCAGGAAAAAGTAGATAAAGGTAATGCTCGAAAAGATCATAGTGCCTCCCGGTTGATAGAATTGCCCCGGTGGGGCGGCAGGACAGGACGGGTCTATTCCTTTTCCAAGGATGTGGGGAAGAGTTCCTCGAGCAGCGCACGGTAGCGGTCGTAACCCAACAGGGCGTTGAGGACGGTCAGCAGCCCGCTCGTCGAAAGATGTTCGGGCAGATCGAGCCGGCGGATCACCGCCTGGCGGCGCTTTCGGCTGTCCGTCCCCCCGCTTAAACCGTCCGCGTAGAGGTCGGCGTGGGTAATCGGGCGCCCGGCCTCCGCCTTCCTTTCGGACAGCACACCGGCCTCCGCAAGCGCCCGCAGGATGAGCTCGGCCGGCATCCCTTCGACCCCGAGCTTGCCCTCCTTGGAGGGGGCGGTCTTGCGCCGTTCGGTGCCGTAGCGGTCGGGGATGTAGGCGTGAATCACCTCGCCCGCCCCACCGACACAGTTGACAATCTTCTGTCGGATCCGAAAGCCGGCGACATCGCTGTCGGTTAAAATCACCAAGCCCCGCTCCCGGGCAAGGGAGCGCAGCAGCGCCTGCATCGCCCGATCCTTAAAGATCGAGAAGCCGCCCACCGTGAGGATGGGGGCATCCAGCAGCGAGGCGAGCTTGATCTTGTCGTACTTGCCCTCAACCACCACGGCCTGTTGGATCACAAATCGTTTTTCCATGATACACCGAACCCCGGGTTCTAAAATGGCGTGCCCGCCGGCGACATCGCCGCGAAGATCTTGGTGATGGCCTCCTCCATCAGCACCCGGCTGTCGGCGGGGGCGCTTTTGAGCGCACGGTCGCAGTCGGCCAGAATCGCAAGAATCACCCGCAACTGGGGCAAGGTGAACCGCCCGGCGTCCCGCATCGCGTTTTTGACCCGGAAGGCGGTCGCCTTGTATCCGAAATCGGCCACCACCCGCTCGGCCGGCAGGCGGGCAATCCCGGCGGTTTTGGCACGGTAGAGATCGACAAAGGTTCCCGCGAGGATGGTCCAGACGGCGACCGGCTCCTCCCTCGCCTCGAACAGGTCGGCGAGCTTGGCCATCGTCCCCCGGTAATCCCGCCGGACGATCAGACGTCCCAGGTCGAAAACCGAGACCTCCAATCCCGCGGGGCAGATCCGCTCGACATCCTGTCGCGTCGCCTCGCGGCCGAGATAGATGAGCTTGTCGCTCTCCGCCCGGATGACGCCCATCTCGGGGCTGACCCGATCGACCAGATAGCCTGCGACCTCCGGTTTGATCGGCACCCCATGCCGGGCGAGCCGGTCGCGCAGATAGCGCACAAGCGCCGGCTTATCCAGCCGTTCGAATTCACAGGCGGCGCCCGCCTTGTCAATCTGCTTGATGAAGGCAGCAAACTTGTCGCGGCTCTTGCCGGTCACCTCGAGTGCGCGGGTCACAAAGATGAGCACCCCCGTCTCGGGCAGGTCGGAGAGCAGTTCCTTCAGCTTGGCCGTCTCGGAGGCGGCAAGCTTGTTGAGATCGAGGTCCTCGACCACCACCACCCGATGGGAGGCGAAGACCGGCAGCGCCTCCAGCGCGTCGGAAATCGCCTGGACGGTGGTCTCCCCGCCATCCAGCCGGGTCAGATTGAAATCGCTCGCATCCGCGCCCAGCACCGCCCGGATCAGCTTGTGCAGATAGCTCTGGATCAGATAGTGTTCCCGGCCGAAGAGGAAATAGACCGGGCGGAAGGTGCCCTCCGCCAGATGCTTTTTGAGCTCCGCTTCCCGCCAAACCGCCATCGGATTCTCTCCTTTCCGCAGGGATTGTTGTTACATCACGGCGGACGCGCCGCCGCGCAGCCGGATCTGCACCGTCAAGCCGGTCCCGCCGTCCTGTGGATTGAGCACCTCGGTGCCCAGCGCGGTCAGCCGCATCGTCAGCGTCGCGCGCAGCTCGTCCCGGCAGATTACCGCCCGGTCGGCGCGCAGCAGTTCGAGATGCGCGGGGATTGCCTCCTCGAGGATCACCAGCCCGCACCGGCAGAAGGCGGGCGGCAGCGCCGCCAGATCGACCTCGCCCATGAGCATCAGCACCGAGGCATCCCCCGTTTCCAGCCGGACAGCGGCCCCCGCCTCCAGCAGACGGATCTCCAGCCGGCCGCCCCAACAGTCGAGGGCCATATCCCCGACCGGGACCGCCTGATCGATCCCTCCGGCGGCGGCGAGCACCGCTTCATTCTGGACAGCATCCGGCAGAATCATCCAATCGGCCTCGATCGATTCGGCCAGACGCACCGCGCCCGCGCCATGCGCCCGATCGAGCAGCGGCAGGAGGATGAGATCGGCATTCCCGCCGCCCATCCCCTCAACCGTCCTGGAGGCCAGCGTCCCGAAGAATGGCTTGCGCCCACCGCCCCAGACCATCGTATGGCCGTCCAGCGCGAGAACCGCATGGCTGCCGGCATCCTCATCGATCACCGCGACCGAGAGCACCTGCCGGGTAAAAACCTGATGGGAGAGCAGACCCATCAGCAGGGTGACCACACAGAGCAGCGAAGCTGTCCGCACCCGCTTCGCGCCGCCCATCCCCACCGCCAGCAGCATCAGCCCGGACGCGCCGAGCACCCAGATGCCGAGATAGCGGGCCGAGGCGCCCAGCTGGGCAAAGGGCAGCGCCGCCATCATGCCGGCGATCTGCCGGAGCACCGACAGCAAGAGCCCCGCGGCAAAGCCACAGCCGGCCGCCAAAAAATGCAGCGGCGGCAGGGCCGCGAGGAGGGCGGTCAGGATCGAAACCGGCAGCAGCAGCGGCATCAGCGGCGAAACCAGCAGATTGGCCAGCGGCGCGATGAGCGGCACCCGCCCGAAGGCGAGCATGGTGATCGGCAGGGTCGAAAGGTTGGCTGCCAGCGTCACCGCGGCCGCCCCGACAACCGCCCGCGCGGGCCGGCTTTGCAGCCGCAGCACCCCCTCCATCCACCCGGCAATCGGTTCGGCGGCGGCAAGGATGCCCAGCGTCGCCGCGAAGGAAAGCAGCAGTCCGACGTCGGCCGCCGCAAAGGGATTGGCGAAGGTCAGGGCCAGCGCCGCCAGCCCCATCGAATTGATCAGATCGGCATCCCGATAGAGCAGAATGCCGAGGTAACCAAGCCCGGTCATCACCCCCGCCCGGATGGCCGAGGGCGCGCAGCCGGTCAGCATGATATAGAGGACGATGGCCGCCAGCGACCAGCCGGCCGCCATCCGCCGTCCCACCCCATAGCGTCCGAACTGCAGAGCGGTAAGCCCCCGGAAGACCAGCGTGGCAAAGGCGGTGATATGCAGTCCGGAGACCGCCAGGATATGCGCGAGGCCGGAGACCTGGAAATCGAGCAGCACCTCCGGCTCGATGCCGGTATCGTCTCCCAGCGCAATCGAACCGAGCAGCTCGCCCTGATAGCCGGGCAGCAGCCGCCGGATCTCCCGCATCAGGCCGTCCCGCAGGGTGTAGAGCCGCTCCTGCAGGGTCAGCCGCTCGGCCGGCAGCACCTCGAAGACCTCCTCGACCATGCCGTAGAGATAGATCCCCTCCGCCCGGTCCTGCAGCCGGGAGGCATCGGGCACCTCGGCAAACCGCAC
This sequence comes from uncultured Oscillospiraceae bacterium, assembly GCA_949300115.1. Classification (GTDB taxonomy): domain Bacteria; phylum Bacillota; class Clostridia; order Oscillospirales; family Ruminococcaceae; genus CASGDD01. Next base: position 6,500 of record CASGDD010000249.1, on the reverse strand, counting down.
CCGCAGTGCCAGCCGGTCCCCGTAGTCGTAGCGCTCGTTCTCGATCGCGTAGAGATTCATGCGAAAGCCGGTGGGCGCGCCTTCGAGGCCGATGTCATCGACCTCCACCGTATGGGCCGGGCGGCCGCTCGCGGTGAGCGTCCGTTCCCGGACGGTGGCACGCATCACGCTCTCCATCCCCGCCAACGCTTCGACGGGGTAGACCTTTCCCACCAGGGTCAGGCTGTGCGCCATCAGCGCAAGCGACGCGGTCAACAGCAGCACCGCCACCCTCTTCCGGCGGGCAGGCGCGCCGAGAAAGAAAACCAGCGGCGCGGCGGCCAGCAGCAGAAGGCTGGCCACCGCGTTTAGGTTGATCGAAAGAAAGTTGGCTGCAAGCAGCACCAGCAGATAGGTAAAACCCACCGCCGCCAAAGGCCGTTTCATCCTCTGTCTCCCTCAGCGTCTCGGATATCCGCCGGATTCCAGGGCGCCGCCGGACAAAGCCGGGGCATGGGGCGCCATCAGCCCATATCTTCGGTCAGCACCCGGCCGGCGAGCACATGGAAATGGAGATGCTCGACCGACTGGCCGCCGTCCTTTCCGATGTTGGTCACCACACGGTAGGCGTTTGCGAAGCCCTTCTCCTCGGCAATCTTGGCAATCCGCTCGAAGATGGCCGCCACCACCGCGCTGTTCGAGGCGTCGATCTTGGCCGCCGACGGGATATGCGCCTTGGGGATAAAGAGCAGATGGATGGGCGCGCGGGGATTGAGGTCGTTGATGACGATCATCTGGTCGTCCTCATAGACGCGGGGGGAGGGAATTTCGCCGTTTATGATTTTGCAGAATACGCAGTCCATCGTAATCTCCTTTCAGTCCATGGGGTCCATCGAGTCCAACCGGCAGAATTTTCAGTCTTTTATTTGAGCATGCCTTCGCAGAGCTCGGCCACACCGGCTGCCGCCGCTTCGAGCGCCGCACGGTCGGGCGCGCCGCCCATCGCGCTGTCGGGACGTCCGCCGCCCGAACCGCCCGCTTTGGCGGTCAGCGCTTTGACCAGGTTGCCGGCGTGGATGCCCTTGGCCACCGCCTCCTTGCCGCAGCAGACCAAGACGGTGCTCTTGCCCTCGCCGGGGCTCACCAGCACAACCACACTGTCGGGATGCTCCGCCCGGATCTTGTCGCCCATCGTGCGCAGCACATCCGGTTTGGCCCCCTCGATCACCTGGGAGGCAATCCTCAGCCCGCCGAGCTCGGCCGCATGGGCAAAGAGGTCCTGGATATCCTGGCCGGCGAGCTTCTGCTCGAGCGCGGCAATCTTGCGGCCCTGCTCCTTGAGCTCGGCGGTCACCGCCGCCGCCCGCGCGACCAGCTCGGCCGGATTGGACAGCTTGAGATTGGCCGCCGCCTCCTCGATCTGGCGGGTGCGGTCGTGCAGCACCTTCATCACACCCATACCGGTCGTACCCTCGATCCGGCGTACACCCGCCGCGACCGACGATTCGCTGAGGATGGTAAAGAGGCCCAACTCGGCGGTATTGGCAACATGGGTGCCGCCGCAGAGCTCGACCGAATAGTCTCCGAAGCGCACCACCCGGACAACATCGCCGTATTTCTCGCCGAACAGCGCGATCGCGCCCTGGCGCTTGGCCTCCTCGATGCCCATCTCGGCGGTGAAACCGGGAATCGCCTCGAGGATCACCCGGTTGACCTCCAGCTCGACCGCACGGAGCTCGTCGGGGGTCATGGCCGAGAAGTGGCTGAAGTCGAAACGCACCCGATGCTCGTCGACATAGGAGCCCGCCTGGTGGACATGGTCGCCGAGCACATGGCGCAGCGCCGCCTGCAGCAGATGGGCCGCCGAGTGGTTGCGCATGATCGCCCGCCGGCGCAGCACATCGACCTGGGCGGTCACCCGGTCGCCCTGGGTCAGCACGCCCGACTCGATCACACCGAGCTGCATGATCTGGCCGGAGGGGGCCCGTTTGCAGTCGGACACCCGCATGAGGACACCCTTGCCCTCAATCACGCCGGTATCGCCAACCTGGCCGCCACTCTCGCCGTAGAAGGGGGTCTCGTCGAGGATGACGGTCACCTCTTCGCCGGTGCCGGCCGCCTCGACCGCCTCGCCCTCCTTGAGAATCATCTGCACCCGGGTTTCGGTCCGCAGCTCGTCATATCCCTTAAAGAGCACCCGGCCGATATGCGCCAGCATCTCCGCCTTCCAGCCGAGATCGCCCACCTTCATGCGGGCGGCACGGGCCCGCTCGCGCTGGGCCGCCATCAGCTTATCAAAGCCCGCCTCATCGAGGTCGAGCTTGTGCTCCTGCACAATCTCCCGAATCAGGTCGATCGGGAAGCCGAAGGTGTCGTAGAGCTTGAACGCTTCCTCGCCCGACAGCAGTTTGATGGCGCCCGCCTCCATCCGATCGATCGTCTGGCTCAGCAGCTCCATTCCCTGGCCGATCGTCTTCTCGAAGCGCTCCTCCTCGACCTGGATGATCTTCTTAATATAGCCTTCCTTCTCGACCAGCTCGGGATAGGCGGCGGCATTCTCGGCGATGACCGTGTCGCAGACCTCATAGAGGAAGGGTTTCGTGATGCCGAGCAGGCGGCCATGGCGGGCCGCCCGGCGCAGCAGCCGGCGCAGCACATAGCCGCGGCCCTCGTTGGAGGGGATGACCCCGTCGCCGACCATGAAGGTGGTCGAGCGGATGTGGTCGGTGATGACCCGGAGGCTGACGTCGGTCGTCTCGTTCTGCTTGTACTGCACCCCGGCGATGCGGGCGATGTGGCCCATGATCTTCTGCACCGTGTCGACCTCAAAGAGGTTGTCCACCCCCTGCATCACGCAGGCGAGCCGCTCAAGGCCCATGCCGGTGTCAATGTTGGGATGCTCGAGCGGGGTATAGTTGCCCTTGCCATCGCCGTCAAACTGGGTAAAGACAAGGTTCCAGATCTCGACATAGCGGTCGCAGTCGCAGCCAACCGCGCAGGTCGGCTTGCCGCAGCCGTGCTCGGGGCCGCGGTCGAAGTAGATCTCCGAGCAGGGGCCGCAGGGACCGGAGCCGATCTCCCAGAAGTTGTCCTCCTTGCCGAGGATGACGATATGGCTGGGATCGATGTCGGTCACCGTCCGCCAGAGTTCACGGGCCTGTTCGTCGTCGGTGTAGGTCGAGGCCCACAGCAGCTCCTTGGGGATCTCGAGCACCTTGGTCAAAAACTCCCACGCCCAGGTGATGGCCTCCTTCTTGAAATAGTCGCCGAAGGAAAAGTTGCCGAGCATCTCAAAGTAGGTGCCGTGGCGGGAGGTCTTGCCCACCCGCTCGATATCGGGGGTGCGGATGCACTTCTGGCAGGTGGTCGCCCGCTTGCTGGGCGGGGTGGCCTGTCCCATAAAATACTTCTTTAAAGGGGCCATACCCGAGTTGATGAGCAGCAGGCTCTTGTCATCCTGCGGGATGAGCGGCGCGCTCGGCAGCCGCTTGTGTCCCTTGCTCTCGTAAAAGCTCAAAAAGCTCTCTCGCAGATCGTTGACTCCCATCCATTGCATGACGGTTCACTCCTTCGATTCCCTGATGTTGCCCTTATCAATAGAAAAACTTTCGTCGCCGGCTTGGGACGAAAGTTTGTTTCCGTGGTACCACCCAAATTGCCCCGCCGGCACTGCCGTCAGCCGGGCCGCTTTGATCCCCCATAACGCGGGGAGGACGTCCCGTCTCATCGGCGGGCCGCTCCGGGGCGGCGGTTTTCCTTCGGATCCGGGACGTCTCGCAGCGGCCGCGTCCCCTCTCTGCCGGCATCCGAACGGGGGAAAACCTCCCCATCACAGCGTTTGCCATAATTGTCTTCATTATAAACGCCCAAAAAGCCGGTGTCAACCGCTTTCCGGCTTTCTTTCCTCCCCATCGCTACCGAATCCGGCGGCCGTCTCGGAAGACCAGCCGGTCCTGCGGCAGGGTGGCGACACATTCGGCCGCGCAGCTGCCCCGCACAAGCAGCAGGTTGGCGGAACAGCCCACCTCGACGCCATAATCCGCAAGCCCCATCAGCCGGGCGCCCGCATCGGTACAGAGGGAGAGCGCATAGTCAAGATCGCTGTCCCGCCGGTAGCCGTATTTCATGGCGGCAAACTGCGCCCGCTCGAGCATGTCGCCGGTGCCGAAGGGGGTCCAGAGGTCATGCCCGTTGTCGTTGCCCACGGCAACCGCCACCCCCGCCGCCTCGAGCTCCTTGGGATCGGGATAGTCGGTGAGCCCCGCCTGTACACAGGTGACGACGCCCGCCCTCAGCGCGGCCATCCGCTCGAGAAGCCGCCGGCGCAGCTTTTCGTCCGCCGTTCCCAGGCAGAAGGCATGGCTGATGGTGACCTGCCCCTCCATCCCCGAAGCCTTCGCCCGCTCGAGGATGAGCGAGAGGCTGAACGCGCCCAGCGTCCCCGGCTCGTGCAGGTGGAGGTCAACCGGCTTGCCGTGCCTGTCGGCAAGGTCAAAGATCATCCGGACCGCCGTCTTGGGGTCCCGGTCGATGTCACAGGGATCGATGCCGCCGACGACATCCGCCCCCATCGCGAGCGCCTCGTCCATCAGCTCGTATACCCCCGGCATCGAGGCCAGCCCCGACTGGGGAAAGGCGACGATCTCGAGGTCGATGCGGTCCTTATATTCCTCCTTCGCCCGCAGCACCCCCTCGATCCCCCGCAGCCGCTGCACCGGGTCGATGTCGATGTGGTTCCGCACCGCGAGCACCCCATAGCCGAGAAAGCGCTCGAACATCGTCCTGGTCTGCTCGTAGGGATCGAGCCCCATCGGGATGCGGTGCTCCCGCTCGAAGGTGATCCGGTCGACCCGGTTGGGGCCCATCTCGTTGTGGAACCACGGGTGGCCGAAGATGGCCTTGTCGGTATGGGCATGGCTGTCGACCAGCGCCGGCAGCAGGGTGTAGCCCCGCCCGTCCAGCCGCTCGGCATCGGGCGGGTCGAGCTGGTCTCCGATCGCCTGAATGCGCCCCTCCCGGATGAGCAGATCGACCGCCCGGCCGCGGGCGGGATGGAATACCTGTTGAATCAGCAGAGACATGCCATGCGCTCCTTTCCTTCGGCGTCTGCGATGGATGCAAACGGTTTCCGTCAACATTCACAAAGCGCCCGCCGGCCGCGGACGGGCGCTTAGTCCACCCCCATCCTACCACATCGGCGGGGGATGCTCAAGGGAAATCTTCCCCGCGCCCCCACTTATTCCCCTCCCTGCCGCCGGCGGCCCCGCATCCTTCACAAAAGCACCGGTTTTGCATGCAAAAAATCGGCGTTTTCACGGACGGATAAGGAGTTTCCATAACGCGGAAAAGCTGATATAATGGGTGGCAATGGCCGCGGAGGACACCTTCTTGCCGGCGGCGGGCGGATGTCCGCTGATTGGAAGCCTGTCCGGATGGGAAAGCTACCCGGTAAAGGGCCTTCCCGCGATTCCCTGTCAGAAAACGGTCCCGGAGGACGACGGTGCTATGGTATTTGCGAACCTCATCTTTCTCTACCTCTTTTTGCCCGCCAACTTTGCGCTCTATTTTCTCACCAAAAACCAGACCTACCGCAACCTCGTGCTCATCGCCTTCTCCCTCTTCTTCTACGCCTGGGGGGAGCCGGTCTGGATCGTGCTGCTCATCTTCTCAGGCACCATCGACTACTTCCATGGGCTGTTCATCGAGCACTTTGCCGGGCGGAAAATCCGGGTGCTCGGGGTCATCTCCTCGCTGGTCCTAAACCTGGGGCTGCTGATGACCTTTAAATACTCCGGCTTCATCATCTCAAACGTCAACGCGATTTTCGGGCTTGACCTGCCGCTTCCCTCCTTCGGGCTGCCGATCGGCATCTCCTTTTACACCTTCCAGACGATCTCCTATTCGATCGACGTCTATCGCGGCACCGTCAAGGCGCAGCACAGCTATATGATCTTCCTGCTCTTCGTCTCGCTCTACCACCGGCTGGTGGCCGGCCCGATCGTCCGCTACAGCGAGGTCGAGCACGAGATCGGCAGGGAGGTCCCCACCTTCGACGGCATGAGCGACGGCATCTCCCGCTTCTGTGTCGGGCTGCTCAAAAAGGTGTTGGTCGCCAACTACGCCGGCAACCTCGCCAGCCAGTACCTCGGGGCGGACTTTTCCACCCTCTCGGTGTCGGGCGCCTGGTTCGGGGTGCTGATGTTCACCATCCAGATCTACTACGACTTCTCCGGCTACTCGGACATGGCGCTGGGGCTCGGTCGGATGTTCGGCTGCCATTACTACGAGAACTTCACCTACCCCTACATCGCCACGTCGGTCTCCGACTTCTGGCGGCGGTGGCATATCTCGATGTCCAGCTTCTTCCGCGATTATGTCTATATCCCCCTCGGCGGCAACCGGCGGCATCTCTACCGCAACCTGTTTGTCGTCTGGTTCTTAACCGGCCTGTGGCATGGGGCCAGCTGGAACTTCGTGCTGTGGGGACTCTACTACGGGGTGCTGATCGCGCTCGAGCGGCT
>CASGDD010000248.1 GCA_949300115.1 uncultured Oscillospiraceae bacterium | reverse complement strand
GCATCCGCGAAGCCGCCTCCGGCACCAGCCAGCTGGCTGACGGGCTGCAGCAGGCGGCAGCCGGTGGGGATACATTGGCGGCGGGCGTGCAAAGAATCGTCGAACAAATGATGCAGTCGATTTTGGCAGAACTGAATGCACAGCTAGCCGGCTTGGGCGGAGCAGGTGGAGAGGGCGAAGGAGAAACCGGAGATGAAGAAGGTGATACAGGGGCTCCGGAGATACCTTCTTTCGACATTCCTCAGTTGACCCTGGAAAATTATAGTGCGGTTTTGGAAGGAATTTTATCAAGTCATGTGCTGTCAGAGGAGTTGCGTGCGAGCCTTGCGACGGCTAAAGCAAGTTTGGATCAGATGGCACAACTTTCTGAGGGTATTGCAGACTACACCTCCGGCATCTCCCAAATCGCCGGGCAGATGCCCCAGCTCGCCTCGGGGCTCGGCCAGGCGGCGGAGGGGTTTGACGAGCTGGCGGAGGGCGGCGACGAGCTGTACGACGGCACCTGGGAGCTGGAGGACGGCGCGGCCCAGCTGCGGGACGGCATCGGCGAGCTGGTCGACGGGGTGGCCGAGCTCCGCGACGGCACGGTCGAGCTGGACGACGGGGTCGGCGAGCTGGTTGACGGGGTCAGCGAGCTCAAAGACGGCACCGGCGAGATCCGCGAGCAGGTCACCACCGACGAGATCGAGGCCCGCATCGAGGAGATGCTCGACGAATATACCGGCGGCGACTTTGACGCGCCCTCCTTTGTGGACGCGCGCAATACGGTCGATTCGGTGCAGTTTGTGCTGATGACCCGCGGGATCAGCCTGCCGGCGGCCGAGATCGAGGAGCCGGAGCCCGAGCCGGAGAGCTTCTGGGACCGTCTGCTGGCGCTGTTCGGCTTCTAGGAGAGATGGGGAATAGGGCGCGGCGGTTCGGGTTGCTTGACAGCATCCGAGCCGCTGCTTTATACTGAAAGGGTACAAGTCGCAGCGGGCAATTTGCCCCGACCGAATGGAGGCAGCGCATATGAATCTCGCGAAATTTCCGAGACGGATCTATACCCACGGCCCCACCCCGATCGAGCGGCTGGACCGGCTCAGCGAAGCGCTGGACGGCCCGACCATCTACATCAAGCGGGACGACACCCTCGAGCTGACGGCGGGCGGCAACAAGACCCGCAAGCTGGAATTTCTCATGGCCGACGCGCTGGCACAGGGCTGCGATACGGTCATCACGATCGGTGCGCCCCAGTCCAACCACTGCCGGCTGACGCTGGCGGCGGCGGTGCGGGAGGGGCTCCACTGCCATCTGATCCTCACCGAGAACGAACCCGGCCAGTACGACCCGATGGCGAGCGGCAACAACCTGCTGTTCGAGCTGCTGGGGGTCGAGGGGATCCATCTGGCGCCGGGCGGCTGCGATGTGCCCGCCGAGCTTACGCGGGTGGCCGATGCCCTGCGGGCGGAGGGCCGCAAGCCCTATCCCATCCCGGTGGGCGGCTCGACCGTCATCGGTTCGCTCGGCTATGCCGCCTGCGCCGAGGAGATCCTCCGGCAGATGTTCGAGCAGGGGATCGCTTTTGATGCCGTCTACACCCCGACCGGCAGCGCCGGCACCCACGGCGGTCTGGTCGCGGGATTTGTCGCCAACGACGCGGATCTTCCGGTGGTCGGCGTCAGCGTCATGCGGGACCGCGCTTCGGCGGAGGAGGCGGTCTATCAGCTGGCCCGGCAGGTGGGCGAGGCGGTTGGCGCGAGCCATAAGGCCGACCACAGCGATGTCGAGGTGCTCGACCAGTACTATGCGCCCGGCTATGGCAAGCCCAACCCGGGGATGATCGAGGCGGTGAAGCTGCTGGCCTCCCTCGAGGGCATCCTGCTCGATCCGGTCTACACCGGCAAGGCGATGGCCGGCCTCATCGATCAGATCCGGCAGGGGCGCTATCGCAAGGGGCAGAAGGTCCTCTTCCTCCATACCGGCGGTTCGCCCGCGCTCTATGCGTACAAAGATGTCTTCCTCGCGCGCTAGCGGCGGCCGGGGCAGACGGCTGTGCACCCGTCTGGCGGCCGGCATCGGTTGTCTCGGCGGGACGGCGCTGCCGGTCTGGGCCGTGGAAGCGGCCTCCCTCCAGGATGACGCGCCGCTGGAATGGGTCTCGCTCATCCTGCTCCTGTCGGGCATCGCGCTGGTGGGGATTCTTCTCCTGTCGATCCTGCTGCGCCGTCGATGAGGGCGGAAAAGAAAAGTTTTGTCAAAATGGGTGTTGACTTCTGAGATCGATCTTGCTATAATAATATTCGCGACGCGGGGGTGACCGGTCGCGATGTTATGCGAGTGTGCTGGAATTGGCAGACAGGCACGTTTGAGGGGCGTGTGTTTAGGCGTACGGGTTCAAGTCCCGTCACTCGCACCATCGGAAAGATGTTATCTTTTCATTCACCCGCGGGTGTGGCGGAATTGGCAGACGCGCTAGATTCAGGTTCTAGTGGTCGCGAGGCTGTGCAGGTTCAAGTCCTGTCACCCGCACCAGGAAAAATCCCATCAAGCTTTTGCTTGATGGGAATTTTCAATGAAATATTTGTCCGATTATAAATTGGACAAATATGAAATATGGCCTGCGGCCATATGAAATGTACGACTGGATTTCATCCGAAATCCAGCGTACATGAAATATTCGTCCTCACTTGCGCGGGGACGAATATGTTGGTGCCGGCGCCCTCGCGCCGGCTTCTTTATGGCCGGGAGAATTGTGGCGGGGTGTACCGCAATTATGATTTTCGCGGGGAGGAGCGCGGCAGATGCCGCAAGGTGAACTCCGGCGGAGCCGGAAGAGAAGGTCCCCTGGGGGATTCGGCCAGCCGCAGTTTGGGGGGC
>CASGDD010000247.1 GCA_949300115.1 uncultured Oscillospiraceae bacterium | reverse complement strand
ACATAATAGGGGGTGACCGCCTGGCCGCCGTTCGCGATGGCGCCCATATAGATGAGCTGCTGGATGGGGCAGACCAGATCGTTGTACTGGCCGATGCCCGCCCAGGCGAGATCGACGTCATCGGCCTCCGAGACGTCAAAGCTGCCGCGGGCGGTGCGCACCCCCTGCACCTCGAAGGTCTCTCCCACCCCCGCCTGGGCCGCGTAACGGCCGAGCAGGCTGCCGCCCAGCTCCAGCGACAGCTGGGCAAAGGCGGCGTTGCAGGAATGGGCAAGCGCACCGGCAAAATCCACCTCGCCGTGGTTGCCCGCGCACTGCACCCACTCCCCGTCGATCTCGGTGCCCCCCTCGCAGAGGAAGGTGCGGTCCGCGAGATCGGGGATATTCTCGATCGCCGCCTGGGTCACGATCAGCTTGAAGATCGAACCGGGGGCGTAGACACCGCCGATCAGCCGGTTGATATAGACGCCGTCATAGTAGGGGTTGGTGGTGAGGTCCTCGGGGATGGCGAGCGGGTTGAAGGAGGGCTTGGAGATCATGCAGAGGATCTCCCCCGTCTCGTAGTTGTAGATGCCGACCGTCCCCCGGAGATTCCCCAGCGCGTTGTAGGCGGCGATGCAGGTGTCGGCGTCGAGGGTCAGCGTGATGGTATTGCCCTCCCCCGAAGGATTGAGGGTGCCGTTTAAAAGGCTGTAGCCGATAAGCTCGGCCTTGTAGTTTTTGACCACCCCGGTATTGATGTTGCCATCGAGATCTCCCACCGCATGCAGGGTGGAACGACGGAGCACCAGATCCTCCGCATAGCTGCTGCCCTCCGCGCTGAGGGTGTACAGCCGGGTGCCGTCCCGCGTCTCCACCCGGCCGCTGCTGCGCAGCTCGCCGTTGGTGTAGAGATCCTCATTGTTGGGATGGACCACCCAGGTGGCCGCGCCGGTGAGGTAGTCGTAGCCGAAGACGGCGGTACAGAGGAAAAAGAAGGCGACCACCAGCGAAAGAATTTTCGCGCGGGTGCCAATGCGTTTCATGGCGGATACCTCCTTTGCGGGAAAAGTAAAGCGGCCGTCCGGCCTCCCCGCGCCTAGATCGCGCCGGGGTCCTCATCCAGCAGGACCACCGTCTGGGATTCCTTCAGCCTGGGCCGGGCGTAGTTGAGCGAGGCGGTGATGAAGCTGAGCAGTCCCCAGCTGGCAGCCATACTCGAGCCGCCGTTCGAGATGAAGGGCAGGGTCACGCCGGTCAGCGGCAGGACATCGACGGTACCGAAGACGTTAAGGCAGGCCTGGAAGAGGAAGATGGCCGCCGCCGTACAGGCCGCGATCACATAGTAGGAGGAGTAGGCGGTCTGGTAGGATTTGATGGCGCTGAACAGAAAGAGTACATAGACCCCCAGCGCCAGAAAAGCGATAACGAGCCCCCATTCCTCGGCGAGGATGCCGAAGACAAGGTCGGTATCGGCCGCGAAGACCCCCCGCAGAAAACCGTTGCCGCCCCCCAGCCCCAACAGGCCGCCGCTCGCAATCGCCATCAGCGCCCGCGTCTGCTGAAAGCCGGTGTCATAGACGTGATCCCAGACATGCCGCCAGGCGGAAAAGCGCCGGACAATGTAGGGCCGGAAACGGAGGATGAAGAGCCCGCCCAGCGCCGCCGTCACGCAGGTGAGCGCGATGGCACGGACATCCCCGCTCGTCATGAAGACCAGCACGATAAAGGCGAAAAAGAAGATCAGGGCGGTCCCGAAGTCCCCCATCAGGAAGAGGCAGCCGATACAACCGACTGCGTAGCCGGTGAGCACCAGCAGGTTTTTGGTCGTCAGCAGCCATTCAAGGGTGGCCGCACCGGTGAAGACAAAGAGGATTTTGACAAATTCGCTCGGCTGGACGGTGGTAAAGCCGAGATCGATCCAGTTTTTCTGGCCATTCAGGGTCACACCCACGACGATGTTGACCGCGAGGATGAGCAGCGACAGCACCCCCGCCAACGGCCGCAGCCGCATGACCAGGTTTAGATTTTTTAACACCAGGCACATGACACAGAAGATGCAAAGCCCCAGCGCCACCGCCGCCAGCTGTTTGTAGAGGCTATCGGGCGCCGCGCTCGCCGTCGTGCAGATGCCGAGTGTGGTAAGAAAGAAGGCGGCCAGCTCGGCGGCCATATTCTGAATCCCGAGCGGACGGGCGATCAGCCGGTAAAACCAGGGCAGCACCGCCATGCAGCCGAAGGCGATCCCCACGGCCGGCAGGTTCTCCAGCGAACCGGTCAGCGCCAGCTGGATAAAGGCAAAGAGCTGGAAGAGGTTTAAAAAGATCATGCAGGCGGTGATCGAGCCGGGACGGCGTCCGCCCCGGCGGGAGCGGCGTTCCAGCCGGTGCCACCAGCTTTTCCCCTCCGACCGGCCCAGCTCGGCGGGATCGATGGCGGTGGCGGGCAGCAGCCGCATATGGATGCCGGCCATCTCCATCTCGTCGCCGATCCCGACGAGGGTATCCGCATCGATCGGTTCGCCGTTGACCAGCACACCCCCGCTCGAACCGGTGTCCTGGACACGCCAGAGGCCGTAACGGGTCATGGTCAGCACCGCGTGCTGGCGGGAGACAACCGCCAACGGGATCACCACATCACAGGATTTTGAGCGGCCGATGGTGGTCTCGTAGTGCATGATCGGCAGGCGGGTCGCCCCATTTTCGATGTCCAGCACCGCCAGAATATGGGCCGGCGCCGGATGGTTCATCATTCTGCGCTTGAGATTGAAAAAGATCAGCACGCAGAGCAGGACAAAGAGATAGCGCGCCGGAATCAGATAGACCGTTCGGATGAGGGTCAAAACCGCCTCCAAAACCCATGCCTCCCTTCGCCTCAAAACCCGCCGCACCGGGGTGTTCTGCGGACAGGCCGCCTGTCCGATGTGTCCATTGTACCCGAACTGCCGCCGGAAATCAAATGTTCGGACGTGCGATTATGGGGGATTGTGTGACCGTTTTGTAAATTGTGTACCCGAATTCCCCGGAAAATCCGGTGTAAAATGCGGCGGACGGCGCACACTACAGAGGAGCCGGCGGTCCGCCGGCCCCAAGCCATTCTGCCCTATACAAGAAGGAGTGATACCCCATGTCCAAATCCTCCCCCTTCCTCGAACATCCCCGTGCCGTCTGGGAATCCGCACGGCATCCTGCCGCGCCCGGTCCCCGGCCCCGCCATCCCGAGGTTGCACCGCCCGACAGCGTCGTCTCGGCGACCGAGACCACCGGTCTTGCAGCCGCCGGCTACCCCGAGGGCAGCGCGCCGGCGACACACCGGCCGTCCCCCTCGGTGGAACAGGCCGCCCGACGGCACCGTCAAACCGGCCGCTGACCTCTGCCCGCCTGCCCGGCAGGGCGGGCTACATAACCCATCCAATTTCCCTCCGCCGCGGCTTCGCAAACGGAGGGTTTTGTGCTACAATAGGGATGTTTCGACCGGGTGCGCGGCACATATTCCCGCTGCCATCCGCTTTCCCGGCGGCCGCCGGCTTCCCCCGCTCCCGCCGGCGGCCCCGTGGCGTTTTGTATCGTATAAGGAGGTTATTCTCTTGATCCAGGACATCGGACCCCATCAGTTTCACTGCGCATTTGTCAGCCGGGTACCCACCACCCGTGACTATCTCTTTCTCTACCACAACGAACAGATCCTCATGAACCGCCGGCGCGGCACGCTCGACTTTCCGCATATCGGCGAGCTGGTGATGAGCGGGCAGGCGGTCTATCTCTTTTCGATGGATGACATCGCCTTTTTCACCCACCTCGATCCCTTCGAGGAACCGCCCGAGGGATACGAATGGATGCCGCTGTCCGCCTTCCGTACATACGAGCCGGGATGGCTCGCCTTCGCCGGCATCACCGGCAGCCATCTCTACCACTGGTACGACCGGCACCGTTTCTGCGGACGCTGCACCGCCCCGATGCGGCCGAGCGAAACCGAGCGGGCCCTCCAGTGCGACCGGTGCGGCCTCATCGACTATCCCCGCATCTCACCGGCCATCATCGTCGCCATCACCGACGGCGACCGGCTGCTGCTCAGCCGCTATGCCGGGCGCACCTACGGCAACTATGCGCTCATCGCCGGCTTCTGCGAAATCGGGGAGACGCTCGAGGCCACCATCCGCCGGGAGGTGATGGAGGAGGTCGGGCTAAGGGTCAAAAATCTGCGCTACTTCGCAAGCCAGCCCTGGGCCTTCTCCGACTCGCTGCTTGTCGGCTTTTTCGCCGACCTCGACGGCGACCCCGCCATCACCCTCGACCGCAACGAGCTGTCCGAGGCGGTCTGGCTAACCCGCGATGAAATCCCCAAGGATGGCTCGACCATCAGCCTCACCCGCACGATGATCAACGCCTTCATCGACGGAAGCTACCCACGGTAGAACGCTGCCGCACGTCCGGCATACCCGTACATCCACAACCGAACCAAGGGGGATGGGAAGATGAAACGTCTGCTTTGTATCCATCTTCTCCTGCTGTTGATCGGGCTGGCCGGCTGCACAGCGCCAGATGCCTCCGTCCGGCCGGGCCCGGATGAGACCTCCTCCGAGCCAGCAGAACGTTTGGAGGAGATGCAGATGGAGGCTTCGGACGCGGGTGTGACCAGCCGCGCTGCAAAAAACCCTTCCCATCCCGCCGCTGACGAGGAGGAGGAAGAGATCGCTTTCGACCCGCCAGCGTTTACGGTGGAAAGAATCTACTTTACCCGGCAAAATGGAACCCTCTATTATTACAGCACGAAAGATTATGTGAACCACAAGCTGCTGGACAACGCTTCCGAACATGGCTTTATCGCCTCCGACCGGCTGCTGGTGATTGTCGACGGCCACCGGCTGATCTCCACAAGTTACGACGGAAGGGAGCAGAGGTGCATCTATTCCACCGCCCATTCGATTTCCAATCTGTACACCGACCGCCGCGGCGCCTTTTCCCCGCTGGACAATAGGACGGTGGTTCGGCTGGATCTCCAAACCAAAGAGATCGATTCCTATAAAGTGGATGGGCCACCCATCCAATTTATCGTCCCCATCTCCAACTTCCGGGTACGGGTTCACCCCTATTCCGACCTCTATCTGGAAAATCCGCCGCCCGCGGACGCGCCTGTTTTGGGTAGCGATTCTTTTGGCAAGCCCTTCGCAATCGACTTTAGGGAAAATAAGGGGTAGGCGCCACAGCGCCCACCCCCTTTTCTCTTCGTTATTCACCCGCGTGATCGCCTGAAACGCCCAAAATGCCGCCGCCCCGGCCGGTGGGCGGCGCCGGCCCTTTTTATTGTTCTAGCCTATCGCCTTCCTTCAATCCATCGATAAAAACAATTTGCCTTTGGACAGGCCGGCTCCTACAATAACAGATAGAAACCGAAATGGATGTGAAAAGGAGCCACCTATGGAGCTGGTTAAGGAACTGCCGGAAATTTTCTCGGAATTTGGCGAACAACGCCGCAAATCGTTTATGGACGCCTATGCGCTCAAGCAGCAGGGCATCCCCTTTGTGGGCGCCTTCTGTACCTATCTGCCGCAGGAGATCCCCCTTGCGATGGGGGCAGCGGTGGTTGGGCTCTGCTCCAAGACGGGCGAGACCATCCCCGAGGCGGAGATGGTGCTGCCCCGCAACCTCTGTCCGCTTATCAAGGCAAGCTATGGCTTTGCCAAGACCGACAAATGTCCCTATTTCTACTTCTCCGACCTCATCATCGGGGAGACGACCTGCGATGGCAAAAAAAAGATGTACGAGCTGCTCGGCCAGATCAAACCGGTCCATGTGATGGAGCTGCCCAACTCGCAGAGCCCGGCCGCGCTCCTCCTCTGGAAATCGGAGATCCTCCGCCTCAAGGAGAAGCTCGAGTCCCACTTTGGCGTCACCATCACCGAGGACGCCATCCGGGAGGCCATCAAGCTCAAAAACCGTGAGCGGCAGGCGATCAAGGCATTTTATGCGCTGCAGAAGCAGGTTCCCGCCCCGATGGACGGCATGAGCCTCCATCAGGTGCTCGAGGGGGTGCAGTTTAAGTTCGACCGGGAGAAGGCGATCGACGAGCTGTGGGCGCTCATCGACAAAATTCAGCGGGAGAGCGACCGGGAGAAATACCGCGGCCGCAAGCGCATTCTCGTCACCGGCAGCCCGATTGGCGGGGTCGCCGCCAAGACGATTCAGGCGATCGAGGAGGCGGGCGGCCAGGTGGTCGCGATGGAGAACTGCGGCGGCGCCAAATCGGTCGACGAGCTGGTCGACGAGGAGAATCCCGACGTCTACGACGCGCTCGCCCGCCGGTATCTCAACATCGGCTGTTCCTGCATGACCCCCAACCCCAACCGCTTCAAGATGCTGGACGAACTGTTTGAGGAATACCGGGTCGACGCGGTGGTCGAGATCGTCCTGCAGGCCTGCCACACCTTTGCGGTCGAAGCCTACAGCGTCAAAAAATTCGCGACCGAACGGGGCATTCCCTATCTCGGGGTGGAGACCGACTACTCGACCTCGGATGAGGGCCAGCTGCGTACCCGGATGGCCGCCTTTATGGAGATGCTCTGATGATCACACTCGGTATCGACTGCGGCTCGACAACCACCAAGGGCGCCCTCTATGACGGCAGCGATGTGCTGCGCACCCTGCTGCTGCCGACCCGCGCGCGTCCGGCCGAACAGATGCAGGCGGTCTACGACGCCCTCTATACCCCCGAAGTCGCCTGTACCGTCGCGACCGGCTACGGTCGGGCGCTGCTGCCCCAGGCCGACCGCACCATCACCGAGATCACCTGCCACGCCAGAGGGGCGGGGATGCTGGGGGAGGCGGTCCGCTGTGTCATCGACATCGGCGGACAGGATTGCAAGGCGATCCTGCTGCATCCCGACGGTTCGGTCGCCGACTTTGCGATGAACGACAAATGTGCCGCCGGAACGGGGCGCTTTATCGAGATGATGACCCGTATCCTCGATTTTCCCATCGAGGAGATTGACCGGTTTGTCGAGGGGCATCAGCCCTGTGAAATCTCCAGCATGTGCACCGTCTTCGCCGAAAGCGAGATTGTAAGCCTCCTGGCCGCGGGGGCCGATCGGGCGGACATCGCGCTGGGGGTGGTCCAGTCGATCTGCCGGCGGACGGCGGCCTTCGCGATGCGTCTTTCGCCCACCGGCACCGTCTTTTTTACCGGTGGACTTGCCCGCTTTGAAAGCTTCCGGCGGACGATCGAGGAGGCACTGGGCCTCCCGGTTGTCACCCATCCGCTCGCCCAGTTCGCGGGCGCCATCGGCGCGGCGGCGCTGGGTTATGCCAAAGCCATGCCGCGCGGTTAAGCCCATTTGCTCTCCCCGGTCCTTCGGATCGAGATCTTTTCACGATGGAGGTTTTGATGATGACTACACTCAATGCCAAGGGCCTTGCCTGCCCGATGCCGGTCATTATGGCCAAACAGGAGGCGGCCAAGGGCCAGGCCTTCGCCATCCAGGTGGACAACACCACCGCGGTCGAAAATCTCAAGCGTCTCGGCGCCTCGATCGGCTCGACGGTCTCGGTCGAGGAGGCGGACGGCATCTACACCCTCACCTTCACCGCCCCCACCCAGGCGGCTGCCGCGTCGGAGGGCGGAAAGGACACCGTCTTCTTTTTCGGCAAGGAGACGGTCGGCGGCGGTGACCCCGAGCTGGGCGCCTCGCTGATGAAGATGATGCTCTATACCCTCACCCAGTCGGAAAACCCGCCGGCGGCCATCCTGCTGATGAACGGCGGCGTGAAGCTCGCCACCGTTGAGACCGAGTGCGCCGAGCACCTCATCACCCTCGAAAAGATGGGCTGCGACATCCTCGTCTGCGGCACCTGCCTGAACTTCTATGGGCTGGCGGACCAGCGCAAGGTCGGTACAGTCAGCAACATGTACGACATCCTCTCGCGGATGCAGGCGGCCGGACAGGTCATCAGCGTATGAGCGACTACTACCTCTTTACCTTCGCATCGACCCATGCGGCTATCTCGACCCACAAGCGGCTGGCCCCGTCGGTCAAGGCGGTTCTCATGCCGGTGCTGCGGCAGATCAGCGCCAGCTGCGGCATGGCCGTCCGGGTCGAACCGGACGCGCTCGACCGGGCGCTTGCACTGCTCGAGGAGATTCCCCCGGGCACCCGGCTCTATCATGTCGAAGGGGAACAGGTCACCCCGCTCCCCGATCCCGTCAGATAATCTGTGAATCCAACCACGCCCGTTCTCCGCTTGTCGGAGGGCGGGCGCTCTGCTGCACCATCCGCCCTCCCCCGGCATAGGCTGGTAACACGGGAAGTGTGTTCCCGATCTCTGTGCGATGGAGGAGCTTTGCATGTGTTATCCGAACTTTTATGGCTGCGGCGGCTGTGGCGGCTGCTGCAATGGCTGCAGCGATAGTGCGGCCGATACCGGCTGCGATCCCTGCGCGACCCACTGCTACTTCGACGACGACGGCAACAGCATCGCCGCCAACAGCTACACCTGCAGGGCCTGCGACTGCGGCAGCACCACCGAAACGGAAACCGGCTGCGCATGCGGCACCAATTGCAGCTGCGGCAGCAGTTGTGGCTGTGGCTGCGGTACCCGCTGCGGCGGTGGGATCCTGGGCGGATGGCCCGGGCTGCAGGCGCTGTTTGGCTTTGGCCGCTGACACATCCGCATCCGGCTGGATTCTGCCGGCCGGATGGCCTACTTACCCTTCTCCCCGCACACAAAAGGGCCGGACTCGGTTTCGAGTCCGGCCCTTCGCATCCCCATACGCCGTCCGGCCGATCGCCCGCCGCGGCCGGTCAGGAGAGACGGCCTTTAAAATCCGCATAGCCAAACCGGCGGATCACCCGGCAGTCCTCCCCTTCCAGCGACCCCAGCGCGATGGCGGGGAGATTCATACCGTTGAAGGTGTTGTTTTTCACCATCGAATAGATGGCCATGTCGCCGAAAATCAGCCGGTCGCCCGGATGCAGCGGATGATCGAAGCTGTAGTCGCCGATGATATCCCCCGCCAGGCAGGTCGGCCCGCCGAGGCGATAGGTATGCGCCTTCTCCCCCGCCTCCCCCGAGCCCAGCAGCGGCGGACGGTAGGGCATCTCGATGACATCGGGCATGTGGCAGGCGGCCGAGGTATCGAGGATGGCGATATCCATCCCGTTGTGGACGATGTCGAGCACCTCGGTGATCAGGAAGCCGGCATTGAGCGCAACCGCCTCCCCCGGTTCGAGGTAGATGGTGAGGTCATAGCGGTCCCGCATCCGCTCAATCAGCCGCACCAGCCGCTCGACGTCGTAGTCCGCCCGGGTGATATGGTGGCCGCCGCCCATATTGAGCCACCGCATCCGGGGCAGCAGGTCACCAAAATGCCGCTCGACCGCCTCCAGTGTCGCCTCGAGCGCGTCGGCGTTCTGCTCGCAGAGGGTGTGGAAATGCAGGCCGGTGACCCCCTCCAGCCGGCTGCGATCGAACGCCTCGGGCGGGATGCCCATCCGGGAGCCGGGGGTACAGGGGTCATAGATCGCATGCTCCTGAGTCGAACACATCGGGTTGATCCGCAGGCCGATCGCGCAGCCGGCCGCCAGCGCCGTCTCCCGGTAGCGCTCGAGCTGGGCGTGGGAGTTGAA
>CASGDD010000246.1 GCA_949300115.1 uncultured Oscillospiraceae bacterium | reverse complement strand
CGAAAAGGGGCTGCCGCAGCTTTTCCTGTCGATGGGGCGGTAATCCGCCCATCCATCCCGCTCCCCCAGATTCATGCCCGATGTCATCGGTTGGGGGAGGCTTTGCCGGATGAAAAGATGTTGTCTGCTGTTGTTGTCGATGCTGCTGATGCTGACCCTCTGCGGCTGCCAGAGCGGTTCGGGGGAGGCCGGGACGGTGCCGCTTGAGGAGGTGCCGCTGGCCGACCGGTTTACCACCTCGGCGTCCATCCGTTATGAGGGCTTCGAGATGGTGGCCGAGGTCGACCGGGACCGGCCGGGACATTATGTCATCGAGCTGATGCAGCCCGAATCGCTCGCCGGGATGCGGCTGGATCTCTCGGAGGAGCAGGTGTCGATCACCTACA
This sequence comes from uncultured Oscillospiraceae bacterium, assembly GCA_949300115.1. GTDB lineage: Bacteria > Bacillota > Clostridia > Oscillospirales > Ruminococcaceae > CASGDD01. The sequence goes on along the minus strand of CASGDD010000246.1, from coordinate 4,888 downwards.
AGGGGATCACCGCCGACTTCGATCCCGATTCGATCGCCGGATCGGCCATCGCGCGGGGGCTGGTGGGCACCCTCAACGCCATCGCCGCCGAGCAGGGCATCTCGGCCACCCTTGCGGACGGCGTCTTCACCCTCGCGGGGGAGAATGAGATGGGCGCCTTCACCCTCACCCTCGACGCCGAAAGCGGCAGCCTGCTCGCCCTTTCGGTACCCGAGCGGGAGCTGGAGATCACCTTTTCGAATTTTTTGGCCCATGACGCCTAACGCCGGCCCGGATGGAGGCCGGACGCGAGAGGCCCGATACCGGCAATAGAAAGGCAATGGAAACCGATCGAAGGGATGAAGGGGGATGGGCCCCGTCCGTTGCCGGCGCGGCGCCGTCGAAGCGCAGGACAAAGCCCCGAGGGAACTCGGGGCTTTTGGCGTATTTTGTATGGGGTTTTATGGAATTTTGCGCGGGCGGGACAGCCCGCGGATGGGGGATCACTGGGGAGGATCGGCGGGCGGGGCCCAGCGGATGGTTTCCCCTCGATGGTGCAGGGGGAGGATTTTGCTGCGATAGGGCTCGGAGATCGGGTCGGCGAGCAGCTGGGGGATGATTTCAAAGTGGTCGGCGAAGTGCATCGGGACGGCGAGGCGGACATCGGCGGTGCGCATGAGCGCGTCGAGGCCCCAGGCGTAGGTGGGGCCCAGGCGGGGATCGACCGGGACCATCGCGAGGTCGATCCGGCGGCCCCGGAGGCGGGCGAGTTCCGCTTTGTAGCGGCGGGCCATGTCGGCGTTGTAGTCGTCCGTCTCCCCCGTCCAATGCCACCAGTTGAGATCGCCCGCGTGGTAGATCACCCGGCCGTCCGGGAGGGTGAGCAGGAAGGCCACCCCCTCGTCGGTCGAAAGCAGGGTTTCGACGGTGAGATCCCCGAGCTCGAGGGTGGTATGGGGCGCGGCTGAGATCAGCTCGCAGCCTGCCGGATGGGGGTCGGGCAGGGGGATGTCGTCCGAGAGGATATAGCGGATGCGGCGGACGGGCGCCTTCGCCCATTCGAAGATGAAGGGGGCGTAGTGGTCGGCGTGGATATGGGAGACCAGGACGACGACATCCCGGCCGGCGAGATCCTCCGGCGCGACGACGCCGTCGGCGAGACGGCCGCCATGTGGGGTGTCGCAGTCGCAGTCGAAGATGAGAAACAGCCGTCCGGTGTCCAGCGCGAAACCGCTTTGGTGCAGATACCAGAGTTCCATAGCGAACAACCTCCCTTACGCGCCGGCGGCATCGGGGGCGGGGGTGAGGCCGGCGACATCGTCGACCGCGAGCGAGAAGGTGATGATCCGTTCGCCGCATTCGGTCTTGACCTGTTCGCTGATGGCCTTCATGACGGCCCCTTTGCGATCGTGGGGGACGAGGATGAGAACGAGCTCCTTTTCGGGGTGGAAGGTCAGGTGCATGAGCGATTCGGCCTCATCCAGCCCGAGGCCGCGGCCGCGCAGCACGGTGCCGCCGGTGGCGCCCTCTCTGCGGGCGCCGTCCATCACGACGTCGGCGGTGCCCTTGCCGGCCACCGCGACGATCAGTTCAAAGCGTGTATCTTCCATCCGGTCTGCCTCCTTTGAATCGGGGATGGGGACATCCTCCAGCCGGCGGACCATGGCCGCGTTGATGCTGGAGGGGTGGACGAGAAAGGCGATGCCGTGGCCGGGGCGGTCAAACTGCAGCCGGGCGCACAGCCAGCCGAGCAGCGAACGGGCAAGGGCGGTGGGAAGCAGGGCGAGGACCAGATCCTTTTCCGGCTCATCGAGGCCGAGATAGGCCATCATCTCGCTTTTGGCGGTGCCGCGGCCGCGCAGAATCCAGTGGACGGCAAGGCCGCGGCTGCGCAGCAGCTCGGCAACCCCGGCGCCCCGTCCGCGGTCGACGATCACCGTGAGCAGCCGGAGGGAGGGGGGAATGGGTCGGGTATCAGCTGTCATGGCGGGAGACCTCCTCTGGTTCGAGATCGATGATCTCATCCTCCTCGAGCTGGGCCGCGCGATGGGTCTTCAGCCGGTAGCGCAGGCCGAGCAGCTGGATGGTGATGAGCGGGGTCATGGCGACCATCGCGACGACCCCGAAGGCGTCGGTGAGGATGTTGCCGCCGAGGGCGTCGCAGGCGCCCATCGCGAGCGGCAGCAGGAAGGTGGCGGTGAGCGGGCCGGAGGCGACGCCGCCCGAGTCGAAGGCGATGGCGGTGAAGAGCTTGGGGGTTACAAAGCTCAGCGCCAGCGCGACGGCATAGCCGGGGAGGATGAGCCAGAAGATCGACAGGCCGGTGAGCACCCGCAGGAGCGCCAGGCCGACCGAAAGGGCCACGCCGATCGAAAGGGAGTTGTTCATGGCGTTGTGGGAGACGGCGCCGCCCGAGACCTCCTCGACCTGGTGGTTGAGCACGGCGACCGCCGGTTCCGCCCGCACGAGGAAGAAGCCGACCAGCATCCCAATCGGGATGAGAATCCAGTTGTGCTCATAGAGGGCGAGCGCCCGTCCGATCTGGTAGCCGGCGGGCATGAAGCCGACGTTGACGCCGGTGAGAAAGAGGCTTAAACCCGCGAAGGCATAGAGGATGCCGATGAGGATTTTGATGAGCGGGCGGCGGCGCAGCCGGACGAAGAGCGACTGGAAGATGAAGAAAAAGAGGATGATCGGCAGCAGCGCGACCGCGACCTCCCGGATATAGTCGGGAAATTCGGCGGCAAACTGCGCCCAGAGGTCCTGGGTGCTCGCCAGCTCGGGGATCTCGAGGGTGGTGTAGTTGGCGGTGGTGGGGCCGTAGATCAGACCTAGGATCATCATCGAGAGGATGGGGCCGATCGAGGCGAGGGCGACGAGGCCGAAGCTGTCGTCCTCCGCCGCGCTGTCCACCCGGATGGCGGTGATGCCGATGCCGAGGGCGAGGATGAAGGGGACGGTGATCGGGCCGGTGGTGACGCCGCCCGAGTCGAAGGCGGCCGGCAGAAATTCGCCCGGCACAAAGAAGGCGAGCAGAAAGACGATGAGATAGCAGACGATGAGCATGGGGGCGAGGGGGATCTGGAAGAGCACCCGCAGAAAGGCGAGCGCGAGGAAGATGCCGACGCCGAGCGCCACCGTCAGGATGATGACCGGGTCGGGCACGGCGGCCATCTGGCTGGCGAGCACCTGCAGATCGGGTTCGGCGACGGTGACGATGACGCCGATGAGAAAGAAGCAGCAGGCGATGAGGGCGGGCTTTTTAAACTTGGTCAGCCGGGTGCCGATCATCTCGCCCATCGGCGACATGGCGGTTTCGACCCCCAGGTTAAAAAGCCCCATCCCGACGATCAGCATGGCGGCCCCCATGATGAAGAGCAGCAGGGTGGTGATGCTGACCGGGATGATGGTGAAGCTTAACGCCAGCACGATGAGGGTGATGGGCAGGACGGAAGAAAGCGATTCGGCGATCATGCCTTTGAGTTTCGGGTTCACGGCGTCCCTCCTTCGCGCGCCGGCCGCGGCCGGCACGATCGTTAACAGTTATAACCATTTTACCGGATGACAGGAGGAAAGTCAAACCGCGGCGTCCCCCTTGCATGGCGCGGAAAGGTTCGGTATACTGAAGAAAACAGGGGGTGGGCGGATTTTGCAAACTTTCTATGAACGGGTCTACGAGGCGGTCTGCCGGATTCCCCGCGGCCGGGTGGCCACCTACGGGCAGATTGCGCTGATGGCGGGGTCGCCGCGGGCGTCGCGGATTGTCGGCGGCGCGCTGCACCGCAATCCCCGGCCGGGGGAGATCCCCTGCCACCGGGTGGTCAACCGGGAGGGGCGCCTGGCGCCCGACTTCGCCTTCGGCGGCACCGACGCCCAGGCGGCGCTGCTTCGGATGGAGGGGGTCGAGGTGGTGGACGGCTATGTCGACCTCGCGAAATATCGATGGATGGGAGGATAACCCGCATGACCGCAAAGGAAATCTCCAGACAGATGCGCCAATTTTTAGAGGAACGGGGCGCCGTGCTGGTCGGCTTCGCCGATATCACGCCGTTTGATCTGGACGGCTATCCCCGGGCGGTGAGCTTCGCGATCCAGGTTCCGCCCGACATCGTGCGTTCGATGTCGGATGGGCCCACCCCCGCCTATGAGGCGGAATACGAGCGGATGAACGCCCAGCTTGACCGGATGGCGGAAGAGGGGGAGGGGTGGCTGCGCTCCCTCGGCTATCGGGCGGAGGCGCGCACGGTCGGTAAGCTGCTCGGGGAGGAAACACCCGACTTCCGCACCCGGCTGCCCCACAAGACGGCTGCCACCCGTGCCGGACTCGGTTGGATCGGCAAATGCGCGCTGCTCGTCACCGAACCATACGGCTCGGGGATCCGGCTATCCACCATCCTCGCCGACGCGCCGCTTGAGGTGGGGGTGCCGGTCGAAGCCTCCCGCTGCGGCAGCTGCACCGCATGCCAGTCGGTCTGCCCGCCCCGGGCGATCATCGGCAACCATTGGGCGGTTGGGGTCGACCGGAGCGAGCTTGTGCGGATTGTCGACTGCCGCGAGGGGGCGAGGGATATCGCCGAAGAAAGGCTCGGCAAACGGACCACCCTTTGCGGCCGCTGCATCGCCGCCTGCCCCTACACCCGGCGGGCACTCGCCCGTGCCGGCAGACAGGGAGGATAGCCGCTGTCCCGTTTGCCATGCGCGCAGGGATCTGTCGCACGATGCCAGAAGATCGGGATCAAAAGATCAGGATCAAAAGATCAAAGGGAAGCCCGGCGCAACATTCAACGAGAGCGGAAGGAGAAAAGGGAAGATGACACAGGATACGATTGCCGCGATCGCGACGCCGCTGGCGAAGGGGGCGTTGGGGGTGATCCGGCTGTCGGGGCCGCAGGCGCGGACGATCGCGGGG
>CASGDD010000245.1 GCA_949300115.1 uncultured Oscillospiraceae bacterium | reverse complement strand
GCAAGGAGGATTTCCGCGCGCGGCGGGACACGCACGGCATTCCGCAGGAGGGCAAGCAGGCCATGCAGCACCCCCTGCATCCGCCCGGCCGAGAGGGCCGCCTCGGCGGCATCCTCCCCGCCCATCGACAGCCTGGCCGTCAGCCGGATGAGGGTGGTGTGCCGCAACAGCCACCGCAGCGGCGGGATCGCCGCCCGCAGAAGCGCCGCCAGCGTCCGCACCAGCTCGAGCAGCGCAGCGGGCCGAAAGGGCTTTTTCGGCTTCTTCGCGGGCGCGGCCCCTCCGGTCTTCTTCGGCCGCCGGCGGGTGGGCTTGGGATAGCCGAGCAGCCCAAAGCGCAGAAAGAGCCAGCGCAGCCGGACCCTGCAGCCGCCGTCATAGACGGCCTCCAACCGCAGCGGCAGCCAGAGCAGCAGAAGGATCACCGCAAGGATGCCCAGCGCAATCCACCAGCCCATCCCGATTCCTCCTTTGCTTCTATCGTAGGCGAAAACGCCCCCGTCCAATCAATCGTCCGCGGAAACCGCGCCGCCCTCCGGCTCTTCCGCCGCCGGGGCGGTCTCCCCATCGCCCGCGTCGATCACCGCATCGAGGGTCACCGGCTCGCCCGCCGTCCCCTCCCTTTCGGGGATGGGCGGCAGCTCATCGAGCGAGGAAAGCCCAAAACAGCGCAGGAAGTTGGCCGTCGTGCCATAGGCGATCGGCCGGCCGGGCAGCTCCAACCGCCCCCGTTCCTCGAGCAGCCCCTTTTCCACCAGCGAGGCCACCACCGAGGAGGAGTCGATGCCGCGCACCTGTTCGACAAAGCCGCGGGTCACCGGTTGGTTGTAGGCGACAATCGCGAGTACCTCCATCGCGGCGGGGGAAAGCGGGGTATTGCGGCGGATCTCAAGCGCCCGCCGGACATAGTCCTCATAGCTGCGGCGGGTGCAGAGCTGGACGGCATCCTCGAGGGTCACCACCTCGAGCGCACTGCCCGTCCGGTCGAGCCGGTCGCTCAAACCGAGCAGGACCTTGAGGGTATCCGAGGTATCCAGCTCGAGCGCCTCCCCCAGCTTGTCGATGCCAATCGGATCGCCGCTGGCAAAGAGAATCGCTTCGGCCGCCGCCACAAGATTATGAAAGTCCATCGGTCTTCGTCCTCCCGGGATGCCGCCTCGCGCCGCCGAGGAAGGAGAGCATCCCATCCTGTTCGTTATAATCGACCCTGCCGGCCCGCATCAATTCGAGCACCGCGAGGAAGGTCGCCACCATCTCCGGCCGGCCGCCACAGCTGGCAAAGAGGGTGTTGGCCGGGATATGCGGCTCGCGGTAGAGCCGCCGCAGCACAAAAAGAACCCGGGAGGTCACCGACACCTGCCGGCGTCCGACAATCCCGGTAAACGCGCTGGCAGGCGGCGGCAGGCGGCGCTGCCGGTTGCCGAGCGCCCCCTGCAGCGCCCGCAGGATCTCTTCGGGCAGGTGCCGGCGGGTATAGGTCGGATCGGCCTCGATGCGGGTGGGCGGACGTACAAAGCGCGCGCCGCCCTCATAGCGCTCCCGCAGCCGGGCCGCCATCGTCTTGATCAGCTGGTATTCGAGCAGCTCACCCTGCAGCGCCCGGCCCATCTCCTCCCCCTCCTCCTTGCGGCGGGGCAGCAGCATGGCCGTCTTCATCTCGATCAGCCGGGCCGCCATCGCGAGAAACTCGCTGGCCACCTCGAGATCGAGCCGCTGCCACTGGCGGATGGTCTCGAGGTACTGTTCGATGAGCGAAAGGATGGGGATATCGCGGATATCCAGCTTGTGCCGGCCGATCAGATGCAGCAGCAGATCGAGCGGGCCTTCGAAATCGTCAAGCTTAAAGGTCAGTCTGGTCTCCAACGTACAACGCCTCCTCCGGCGGGCACCAGGGCATCTCCGCGAATGGCAATTGCCCAGGCGGCGAGCGATTCCGCGCGGCCGGCCGGCATCCCCACACCGACGCCGGGGATGTGCGTGCCGGCCAGCGGTCATAGGGCCTGTCGATGGGTATGGACAGGCGAAGGGTACGCCCTAAGCCGGGATAAAGAAGGTCAGCAGATCGAGCAGTTTAAAGATGGTGTTGGTCAGGTAGGTCAGCGGCCAGTCGAGCAGGCCGGAGAAGATGAGCAGCATCACCGCGATCATAATCACCTGCTCATAGCGCATCAGCGCATAGTAGGCCTTGCCCGGCAGCAGCCAGGTCAGCAGCCGGCTGCCATCGAGCGGCGGGATGGGCAGGAGGTTGAAGATGGCAAGGGTGATATTGCGCAGCGTCAGCGTCACCAGCACCCAAACGACCGGCACCAGCGCGCCGATCAGCGTCACCCCGTAGAGGACACTCAAAAGCTTATAGAGAATCATCACGACGAGCGAGAGCAGGACATTCGCCACCGGCCCCGCAATCGAGATGAGGATCATATCCCGCTTGGGATTTTGGAGGTTGCGGGAGTTGACCGGCACCGGCTTGGCCCAGCCGACCCCGATGATCAGAATCGCGATGGTACCCAGGATATCGAGATGGGCAAAGGGATTGAAGGTCAGCCGCCCCATATAGCGGGCGGTGGGATCCCCCAGCCGGTCGGCGACAAAGGCGTGGGCATATTCGTGGACGGTCAGCGAGATGGAAAAGATCAAAAAGCTGACGATCAGCTGATAGATCCACTCCTGGGTGAACATATTCTGAAAAATGGACGGCATCGGCAATCCTCCTTACGGCCTGCGCGGCGTTCTTCCGCCAAACAGTTATCCTTAATTATACCTGTCATGCCGCCAAAAGACAAGCCGTTCCCCTCGATGTTCACCGTTTGTTTGCAGGAACGCCAAACGGAGGGTCGGATTTTTTTCGAAGTTTGTGCAGAAAAAGCTTGCTTTCTTACGCGGAATCTGATACTATACATACGTTAGCCCCATTTCACCCACCATGGACAGGAGGTGCAGACTGATGGCAAAATGCGATATCTGCGGTAAGGGTGTTAGCTTCGGCATCAAGGTGTCCCACTCCCACCGTCGCTCCAACCGGGCTTGGAAGCCGAACATCAAGCGGGTCAAAGCGATTGTTGACGGTTCTCCCCGCCACATTTACGCCTGCACCCGGTGCCTTCGCTCGGGTAAAGTCACCCGCGCGGTCTAATCGGATCCATCTGCCAAAAGGGTCGTCCCAATCGGGGCGGCTTTTTTATTGTCTTTGGGCGGGGCTTCATCCGCTTCGGCCGGAGCGGCGGCGTATCGCAGACAGCCAAAGCAGCGGCCGCCTTTCCCCAGCCGCGGAGCCGTATACGCAAAAAGGGCCATCCTCCCGCCAGGGGGAGAACGGCCTTTTTTCGGTCAATCGGATACCCAGACCGATTCGATCTCGTGTCCGCGCGGGCGGGTCATCAGGCTGGAGACCCCCTCCCGCGCCGCATGTCCCTCAAAGAGCACCCCGTACATCTGCTCGACAATCGGCATATTCACCCCATACCGCCGGCTGAGCTGCCAGGCAATCCGGGTGGCGTTGTAGCCCTCGACGGTCATGCCGACCTCCTCGATCGCCTGCTCGGCCGTCCTGCCCTGGCCGATCAGGATGCCGGCGCGGCGGTTGCGGGAGTGCATGCTGGTGCAGGTGACGATGAGGTCGCCCACCCCCGAAAGGCCGGCAAAGGTCTCCCGCTGGGCGCCCATCGCGGTCCCCAGGCGGGCCATCTCGGTCAGTCCCCGGGTCATCAGCGCCGCCTTGGTGTTGTCGCCGAGGCCCAGTCCGTCGCAGATGCCGGCCGCCAGCGCGATGACATTCTTGAGCGCGCCGCCCAGCTCGACCCCGATCAGGTCGCCGTTGAGGTAGATGCGCAGCCGGTCATTCATCAGCGTATCCTGCACAAACTCGGCCGCCGCCTTCGATTTGGAGGCGGCGACGATGGTTGTCGGGATGCCGACAGCGACCTCCTCGGCATGGGAGGGGCCGGACATGACGACGATCGGGTTATGGGGCAGCTCCTCCTCATAGACCTCCGACAGCCGCTTGAGGCTGCCGCCCTCAAAACCCTTGGCCACGCTGGCCACCGGGATGCCGCTGCCAATCGCGCCGGCCAGTGTCCGGGCAACCGGGCGCACCGCCGAGGAGGGCACCGCCACAACCACCAGGTCGGCGGAGGCCGCCGAATCGAGGGCGGTGGTGAGCTCGACCGAATCGGGGATTTTGACACCGGGCAGCAGCTTTTTGTGTTCCCTCGTCGCCAGCAGCGCGTCGATCTCCGGCTGGAAGGCCGACCAGAGGGTGACCCGGTGTCCGTTCTGTGCCGCCATAATCGCAAGGGCGGTGCCGAAACCGCCTGAGCCGGCGATGGTGATCTTTGCCATACAACTCCTCCTTGTCCGCCCCGGATCGAGGCCGTCGGTTAATACCTGCTGCGCTCGCCGATCTTATATTCGGTTCCTTCGGCAATCCGCTTGAGGTTGGGGGCGTGCTTGACGGTGACAATCAGGCAGGCCAGCGCCGCAAAGAGAATGCTCACCGGCATCTCCCCGCCCAGCAGCCCATGGGTCAGCGCGGTGACGATGGGGAAGCTGACCGCCATCACCACCGACGCGAGCGACACCATCCGCCAGACCGCCAGCACCACCAGAAAGACGGCAAAGCAGAGGCAGAAGGTGAGGGGATCGTAGAGAACGACATAGCCGGCGATGAAGAGCACCGCCTTGCCGCCCTTAAAGCCAAAGTAGATCGGATAGATGTGGCCGAGCATCCCGCAGAGGCCGGCCGCCAGCACGCACCAGAGCGCCTCCCCGCCGGGCGCGAGCGCCGCGGTCAGCCAGCGCGCCAGCAGATAGCAGAGGGTGCCCTTGCCCGAATCGCCGATGAGCGCGAGAATCCCGATCCACTTGCCGTAGGTGCGCATGATATTGGTCATCCCCGCGTTGCCGCTGCCGTGCTTGCGGACATCGTCCTTGCAGAGCACCCGTGAGAGGATGATGGGAAAGTTGATGCTGCCGATGAGATAGCTGAGCACCGCCGCGAGTCCGGCGGCGATCCAGATGTTGTCCATGGCCGAGTGCCTCCCTGATGAAATCGCCGGACGGCAGACCGCCGGGCGTCGTGTTATTTGCCTTCCCCGCGCTCGCGGATGATCATCCGGATGGGGGTGCCCATCAGCCCGAACGCCTCCCGCAGCTGGTTTTCCAGATAGCGCTGGTAGGAGAAGTGGAACAGCTCCTTCTTGTTGCAGAAGAGCACAAAGGTCGGCGGCTTGGTCGACGCCTGGGTCATGTAGTAGATCCGCAGCCGCTTGCCCTTGTCGGAGGGCGGCTCCACCCGGGCGGTCGCAAAGGCGAGCATCTCATTGAGCCGGCCGGTCGGGATGCGCAGCGCATTGCTCGCCGCCACCGAGACCACCTGCTTGTAGAGCTCGTCCACCCGCTGGCCGGTCTTGGCCGAGATAAAGAGAATCGGCACATAGTCCATGAAGGCGAAATCATGCTCGAGCGTGCGGCGCATATCCCGCATGGTGTTGGTCTCCTTCTCGACCGCGTCCCACTTGTTGACCGCAATGATGCAGCCCTTGCCCTGCTCGTGGGCATAGCCGGCGACCTTGGAATCCTGTTCGGTAAAGCCCTCGGTCGCGTCGATCATGATGATCGCGACGTCCGCGCGGTCGACCGCCATATAGGCCCGCAGCACGCTGTACCGCTCGATATTTTCGCTGACCCGGCTGCTGCGCCGGATGCCGGCGGTGTCGATGAAGATGAAGCTGCCGTGCTCATTCTCGACGGCGGTGTCGACCGCGTCACGGGTGGTGCCGGCGATGCCCGAGACGATCACCCGCTCCTCCCCCGCCATCCGGTTGACCAGCGAGCTCTTGCCGACATTCGGCTTGCCGATGATGGCGACCCGGATGGTGGTATCCTCCTCGTCCGGCTCCTCATCGGGCGGCAGCTCGGCCAGCACCGCATCGAGCAGATCGCCGGTACCGGTGCCATGGACCGACGAAACCGGATAGGGATCTCCCAACCCCAGATTATAAAATTCGTAAAACTCGGGTGGCAGCTCGCCCACCTGGTCGACCTTGTTGACACAGAGGACAATCGGCTTGCCGCTCTTCTGGAGCATCTGGGCGACATCGAGGTCGTTGGCGGTCACCCCGGCGCGGACGTCGGTCACCAGGATGATGACGTCGGCCGACTCGATGGCCAGCTGGGCCTGGCGGCGCATCTGGGCAAGCATATAGTCGCCGGTAAACGGCTCGATGCCGCCGGTATCGACCAGCATGAACTTCCGCCCCGACCACTCGGCCTCGGCATAGATGCGGTCGCGGGTCACGCCGGGGGTATCCTCGACGATCGCCAGCCGGCGGCCGATCAGCTTGTTAAAGAGGGTGGATTTGCCGACATTGGGCCGGCCCACCACCGCGACAATGGGTTTTGACATGGTGTTTTCCTTCCTGATCTAGCGTCCGAGCAGCGCGTCGAGCAGCGCGAAGCCGTCGTTTTCCACAAAACGGACGGGCACGCCGAGCGCCGCCTCCAGTTCTTCGGGCGTCATGTCGTCCAAAAACCGATCCCGCTCGTGCCGGAGCATCACCGCCGGCAGCAGCAGCGCCTCCCCGAGCTCCCGGCCGCGGAGGGTCCGCAGGATATCGCCGCCGGTGACCAGTCCCGCCACCGTAATCCGATGGCCGAAGAAGGCGTTCTCGATCGGATGGACCTCTATCTGTAAAGTATGCCACGTTCCGCGCGCCGCGTCAACCAGCCGCCGGAGAAAAGGGGCCGCGTCGGTACCGGTCGCAATCGAAAGCCGGCGGGGCGCCGGGAGGGGGGTCTCCGCCTCCAGCCGGAGGGCGCTTCGGAACTCATCCTCGAGGATGGCCATCAGCCCCACCCCGTTGTCCAGCTGGTTGAAGTCCTCATAGTAGGCCGCCGCGGGGATGGGCAGGCCGGCGCGGAGGAAGAACTCGTCCGACGGATAGCAGACCCGCATCCCATGCGCCGCCCGCATCCGCTCGGCAAAACGGTCGACCGTCTCGATGACCGCCCGCGCCCCCTCGGCGGTATAGGGCTCGAGCGGCTCAAGCCCCGCCCGGTGGTCGGTCAGCCCGACCGGCACGCAGGCGATCGACTCGAGCCCGGGGATCAGCGGCTCGAGATCCGCGAGGGTGCGCTCGAGCTCGGCGCCGTCGTTGATGCCCGGGCAGAGCACCAGCTGGGCGTTGAGCTTGATCCCCCCGTCGATCAGCCGGCGCATCAGCGGTAGCAGCTCGGCCGCATGGGGATTTTTCATCATCCGCACCCGCAGCTCGGGATTGGTGGTATGCACCGAGACGTTGATCGGGCTGATGTGCATCGCGAGAATCCGCGCAAGGTCGTGCTCCGAGAGGTTGGTCAGGGTGATATAGTTGCCGAAAAGGAAGCTGAGCCGGGCGTCGTCGTCCTTGAAGTAGAGGGAGGGACGCATCCCCTTTGGCATCTGATCGATAAAGCAGAAGATGCATTTGTTTTTGCAGCTCTGCTGGCCGTCGAACAGAAAGCCGTCGAATTCCAGCCCCAATTCGTCATACTCCCGCTTGCGGATCGAAACGGTGCGCCGCTCACCGGCTTCATTTTGGACGGTGACCTCCAATCTGCGGTCGGTCATATAAAAACGGTAGTCGAGCGCATCGATGATCTCATTGCCGCCGATCGCCACCAGCGTCTCACCGGCGCGGATGCCCGCCCGGTCGGCCGGCGACCCCGGCTCCACCCCACGGATGGTTACCATGCCGTCCACCTCTCTTTCCAGCATTCGTTTTTTTACGACAGACGATATACAAACCGTCAAAATATGCTATATGTATATTCTCATATCCATACCGGCTGTCCGGACGGAGGAAACCGGTACATGGCAGTTCCTCGAACCGATACCGCATACGACAAAAGGGGAGGTCTGCGACCTCCCCGTATGCCCATCATCTGGCCTGTTAGGCTTCCACCTTGATGATCTCCCGGCCCTTGTAGAATCCGCAGTTCGAGCAGACTCTATGCGGCATCTTGAGCTCGCCGCACTGGGGGCATTTCGAAAGATTGGGCGCTTCGAGCTTCCAGACGTTCGAACGTCTTTTATCCCGTCTCGCCTTCGATACTTTTCTCTTTGGCACCGCCATCTGTCAGCACCTCCTTCTCCTAATCGCTCTCATCCTGGCTCATGAGTTCCAGAAGTTTTGTAAACCGCGGATCGATCGTCGTATGCTGACAGCCGCAGTCGCCTTCGTTGAGGTTTTGCCCGCAGTCAGGACAAAGACCTTTGCAGTCCTCCCTGCAGAGGATCTTTGCGGGCACCGACAAAAGGATGTCGGCACGGACAAGTTCGTCGAGGTCGAGCACCGCATCGGGCAGGACGATGACATCGTCGCCGTAGCTGTCGGTGTGGGTCTCGAGCATCAGGGTGTGCGCAAAGTCGTCGCGATGTGCTTCGGTCACATCGGCCTGACAGCGGTCACACCGGGCCTCGAGCAGGTAGGACGCCGTATAGCGCACCGTGACAACCCCCGCCCGGTTTTCAATCCGACCGGCCACCTCGACCGGCTGGCGAAAGGGATGGGCCCCGCCCAGCTCGACATCCTCCAGCCGGAGGCACTGCTCGAAGGCGAGGGACTCTCCCTCAATTTCGAAAATCGAACGGATGTCAAATTGCATATCGGCACACCTCGTAAACGTCACAGAGAATATTATATCGTCCCCCTCCCCCTTTGTCAAGACCCATTCCGCCCGAAAGCGGCGGGATTTTGGGGATGGAGGCGAAGATGCTACCAGATCTGCACCCGGTCCTCGGGGGCGCGCCACATGCC
>CASGDD010000244.1 GCA_949300115.1 uncultured Oscillospiraceae bacterium | reverse complement strand
CGTCGATGGGGTCGGCGGTCTATGAGGTGGCAATTACCCGGAATGGGGTGACACGCGAATACAGCTTTACCGCCATGAGCGACAGCGTGGGACGCCATTATGTAAGCTATGACGGGGAGGGCTACCTTGCCGCCAGCGATTCCTATGACTACTTCTACCAACTCTTTGGGGAAGATGAGCGTACCCCGAGCGGGGCAGATATAACGGAGGATGGGAGTTTCCTTACCATCGCCCAGGTGGGGACGGTGGAGCCGGTGGTGTCCGATCCGGTGACGGTGGTCGATGACGACCGGCAGGAGGATCTCCTCGGCTGGATCGACCGGCTGGTGAAGTCGACCCGTTCGCCCGACACCACCTCGGTGACCTTCCTGCAGATCTACGCGGTGACCGTTGTCGACACCTACGGCAATGCGGAAACCTACCAGTTCACCAACCTCACCGACGAGCTGGGGCGGCATTATGTGCGGTATGGGGACGGCTGGTACCTCGCGGCCAGCGATTCCTTCGACCGCGTCCAGTACTTCTTCCGTGACTACGCCGGTCTCTGATCCGCAGATACGCTCAGACGTAAAAAAGGACCCTGGAATGTTCCAGGGTCCTTTTTGTTGCTTATATAGCGTAAAACTATTCGCCGATGAAACCGGCATCCTTGAGGATACCCTTGGCCTTCCCGAAGTTGGCCTCGGACACCAGGATGATCGGGCCGGTGCAGCCCATGCCGCTCTGGGCATAGATGCCGGCCTTCCAGAGGGCCTTGACGCCGTCCTCGAGGTCCATGATCTCGATGCCGGGGATGCCCTCGGTGACGACCTCCTCGGGGGGCGCGGTGACCTCCTCCTCGGCGGCCGCCGGCTTCTGGCTGGCCTTGCGGTCGGCGAGGATCTTGTCGAGACCAGCCTTCTTCGCCGCGGCGAATTCCGCCTTCGCAATCTCGAAGACCTTGCCCTTGACCATATCCGCCGCGTAGACGAGCGCATTCGCGATGAGCGGCGCGCCCGACGCACGGGAGATGATGTGGATCAGCTTGTCATATCCCTCGCCGATGCCGGGGCCGGCGCCGGAACCGACCGACTCAAAGCCGCCGCCGGTGGTGAAGGAGGAGAGCATCTTGATGAGCACATTGCCGGTCAGCGAATCGCAGACGAGGATATCGGGGGTGCCCATCAGCACGTCATTGCCGCGCAGCACACAGCCGCCATCCGCGCGGGCGGAGGTGGCGAAGTGGATCGGGTAGCCGCCTTCGGCCAGCGCCTTGAGGGCCAGCTCGGTCTGACGCGCGCCGTCGACGTTGAGGATACCGACGGTCGGGTCGGGATTGCCGCCCGCCTTGGCGGTGATGATGCCGTAGATGGCGTTTTTGATCATACCCTCGATGCGGTCGGCGCTCGAGGTGCCGGTGGTCGTGGCGATGTACATCTCACGGCCGCGGGCGGGGGTGGAGGCTTTACCGACGGTCGAAACACCGATCGGGAAGGGGAAGTGCATGGTGACCGCGCCGTCGACCTCCCGCGCTTCGACCATCCGCTCCATCGTCTTGTGGCCCTCATCCTCATCGGCAACCTTGACGGTGGTGACGCCGGGCGCCTCCATCTGACCGATGAAGACGACATCGACCCCCCGCTTGGCGGCGAGGATGGCGCCCTGCATCGCGTTTTCTTCGCCGAGCTCGCTGCCGAGACCGGTCAGCGCGATGCGGGGACGGGCGCCAAACGAACCCGTCTCGAGGCCCTCAGCCATCGCGAGAAAGGTTTTGGCGATTGTCTTTTGAATTTCGTTAGCCATGGATGCACCCCTATTCTGCCATCAGGCTGCTCGCGAAATCGCGCAGCGCCTGGGCGATGAGGCTCTTGACCTCCTCTTCCGAAACGCCGCTGTTGGCCTCGTCCTTGCCGGTGTTGCCCTGGATGACGAAGGACACGCCGTCAAAGAGGTTGGTCATACGGCCGAGGAAGAGGCTGCCCTTGCCGATGATCATCGCGTTTTTGATCTTGCCGGCCAGGATATCCTTCTTGGCGAAGCCGACATAGGGGACGCCCGACGGGATATGGCCCTGGGTCGGCGCCCAGCCGGTCAGGCCGTGCTGCGCGACGAAGTTACCTAGATCCTTCGGGGTCATCTCACCGCGCTTGGCCGCGAGCGCACCGATCATCTTGTAGTTGGCCAGCGGCACATCGCCGGCGCCGGCGGGCTTGGTGATGTCGGGGTTCTGCATCTCGGGGGAGTACTTGTCGATGTCGAGGATCTTCATCCCATGCCGGTCGAGCGGATCGGTGACCAGCGAGGAGATGACCGCCTGCGGCGAGGAGCCGGTGCCGACCGTGTGACGGCCGACCATATCGAGGTTGATTTCGGGGTTGACGCCGTCGTTCTCGCTGATGATGATCGAGAAGCCGCCGACCATATCCTCGAGGATGGGGGTGCCCTTCTTGACGTGGTCCTTGCCGTTCATGCCGAGCTTGGCGGTCGATCCGCCGGCGGTGACGGCAACGCACTTGTAGGTGCCCGCCTTGACGAGCGACGCGGCCTCGATGAGGGCGTGGGTGGGCGCCGCGCAGAAGGCACGCAGGTCGCTGCCGGACGCGCCCGACAGGCCCGCAATCTCGGCGGCCGATTTGGCAAGGTTGCCGCCGCCGCGCTGGTTCATATCGCCGACCGCCTCTTCCGAGCAGTCGATGACATATTCGATTTCGCTCTTGTCGATGCCGGCGTTGCGGACCGCGTAGAGCAGCGCCAGGATGCTCGAAGCCTTCGAGACGAGGTTCTCGTGCATGATGTGGGCGGTGAGGTTGACGTCGATGTCATGCGCCCGCGCGACACAGCCGACCAGCTTGTCGTCGAGGTAGAGGCCCTCGGCGTGCTCGTCGTTGACGAGGTGCTCGATGTGGCTCAGCTCATCGCCCTCCTTGATGCGCGCAACGATGTCCTCGGTGATGACCTCGTTGTTGGCGGCAAAGGCGGGTTTGGTCGCGGCGACAAAGTCCTTGTCGAGATGGACCAGATCGAAGACGTCGGCCGCCTGCATGAGCAGATAGAACTCGCCTTCCGGCATGATCTCGCCGAACTCGCCGACGCGGGCGGCGTTCTCGACCGGCTTGTCATAGAAGGGCTGGGCCATCTCCGCCAGATCATCGGGGGTCATGTTGCCGATGTAGGTCTGGTTGGGAGCGTAGTGCAGCGCCTGCTCATAGGTGCGCAGATGGCTGGGCAGAGCCTTGAGATAGTCGCCGTCGGGATTGACAATGCGCTCGGTGGTCTGGGTGGTGCCGTTGTGGACCACCATATCGGGGGTATGCACGAGAATATACCCGCATCCTTTGATGATGCTGTTCAAGAGCTCACTTCCTTTTCTTTTCTTGGGGTGTGTTGGGACCAGGGGGGAGAAAGGGCCGTTACTCCCGGCTGGTTCCAACACACCCACGGTTGTTGCCTGCATGGGTGTGTGAAATCACACGGAAAGGGGCGATGCGGTGACCCAACACCGTATCACCCCCGCCGCGTCTAAACGTCACTTACGAACGCTTAGTATTTGCAGTACTGTTCGCGGATGCTCTGCATCTCATTGCAGATTTCGTCGACATCCAGCACCATTTCCATCATGCTGACCTGTTCGTCGTAGACACCCTCGTCGAATTCTGCTTTTACCTCGGGTTCGCAAACGTGATAAACCTTGAGTCCCAACGAGACTCCAGTCAACGGACCGGCAAACGTCGGGTCGCCTGCTGTAACAGTCTCAGCCGCAAGGCCGGAGGCCTCCGCCTCACTCGCTCCGAGAAGAACAACGATGTTCTCGGGGCCGTACTCTTCAGCAAGATCTTTGACCCGTTTCTGGTTTTCCAGGTCCATTGCGCCAGCGGCCGTTCAGACGAAGCACTCCGTCGAGGAGTAGACGACATCCGCGCCCGCTGTCTTTGCACATTCTTCAATGGCGGGGCCAGGGATACCATCGCGGTCGCCGATGATGATGACCTTTTTGCCATTTAAAATGCTCATGACAAACATCCTCCTTTTCTGCGGGGAAGACCCCCGCTTATTTTCGAAAGTCCCAAAAGGGAACTGTTCGACAGGGAAATGGGGTGGGGCTTATTTGTAGTACTTCTTGATCATCGCTTCGACGTTCTCAGGGGTCGCGTCGTCCTTGACGAGCTCCTCGACCTTCTGGCCGTTCTGATAGATCGCGATGACCGGCAGGCCCAGAATCTTCTGGCCAATCGCCAGGCGGCGGGCTTTGGTGGTGTTGAGCGAGCAGAATTTGATCTTGTCGCCGTAGGTCTCCGAGAAGGCGTGGACGTGGGGCATCAGCGCCGCGCAGGGAACGCAGCCGTCGCCGAAGAAGTCAACCAGAATGGTACCGGGAGCTTCGAGAACCTCAGCCTGGAAGTTTTCTTTCGTCAGTTCCTGCATGATAAATTCCTCCTTGTTGGATATGGAATATGGATAAGGCGGCCGGAGCCAAAGCCCCGGCGCATATGGACCGCCTTACAGGGATGGGATGGGGATTACTGATTGAGGTAGTGCTCGGCCTGCATGGCGGCGATGGCGCCGTCGGCAGCCGCGGTGATCACCTGGCGCAGGCTCTTGACCCGGAGGTCGCCGGCCGCAAAGACGCCAGGCAGGTTGGTGTGCATGTCGGGATCGGTGACGATGTAGCCGTTCTGCATCTCGACCTGGCCCTCATACAGCGAGGTGAAGGGCAGGAAGCCGATGAAGCCGAAGAGGCCGAACATGCCGTCGTCCGGATCCGCCTCGATGGTGGTCAGCTCGCCGGTCTTGACGTTCTTGACGACCATCGACGAGAGGACGCCGTCGCCGTGCAGCGACTGCACCACGGTATCCCACATGAAGTGGACCTTCTCGTTGGCAAACGCCTTCTCCTGGATCGACTTGGCCGCGCGCAGCTCGTTGCGGCGGTGGATGATGGTGACCTTGCGGGCGAACTTGGAGAGGTACATCGCCTCTTCAACCGCCGAATCGCCGCCGCCGACGACATAAACCTCGAAGTCCTCGAAGAAGCGGGCATCGCAGGTGGCGCAGTAGCTGACGCCCTTGCCGATGAACTCCTCCTCGTTCTCGCAGCCGATCGGACGGGGGGTGGCGCCGGTGGCCAGGATGACCGTCTTGGCTTCGTAATCACCCTTGCTGCAGTGGACCTTCTTGATCTCACCGGTCAGCTCGACCGACTGGACGTTGTCGGTGAGGCGCTCCGCACCGAAGTGGGCCGCCTGGGCGGTAAAGCGCTTGATCAGATCGGGACCCGACTCGCCGCCGAGCATGCCGCCGGGGTAGTTCTCGATCTCGTCGGTGATGGCGATCTGGCCGCCATCGCTGCCCTTCTCGATGATGAGGGTTTTCAGACGGGCGCGGCCGGCATACAGACCGGCGGCCAGACCGGCAGGGCCCGCTCCGATGATGATGACATCATAAATCGTGGACATACATTCGCTCCATTCCGCCGCTTCGCGCCGGCGCAGTATTTCGGGTATCGCCGCCTCATCAGGCGAAGAAGAAACTGATGGGGGTGGTAACCACCGAAGAAAGGAAACTGCCCGGAGAGGGACTCCATGCGGCAGATTCCTTTATTCAAGGGTTACCCGGCAGGGTGCTCCTTGAATTTATGCGAACCGCCCCGGGGGGCGCCCCATCCCGCGGCATCAACGCGGGATGGGGAAGGGGGTGCTTATCCGTTTGACTTACTCAAAAATCGTCTGCTCGGTGACCTCGGTCGAAAGGGCCTTGAGGGCCTTGTCGATCAGTTTCCGGCGGAGCGCCTTCTCCTCCTCATGGGTGAGGGCGGGGTTGCCGAGCGGGTGAGGAATCGCGATAGCCGGCACGATCCGGTTCGCACCAACTGTCATCGAAATCGGGGTAACCGTACAGATGTGCACGACGGGGATACCGGCGCGCTCGATCTCTTTAACCAGCGTTGCACCGCAACGCGTACAGGTTCCTCACGTAGAGGTCAGAATGACTGCGTCGACGTTGGCGGCGCGCAGCTTCTGGGAGAACTCCTCTGCAAAGCGTTTGGCGGAAGCAACGGCGGTGCCGTTACCGACAGTGGTGTAGAAGTAATCGTACAGCTTGCCGATCTTGCCTTCCTTCTCATACTCGCGCATGACGTCGACAGGCAGGACGCGGTCGGGATCTTCGTTCGCGTAGACCGGATCGTAGCCGCCGTGGGCGGTCTCGTAGGTCTCGGCGGTCAGATCGTCGACACCGGCGATGCAGTACTCACCGTACTTGGAAGCACTCGAGCTTTCGATGTGGTCGGGGTTGCCCTTCGGCACGATACCGCCCGAGGTGACCAGCGCGATGGTCGCCTTGGTGATGTCCTTGACCGCGGGATTGGGGGCGACACGGTCGAACAGCGGCATCGGATACTCGGTCTCAAACTCCTTGTCGGCCAGCTTCTTGAGAAGCATATCGACCGCACGGGCGGAGCCGCGCTTTTTGTCGAAGAAGTTGCGGCGGATGCCGTTGGGGAGGTAACCCTCCTCGATGGAAGCGCCGATCTTCTCGCCGCGGGCGAGCTTGAGGGCGAGGGGCGCCATCTTGCTGACGGCGTCACGCATGCCGGCGGCCGAGTTGCGGGTCGAGACAATGTAGATCTTGTCCTTGAACATGTCGGCGCCGGGGTTTTCCTTGTACATACCGGTCAGGACCGGGATGCCCAGCTCCTCGTGGACCTTGGTCGCGATGGTGGCGCAGGCGACGCCGTAGCGGCCGGCGTTGAATGCGGGACCCGCAATAAAGAGGTCGGGGCCGACGCTCTTGACCATCTCGAGGATTTCAGCCTGGGCCTTGTCAAGATTCTCGTTGAAGTAGCTGTCGCCGCAGATGATCGTCTTGACAACCTCGGCATTCTCACCCCAGGCAGCGTTGAACGCAAGGCCGGGACCCACCGGGCCGTCGCGCAGCTCGGGAGCGATATGCGCCATTTCCTCGCCGCCGATCTGGGCGAAGAACTGGTTGATATACTGTAATACCTTGAGCTTGCTCATGTTGTTTCCTCCTTTCCCAGACTTATCGGGCACTCATGCAGTTGAAGCCGAGCTCGTTGGTCGCACCGGTGATGACCTGGATCTCCGCCTCGATGGTGCCGTCCTCGCGCAGCGAGCCGTCGTGGCCGCCAGCGATGACATCGACGTAATCAAGCATACCGATGACCTTGTCGAGCTTGGGCAGCACGATGACTTCGTTGGCGTTGCCGCCCGAAACCACCGCGGTGGCCAGCGCGTCGGCGTCGGCGAGCGACTGGCTCTTGCCGTCCTGGCCGGCGTACTCATCGGTGATGAGGACCGTCTTGATGCCCTTGCCCTCGATCTTCTTGCAGTTCATGATCAGGTCGGTATCCGGGTTGCCGAAGCCTTCCTCGGACACGACGACGCCGTCGAGCGAGAGCATCTCGCAGAGCTTGGAAGCCCAGTTGGAGGAACGCTCCTTATCCGCAAGGTAGACGTTTTCGTTGGTAATCACCATGCCGACAAAGTTGAGGGTCTTGCCGTGCTGCGCGTACAGATCGGCGACGACCGGGTTGTTCTGATGGTGATAGGTGGTGTTCTTGTCGCAGGCCGAGACGCAGTTGCCCGAGAGGATCGCGCCGTCCATACCCTCGGTGGGGTAGATGAGCGTCGGGATGATCTTCTTGGCATCGACACCGTAGACATAGGTGTCGTGCAGCAGGCCCTGGCTCTGCAGCATCTGCACATAGGCGACGCGGGGCAGGCCGGGATACTCGGTGAAGCTCTCGCCCAGCGTCTTGGTCTCGAAGACCTGGACCTCGTCCGGGGTGACATCCTTGCCGAGTTCGCCAAGATAGGCGGCAACCTTGAGGCCGGCGATCCGGACGGCGGCTTCGTAGTCATGCTGCTTCAGTCCATCGACCGGCTCGCAGACCATGACCAGGTTGACGGTCTTGGAGAAGGGGGTGTAGTCGGCGCCAGGGCCGGTCATGTCGATGATGCCCTCCTGGAAACCGACGATCTTGCCGGCGGTGACAACGGCACAGCCGCGCAGGGAGTGGGTTTTGCCGCTGCCGACGGTGTCGACCTTCGAGACAAAACCGGGGAACACGCCACCCGGTCCCTCGACCTTGCAGCGGGGTTGGATGACGTCCTTGACAGGCGTGATCCGGACGCTTTCGCCAGGTCTGGCGATTTCGAGCTGACAGCCCTTGAGATTCTCTTCCTCGAGAACCAGAGCCTTGACAGCTTCGGCATTGACATAAAGCACGCCATCCTTGACAGCCGACTCGGCCGCGAACTGGATGTCATGAATGTCAATATGCCCAAGTTCCAGCTTCATGGTGATTCCTCCTAGTACGTATTTGATGCAAACGGATACTTTTGCTTATCGCAAACAAAGGTTAGTGGCCGGTGAGGGCCGATTCGATCGCCGAGGTGATGAGGTTGCAGTCGACCAGCTGAAAATCGTCGAGCACCCGCTCGCTGAGTCCGCTGATGCGGTCGCGGAACTTTTTGGCGTGCTGGATGCAGTCCTCGATGAGGATCACCGAGTCGGTGTCCAGTGCGCCCTGCTCGGCCGAGATCATGATCGATTTGTAGGGCGTCTCCCCCGGTTTGACGCTGCCGGACAGCGGGTGGGAGAGCAGCCTGTGCCCCTTGTGAATCTGGTCGCGGACATACTCGAGGATGCCCGCGAAGGTCCGCGGCTGATAGTCGAGGGGAACCTGTCCTTCAAAACGCTCCCGGACCAGTGGATTGTTGGTGACAACGATAAAATGGAAATGCAAGCTCATGCGCTCCTTTCCATCCCCTCCCCGGCCTGTCCGGCAGGGGCGGACGGATCGATCGACGGGCAAAACAAAAAGCGACCGATGCGCAGGTCCCCCCTTGGGGTTGGACAAGGCATAGCCGCTGGACTCTGTTCAATGCCTGAGAGATTCCGGCGCTGACCCCGGCAGGGGAAAGGCCGTTGCTCCTTCGGCGCCGGCCGCGATGCCGCGGGGGCTCTTCAGAGTGTGGTCAGTTGCCGGTCCTTTTGCCTGAAAGTTTCGTACCTGCGGGTTCGACCGCCCGACAGGACTTGCATCTTCGGCGACCGTAAAAACGGCGCTCTCCCGGTAACATCGTCCCATATTTTGCTCTGTATATATTGTAGCACAATATCCAAAAAAGTAAAGCAAAATAGTGCGTTCGATCACCCTCCCCGATGTGTTTTGTGCAATCCGGCAGAGTGTCGAAAATGAATTTGTACAACTTGACATTCTGTTATCAATCTCCGATAATACCGGCCATAGCCCATACCGATAGTCTGCTTTCTGGCTTTAGCGAAAAAAGGAAGATGGGAAGCCGGACAGCGGTATGTTTCGGGCAACTGTGCGCGGGCGGAGGACGGAAGACGCGCCGGAGGCGGGAACAGACAAAAATCCTCCGAAAGCACGCAAGGCTTCGGAGGATTTTCTTGGCGAGGGTATGTGGGAATCGAACCCACCTAAGAAGCGACTAACCCCTATCACCGGTTTTGAAGACCGGGGGGCACACCAGCACCCATCTACCCCCATGCTGGAGCGGACAACCGTCCGCTCCGCTATTATAGCATGTCCGGCGGCCGGGCGCAAGTCCTAACGATAGGAGACGCGCACATCGCCGACCTTTTTGGTGATGCGGTTGCGGTCGAACAGCTCGAGCAGCGCGATGGCGAATTTGCGGGAGGTACCCATCCGGTCGCGGAAGGCGCCCAGGGTAATTTCACCGCCGTCCTGGACCGATTCCCGGACGAATGCCTCCGCCGCGGCCACCGTATCCCGGTGCATGGTGATCTGGGTGTCCAGCCGCACGAGGGTGCCGCTGGTGATGAGGGCGGAGAGCACCCGGGTGGCCTCCTTGACCTTGTCTTTGCCGAACGACTGCAGCAGCTCGTCGGTCGCGGGCGGGGAGGCGCCGGCCTCCCGATAGATCGCCTCGATCTTGCCGGTGAGGGCCGACTGTTCGGCGGAGAACTGCACCTCAAAGCTGTCCAGCGCGAGAAGGCCGTCGCTTGTTTTGATGCAGCCGCGCTTGAGGAAGGTCTCGAGCAGCGCGTCGGCCGCCGCCATCGGCGCGGTGGGCAGCAGGCGGGCGCGCAGTTCCTCCCGGCGCATACCGCCCTTGAGCGGATTTTCCTTGTGGAAGGCGTCCAGCAGCGCCCGCAGCCGCCCCTCGATCAGCGCGACATAGCTCTTGTGCAGCCAAATGTTCCCGCCGATATCGGTAAGCTCGCCCGTTTCGCCGAGTTTGCCGGCCGTCTGGCGCAGCTTGGCGGCGGGGGCGCCCAACCGCAGCGCGTAGCGGTCGAGCGGCAGGAAGGCGCCGCTCTGTTCCTCGAGGATGCGGCTGAGCCGCTCGGCGAGGGTGCCCGATTCGCGGATCTCGAGCCCCTCGATCACCGCGGGATCGTTCCGCTTGTGCTTGCGGGGATCGGGATCGAGCACCAGTCCGCCGCCGATGGTGAGCAGCGGGGAGTAGAAGCGCACGACAAACCGGTCGCCCGGCTTGAGGGAGACCTCCTCCTCAAACCGAAGCTGGGCATAGGCGGTCTGGCCGGGCGGCAGCGACTCGCGGTCGAGCAGGATGACCTTGCACAGGGCGGTGCGGGCGCCCTGATAGAAATGGACACGGCTGCCGTTTTTGATTTCGAAGGGGGAGTCGGCGAGCACCGACAGCCGGACATCGAGCATCATCGAGCGGGAGAGGCTGCCGGCGGGCGCGAGGATGTCGCCGCGGCTGATCTCGCTCTTTTTGATGCCGGCGAGATTGACCGCCACCCGCTGGCCGGGATGGGCCTCCTCGGCCGGCTGGCTGTGGACCTGGATGCCGCGCACCCGGGCGGGGGTACCGGCGGGGTAGATCATCACCTCACTGCCGAGGGCGAGATCGCCGTCGATGAGGGTGCCGGTGACCACCGTGCCGAAGCCCTCCATCGTGAAGACCCGGTCGGCCGACAGCCGGAAGGTGCCGTCCGAGCGCTTGTTCGGAATTTTGGCCGCCATCCGGGCAATCTCCTGACGGAGCTCGTCGATCCCCATGCCGGTGTGGGAGGAGACGGCGTGGATGGGGGCGTTTTCGAGGAAGGTGCCCTTGAGAAATTCGGCGACATCCTCCTTGACCAGCATCAGCCATTCCTCGTCGACCAGGTCGCATTTGGTGATGACGACAATGCCCCTGTCGATGCCGAGCAGCGAGAGGATGTGCAGATGCTCGACCGTCTGGGGCATGACCCCCTCGTCGGCCGCGATGATGAGCAGCGCGAGGTCGATGCCGCCCGCGCCGGCGAGCATGTTGGCGATAAACCGCTCATGGCCGGGGACGTCGACAATGCCGGCGCGGCTGCCGTCGGGCAGATCGAGCCAGGCGAAGCCGAGTTCGATGGTGATGCCCCGCTTTTTCTCCTCGGCGAGCCGGTCGGTGTCGATGCCGGTGAGCGCCTGGATGAGGTTGGTCTTGCCGTGGTCGACATGGCCGGCGGTGCCGATGATGATGTTGTGTGTCTTATGCATGGACTACCTCCCCGATGATCTCGGCCAGCCGGCCAACCTCTTCGTCCGCCAGCGTGCGCATATCAAACAGCAGCCGGTCGTGCGCGATGCGCGCGATGACCGGGGTGGAGGCGTGGCGCAGCCGGGCCTCGGCCGGGACCGGATCGATCCCGCGGAGGGCGACGACGGCGGTCGGCAGCAGCTGGGTGGGGGCGGAGCCGCCGCCCACCTGGGAATGGTCGGCGAGCCGCTCGGCGGGGATGCCCATCCGGGCGAGCTGTGCGACCAGCCGGTCGGCCCGCGCCTCGATCGCCGTAAGCGGCTGGGCGAGCATCCGCAGATTGGGAATCTCCTCGATCGCTCGTTCGGGATTGCGGTAGGCGAGCAGGGTCGCCTCGAGGGCGGCAAGCCCCAGCTTGTCCATCCGGAAGGCGCGCATCAGCGGATGGCGTTTGATGCGGTCGATGTAGCTCTTCCGTCCGAGCAGGATGCCCGCCTGCGGTCCGCCGAGCAGCTTGTCCCCCGAGAAGGTGACGAGGTCGGCGCCCGATTTGACCGCCGAGGGAACGTCCGGTTCCCCGTGGATGCCAAACCGCTCGGGCGGCAGCAGCGCACCGCTGCCGAGATCGTAGAGCACCGGCAGCTGATGGGCATGGCCGAATGCGACCAGCGTCTCGAGCGGGGTTTCCTCGACAAAACCGACAATCCGATAGTTGGAGGTGTGTACCTTGAGCAGCGCGCCGGTCGCCTCCCCGACCGCCCGCTCGTAGTCGGACAGCCGGGTTTTGTTGGTGGTGCCGACCTCCCGGAGGACACAGCCGCTCTGTTCCATGATCTCGGGCACCCGGAAGGCCCCGCCGATCTCAACGAGCTCGCCGCGGGAGACGATGACCTCCCGGCCTCTGGCGATCTCGCCCAGCGCGATGAGCACGGCGGCGGCGTTGTTGTTGACGACGGCGGCTGCCTCACAGCCGCACAGCTCGCAGAGCAGCCGCTCGATGTGGCTGGTCCGGCTGCCGCGGGCGCCCCGGTCAAGGTCATATTCGAGGGTGGAATAGCCCGCCGCGACCGCGGCCGCCGCCTCTGCCGCCGCCTTTGAGAGGGGGGCGCGCCCGAGGTTGGTGTGCAGCACCACCCCGGTCGCGTTGAGCACCGGCCGGAGTCCCGGCTGGCGGCTTTGGCACAGCCGCTCCCGCAGCATACCGGCGACCGACGGCAGGTCGGTGGGAACCTCGGTTGCGCCGCCGAGAATCCGCTGGCGCAGTTCTTCGATGAGCGCGCGGGCGGCTTCGGCGGCAAAAGCGCCGCCGGCCGTGCCGATCTCCTCCTGTAAGGTTTCCTGACGGAGCAGTTCGTCAATTTTGGGCAGCGACCGCAGCAGGTCCTGTTTCGCAAGCATGCTAAGCGCCTCCTCGATATCTCTGAAGGGGGCAGGGCCCCCGGTCGTGTGTGATGGCGGTTCCTCCCGTCCGGCGGGAGGGGATAAGGCTATTCTACCCGAATTCGCCCGGTTTGGCAATCCGCAAGCGGCGCAAAAGCGAGCGCAATCGTGCAGAAGGTGGAAAAATGGGATTATCTATCGAATAAATTGGATTTTTCAATAAAAACCTGGCAATTCGTCCGTCGCTCGTGTATAATACAAGGAAACGGGCTGTGAAGGAGGAAAATGCTGTGGAGCGCATCTATCTGGACAACGCGAGCACCACCTTCCCCAAGGCGCCGGGGGTGGGCGAGCGGATGAAGGAGCTGATCGATACCGCCGCCTACAACGTCGGGCGGGGCGGGTATACCGCCGCCTATACGACGGCCGAGCGGGTGCTGGACACGCGGGAGCGGCTGGCCCGCTGGTTCCATTTCCCCGATCCGTCGGGTGTCATCTTCACCTCGGGGGTGACCATGTCGCTCAACCTGGTGCTCAAGGGGCTGCTGCGGCCGGGCGACCGGGTGGTGACCAGCTCGATGGAGCACAACGCGGTGATGCGCCCGCTCCATCAGCTTGCCGGGACGGGGGTCGAGGTGGTGGTGGCGGATGCCCACGCGGATGGCACGCTCGATCCTGCGAGGATTGAGGCGCTGCTTCGGGAGAAACGGACCCGCGCGGTGGTGATGATGACCGCCTCGAATGTCTGCGGCACCAAGATGCCCTACCGGGAGATTGGGGCGCTCTGCCGGGCGCACGGGGCCATCTTCATCCTCGACACCGCCCAGACGGCGGGGGTGGACGACATCGACGCGGCCGATGCCGACATTCTCACCTTCACCGGCCACAAGGGCCTCGGCGGGCCGCAGGGGATCGGCGGTTTTCTCATCCCCGAGCGGCTGTGCGGCGAGATCACCCCGCTGCTCGCCGGCGGAACGGGGAGCCTCAGCCATGAGGAGGAGATGCCCGGTTTCCTGCCCGACCGGTATGAGGCGGGAACGCTCAATCTCCCCGGCATCATCGGGCTGGGGGCGGCGCTCGAATATCTCGAGAGCCAGCCGGCCGGCGCCATTGCCAGGCGGGAGGCCGAGCTGACCGACCGGTTTTTGCGGGGTGTCGCGGCGATCCCGGGGGTGCGTGCGGTGGGACTGCCGACTGCGGCGGGCCGGGCGGCGATTGTATCGCTCGACTTTACCCCCCTCGACAACGCCGAAATTGCCTTCCGGCTGGACAGCGAATACGGCATCATGACCCGCTGCGGGCTGCACTGCGCCCCCCGTGCCCATCGGACGCTCGGTACCTACCCGAACGGCACCGTCCGGTTTGCCTTTTCCCAGTACAATACCGAAGCGGAGATCGATCGGGCGATTGAGGCGATCGGCGCGCTGGTGCGCGGATGAGGGTGCGGTTTCGTGTTAGACTTTTTTTCGATCGACGGCCATATTTGGATTGATATCTATAATAAAGGTGTGCGGCGGCAGGAAAAA
The DNA here is from genome assembly GCA_949300115.1 of uncultured Oscillospiraceae bacterium. Lineage (GTDB taxonomy): Bacteria > Bacillota > Clostridia > Oscillospirales > Ruminococcaceae > CASGDD01. The sequence continues at coordinate 1,011 of CASGDD010000244.1, read as the reverse complement.
TCCCCCGGCGGATACCGGGGGACGCGATGGGATGCGGTTTTAGGCGCGGACGACGATCGGATGCTCGCCCCTCGGCAGGATACTGCCGATCATCGCCGCCTCGACACCCGCGTCGAGCAGCTGGGTGAGCAGCCCGTCCGCCTCGTCGCCCGGCACGGCGATGAGCAGTCCGCCCGAGGTCTGCGGATCGAACAGCAGATCGCTTAAGGGCAGCGGCAGCGACCCGTCGAGCAGCACCTCGTCGGCGAGATAGCCGCGGTTGCGGTAGGCGCTGGCCGGCACCAGCCCCTCGGCGGCATACTCGAGGGCGGCCGGCAGCACCGGCAGCTGGGAGGCGAGCAGCTCGATGGTGACCCCGCTTCCCTTCGCCATCTCGCAGCTGTGCCCGAGCAGGCCGAAGCCGGTGATGTCGGTACAGGCGTGGGGATGGAAGCGGACCATCACATCCCGGGCGGCCCGGTTGAGGGTCGTCATGATCGAGAGCATCCGCTTTTCGTTGGCCGCGTCGAGCAGACCGCCTTTGGCGGCCAGCGCGAGTACGCCGGTCCCGATCGGTTTGGTGAGGATGAGCAGGTCCCCCACCCGGGCGGAGGCGTTCGAGAGGATCTGGTCGGGATGGGCGAAGCCGGTGACCGCAAGGCCGTATTTCGGCTCCTCATCCTCGATCGAATGGCCGCCCGCGATGGTGGCGCCTGCCTCGCGCACCTTGTCGGCGCCGCCGGCCAGAATCTCGCCCACCGTGGCGAGCGGCAGGCAGCCGGGGAAGCAGAGCAGGTTCATCGCCAGCGCGGGACTGCCGCCCATCGCGTAGATATCGCTCAGGGCGTTGGCCGCCGCGATCTGGCCGAAGGTGTAGGGATCGTCGACGATGGGGGGGAAGAAGTCGATCGTCTGGATGACGGCGAGATCCTCCCGCACCCGGTAGACGGCCGCGTCGTCCGACGCGTCGAAGCCGACGATCAGGTTGGGATCGTGATTTTTGGGTAAGGTTTTGAGAATATCGCTGAGGAC
>CASGDD010000243.1 GCA_949300115.1 uncultured Oscillospiraceae bacterium | reverse complement strand
GCCCCCGTCCGATGACGGGGGCTGTTGTATTGGGGGGTGCCGGACGCATGGGCAATATGTCAAAAATTCTTGACATTTCACCGGCGATCTGGTATGCTGCAATTGTCAAAGGTTTTTGACATATCTTCCGATGGAAAGGGGCTCTTAGGATGGAACTGTTCGCCACCCTGCTGCTCTGCGGCATGCTCATCTTCTTTCTCGCCATCGATCTGTTCATGCTGATCACCCTGCTGCGGCCGGGGGATGAGCGGGGACAGCTGATCGTCTGGAAGGCCAGCGCCTACACCCTGCTCAGCGTGACCAGCTACACCCTGCTGACCGTCATCGCCTGCCTGCTGCGCGGGGAGGCGCTCGCGATCAATCCGCTTGTTCACCTCGAGATGACCGCCACCATCTACTGCGTCGCGCTGCTCGTCATCCGAAGGAGGCACGCCGCCTGATGGAAAACAGCATCCGGGAGCGCCGCCGGGCGCTGGGGATTTCGCAGGAGGAGTTGGCCCGCCGCTGCGGCGTCTCCCGCCAGACGGTCAACGCGATCGAAAACAACAAGTACGATCCCACCCTCTCGCTCGCCTTCCGGCTGGCCCAGGCGCTTGCCTGCACGGTCGACCGGCTGTTTACCCCTGCGCCCTAGCCGGTCCATCCCCCTTTCGCCGGTCGGATCGCGGGCGTTCGGCGGTATCGTCCGACGGGAGAAAGGGCGGCGCCCAGTAGCGGCAGGCGGGCCTGCCGGCGGCAGCAATGTCCCATCGGGGTGCGGACGGGCCATCCCCCGCCCATCCGGGCCGCCGCGCGGACATAATGGGCCGACCAGTACCGGCAGCTGCCACAGACCTTGCGGGGCATCGCATCCACCTCCCGAATTTCCCTTGACGGTATGTCATTTTATTGAGCATATGGTATGTCCATTATAACGATCATAATGGTTGCTGTAAAGGGGGCAACCAAGATGATCGTCTTTGATCCATTCTGGAGGACCATGAAAAACCGCGGCTACACCACCTACACCCTGCGCGTCAAGTTCGGCATCGGCAGCGACACGGTGCTGCGGCTGCAGAAGAACAAGCCGGTCAGCACCTACACGCTGAACCGGCTCTGCAAGCTGCTCGACTGTACCCTGCCCGAAATCGCCGAATATATTCCCGACCGGGAGGAGGACGCGCGGGAGAAGGGCTAAAAGGAGGATTTTCCCATGCCATCATCGGATCTTCATCCCGCCGCCCGCGGCTGGCTGGGGCGGGTGGCCGCGCTGTCCGCGGTCATCCTGCTCATGCTGCTGGGGCTCACCCTCCACTACAGCCATCCCCGGCTGCGCGTCGAGCGGTATGTCGAGGATCATCTCGAGACGCTCACCGCCGACGCGCAGGCGGCGCTCGCGGGGGAGTCGCTGCGCTACGACGCCGCCATCCTCACCGCCAATGTCTGGCCGGGCCGGGATGGCTATGGCCCGATGGCCGAATATCTCTTAACCACCGATTGGGGGCGCTACTACGGCTTCTACTACGCGCCCGACGGCCCCCATCCCTTCCAGAACGTCCCCCAGCCGCTCACCCGGTCGGGCGAGGGCTGGCGCTGGCAGGCGGAGGGGAATGAGGGCTATACCACGCCCATCACGGGCGACTGGTACTATTTCGAGGCGCGGCTCTAGCGCTCCCCGCACATCGCCGACCCTCCCCGCATAGGATAACGGCAGAAGCCCGATGCCGGGAAGGGGAGGATGCGGGATGGAAGCTTTATGCTGGATCGTACTGGCCGCCGCGGCGGCGCTGGGGATTTTTGCCGCCGCCTGGTGGGAGCGGGTGCCGCCCACCCGCGCCGATCTCATCCCGCTCTTTGCGCTGCGCGGGCATATCGAGGATCTCGAATACAAGCTGCGCCAGCTGCGGCAGGACGCCGACCGCGGCCATTTCGGCAATCCCCCCGCCATCCTGCTGCTCGACCTCGGCATGGACGGGGAATGCGAGGTGATCTGCCGGCGGATCATCGAGGCGGAGCCCATCTTCCTGCGCTGCACGCCCGAGTCGGTCTGCGACACCCTCGCGCGGCTGTGCGCGGAGGCAGGGGGTTCGAGTGAAGAGTGAAAAGTGAAAAGTGAAGAGTGGTGGTGTGATTGCCTTGCAATCACATTCGGATAGGGAATCTTCTCTATTCCAGATATCCAAGACACAGTATGCCCAACATCGATCCTCCCACCCATAAAGAAGCCGGCGCGAGGGCGCCGGCTCCAACATATTGCCCGCCGTGCAAATGGTGGGCAATATTTCATATGCCGCAGGCATATTTCATATTGGGCCACCGGCCCAATATTTCATTGCGATTGCGTCCTTGATTTTTCCGCCGCCGGAACGCAGTGCAGGCGGAAACAGGAAAAATCCTGCAATCGCCATCGCTACGCTACGCGAGCGTCTTTATAAAGGGTGTTGAGCATCGCCACGGGCGGTTGGTCCTCCGCCCCGCAGACCACCGCGATCGAATAGACCCAGTCGGGGTAGCTGAAGGTGACAACCTCCATCCGGCAGGGGCTCTCGGCGGCTTCGCCCCCATCGGCGGCCGACGCGCTGTAACGGGTGGCAACACCGGAGGA
>CASGDD010000242.1 GCA_949300115.1 uncultured Oscillospiraceae bacterium | reverse complement strand
CCTGCCGCTTAAAATCGCAGCTCCTCTGTGATACCGCGCTTTGGGTTATCGGCTGCGATTTTTCCACAGGGGGAAAATCCCCCTATGTGGCGGGAAATTCCTCCGCTCCGCTCTAGAATTTCCCTGTTCACCCCCTTTAGAGGAATAGCAACAGATGCCATACGGCCTGTTGCTTCTTGGGGGGTGGCCTGCCGCTTGGGGGGATATTCCGCGTTCCATTTTAGCTTGACGCAAAAAGAGGGCCCCGAGGGGCCCTCTTTTGCTATCCTTCCACCACCGCGGCGAGGCTGAGCAGGTCGAGGATGGTTTCCATCTCCTCGACGGTATAGCCGGTCGCGTAGATCGAGACGGTACGTCCGCCGTGGGAGGCATCGGCCCAGACCTGCCCGTCGTAGGCGGTGATCCGCACCTCCACCCGATCGGCGGTGATGTAGCTGCCGGCATAGTCGTAGGCGCTGTTCAGCGTGTAGGTGGCGGTATCCCCCCACCGGTTGTCCCGATCGTACTCGTAGTTGAGGACCAGCCGCTCCCCCTCCCCGCCGTGGTATCCGAGCGTCGCGGCCACCTGGAAGGGGGCGGTCTCTCCCTGCTCATAGAGGAGCGTCAGGATCTGCCCGTCCGTATCCGGTGTCATCCACGCAGCCAGCGGGGTGAGATCCCAGTCGAGCAGATCCTCCACCGTCACCCGCCCGCCATAGGCCGCGTCGGTGCGGCGTTCGATGGTGATATCGCCGTAGTAGGTATCCTCCGCCTCGCTGATCCGGCGGCGTTCCCAGGGGATGTCGGGATTTTCGTTTGTCTCATCCGACAACACCCGCTCCCCGTCGAAGGTCCCCGCCCCCATCGCGCGGATGACATAGTCGGCCGGCGTCTCGATGTCGGCATTCTCCGAGCGGGCAGCCGGCACCGCCATACTGGCCGCGGTATCCACCGGCAGCTCGGCCGCCTGCCTGGCCAGCAGTGCCTCCAGGGTATCGAAGAAAAAGACCTGCCGGTCGTTGAGGATATAGTCGGCGGTAAATCCGCTTACCGCCAGCGCCGCGATGAGCAGCAGGGCGGCGAGGACCACCCGCCGCATCCGCCGCCCGGAAGGGGCGCGTTCCCTGCGATCGATCATCCTGATAACCTCCTTCATTGTCTCCTCGGAGGCATGCAGTGGGGCAAAGGCCCGTTTCAGATTCTCATCCTTCATCTCTCCGCCTCCTCCGACAGCATTCCCCGCAGCCGTTCACGTGCCCGTTTCAGCCGGGTACCGACCGTTCCGCCGGGGAGGTGCAGCAGCCGGGCAATTTCGGCAATCGTGTAGCCCTCGTAGTAGTAGAGCCAGATCACCACCCGGTATTTGCCGTCGAGCGCCATCACCGCTTCGAACAGCTCCCCGTCCCGCGGGGCTTCGAAGGTGAGCGTCCCGGCATAGCTGTCAAAATCCTCCGTCCGGCGCCAGGGGGATCGCCAGTAACGTTTGCATTCGTTGAGGGTCACCCGGATGAGCCAATGGCGGAGATGGTCGTCGCTCTCGAACGGCCGCTGCCGCTCGTACAGCCGCAGCAGCACCGTCTGGGTCACGTCGTCGGCATCCGTCCGGCTTTTTAAGCAGCTGAAGGCGAGCCGGAAGATGGCGTCCATCTGCTGCCCGGCCGTCCGGATAAACTCTTCCCGCGTAAGCATCGGTCGGGTCCCTCCATGAAAAGCTTTTCATCTGTTATATCCCCGAGGAGGTCTCTTTTTTTCATCCGTCCCCATTTTTCCTAAAATTTTTTCTAAAAAGACAGCAAAACGCCCGGCCGGGAGCCGATGCTTTCCGGCCGGGCGTTCTCGTTTTTTGTGTGGGATTACTTCTCGAACTCCGCCTTGAGGAAGTCGATAAACTGCCGCTCGAAGCTGCCCAGCCGGCAGTCGGAGGCTTTGATCCAATATTGATTGAGGACGCTGCGGGTGCCGGTCACCGGGATCTCGATGGCGTCCCGGATATCCCGAGGGCCCCAGGCATGGCCGGTGGCGATCCCGACGCCGCCGCTGCTGCGAAGGGTCTCAAGCATCCCGCCGCGGTCGAAGATGTAGAGCACCGAAGCGTGCCGGTCGATGCCGATCGGGCCGAGCCAATCGTCGTAGGCAAAGTCCTCATAGACCACCAGCGGATAGTCCCGCAGCTCCTCGACCGAGACGCTCTGCCGGTTGGCCAGCGGATGGTTCTTGCTGATCATCGCCACCACCGGGATGTTGCGCTTGAGAAGGTTGAGGTCGAGGAAGTAGCGCTCGGCCAGCTTCTGGCGCTTGTGGTGGTTGCATTCGAAGTCGTAGAAAAAGCCCAGCCGGTAGTCCTTCGCGATGATGTCCTCCAGCATGTGGTTGAGCCCCGTCTCCTTGAAGGTGTTCTGCGGAAATTTCCACTCGCTGAGCTGGATGAACTGGATGGTGAGATCGAGGATGTAGGAGGAGTAGGCGCAGACGACCGACAGCCCCTCCGAGCGGTCGGGATTGCACAGCTCGGGAATCCGCCGGATGTTCGCCATCTCCGAAACGATGATCTCGGCCGACTTGAGGAACATCTCCCCCTCCGGCGTCGGCATGATCCCCTTGGAGGAACGGGTGAAGATCCGAAAGCCGAGCGATTCCTCGAGCGCCTTGATGTTGGTGCTGAGGTTGGGCTGGGAGAGAAAGAGGTTCTGCGCCGCCCGGCTGATCGAACCGCAGCGGCTGATTTCCAGCGCGTATTCCAGGATCTGCGTATTGAGATTTAAGCGCAAGTCGGCTTCCCTCCCCTTCGTGATAGCAATCTCCTTTTGTATTGTAGCACATTCCCCCAAAAGGAGGCAATGTTCAACATCGATGAAAAAGGGTATTTGAAATTTTATATAGCGCATTCATTGTTCAAATGATACAAAATGCCGCGGAGATGGTATCATGATATCAGAAAAACCGTGCAACACCGACCGATATCGTCCTGAAACTTTGAGATTTGGAGGCAAGAGCTATGAGCAACCAACCCGCAAGCGCCCTTTCGTCCCCCCGTTTCTGCAACACCGGCACCTTCATGCGCATCCCGCACATGACCGAGCCGAAGGATCTCGACTTCGCGATCGTCGGTATCCCCTTTGACACCGCGTCCTCCTACCGCAGCGGCTCCCGCTTCGGTCCGGCGGCCATCCGCAGCATCTCGGCCATGATGAAGCCGAACAACGTCATCATGGGCGTCAACATCCTCGAGAACCTGCGCGGCGCCGACTACGGCGACGTCAACGTCACCCCCGGCTACATCCATCCGACCTACGAGGCGATCGAGCGGGAGATGCAGCCGATCGTCGACGCCGGCATCATCCCCATCACGCTGGGCGGCGACCACAGCATCACCTTGGGCGAGATGCGCGCCGTTGCGAAGAAGTACGGCAAGCTCGCGATGGTTCACTTCGACTCCCACTCGGACATCTGTGACGAGGTGTTCGGCCAGAAATACAACCACGGCACCCCCTTCCGCCGCGCCCTTGAGGAGGGCCTTGTCGATCCGTCCCACTCGATCCAGGTCGGCATGCGCGGCTCGCTCTACGATCCCAACGAGCACCAGATCGCCCGTGACCTCGGCTACGATCTCGTCCCGGCGCATGAGGTCCGCAAGATGGGCTTCGAGGCGCTGATCGAGCGGATCAAGGCCCGCGTCGGCGACATGCCCGTCTTCCTCACCTTCGACATCGACTTTGTCGATCCCGCCTACGCGCCCGGCACCGGTACCCCCGAGGTCGGCGGCTTCACCTCCCTCGAGGTGCTCGAGCTGGTCCGCGCGCTGAAGGATCTCCACTTTGTCGCCTTCGACGTCGTCGAGGTGCTGCCCGCCTACGACCACGGCGAAATCACCGCCTACATGGCCGCCAACATCTGCTTCGAGTTCATCTCGATCCTGGCGGTGCAGAAGAAGGAGCGGGAAGCGCAGAAATAACCCGCGCCGCCCCACAATTCCATCGATCTTGAAGGAGGCCCCCGGGCTTGCTGTCCGGGGGTCTTTCCTACAAACGGTATGAGAATACTTTCATGAAAGGGTGTTGAGAGTGGCAGAAAACGCAAAAAACATCGTCCTCGATCCCGATATGTCATCGCCGGATCTTGACAAAATTACACTGACCGACAAGCAGAAGCGCCGGGGCATCCCGCTGTTCATCATCTGCTCGATCATCGGCGTGCTCGTCTTCTTCGGCTCGCTCCCCACCGGGGACGGCGACAGCGAGGTCATCTTCTCGCTGCTGTACAACGGCTTCACCGGCCTGTTCGGCGTCGCCATCTACTGGATCGTCTTCGCGATCATCTTCGCGAACTTCTGTCTGCACGTCTACTTCAAATACATCAAAAAGAACAGCTGCAACTCGATGCTGGCGGACGTCTACAAGAATGACAAGGTGCTCCACACCGTCCTCTACTTCTTAGGCGGGCTCTATGTCTTCCTGTACGCCCTCAAGGAGACCACCCCCTTCCCCGGCTTTGAGATGATCACCGGTGACGCCACCGGCGGCAACGTCATCCCGCCGGTCGTCGTCGGCGTCCTCGGCATCATGCTGGTCGGCGCCTTCGCGATGCCGATGCTCCTTAACTACGGCCTGATGGAGGTCATCGGCGCCATCCTCGAGCCGCTGATGCGCCCCCTCTTCAAGATCCCCGGCAAGGCCGCCCTCGACGCGGTCACCTCCTTCGTCAGCTCCTCCTCCCTCGGCGTCATGATCACCAACCGCCTCTGGAAGCAGGGTGTCTACACCGACAAGGAGATGGTCTCGATCATGACCGGCTTCAGCGCCGTCTCGATCGGCTTCGCCTACATGGTCATCGACACCGCCGGCTGCTCCGATCAGTTTGTCAAGATCTACGCGCTGAGCTTCATCATGGTCTTTATCATGGCCTTCATCATGATCCGCATCCCGCCCATCAGCCGCAAGCCCAACCGCTACTTCAGCGGCCGTGAGCAGACCGAGGCCGACCTGGCCGACGCCCACTACACCGCCCAGACCTTCCCGCGCGGCTTTGTGCGCGGCGTCAAGCGCGCCGGCATCTCCCGCGGCCCGGTCAAGGACATCGCCCTGAGCCTGCGCGACAACATGCTGGTCATGCCGCAGGTGCTGACCATGCTGTCGGCCATCGGCGTCACCGCGATGATCCTCGCCGAGTACACCCCCATCTTCACCTGGGTCGGCTACATCTTCCAGCCGCTGCTGATGCTCTGTGGTGTGCCCGACGCCTCGATGATCGCCGCTTCGATGCCGATCGGCCTCGCCGAGATGTTCCTGCCCGTCCTGCTGCTGACCAAAAACCTCGCGGTGATCAGCTACGAGGCCCGCGCCTTCGTCTGCCTCGTCTCGATGGTCCAGATCATCTTCTTCTCCGAGACCGCTTCGGTCATGCTGGCGACCAAATCGCCCATCAAGTTCAGCGAGATCATCATCTGCTTCATCGAGCGGACGATCATTGCCATCCCGCTGTCGGCGGTCTGCATCCACCTCTTCTTCTAAACCGCACACACCTTCCTTTCGCACCGCCCATCGGACTGCTGCCGGTGGGCGGTGTTTCTTGTTGCCATTCGAGGATCCCCCGTACTGCCCGGGGGGCAAAACACCCCGGCAAATCCATGAACAAAACCCATAGGCCGAGGCGGATACGCAGACGGCCAAACTCTAAAAGCCGCCGCCAACCGGAAAAGGGCAGGCCGCTTTGCCCGTGGTTATCCTCCCCCCATCCGGCAGGCGCGGGCGGAACAGCCGCCCCCATCCCCCCATCCGGGCGAAACAAAGGGCCGCCGGGCGGCTTCGGATGGCTTGCCATCCGGCCTTCCCAGCGGCCTGGTTGATCGATCTTTGGTCCTTACCGCGCGCCGCCCATCGAGGGGTTCTGCTTGTCGCCGGTGGGTTGGTCGGGAGTGGCTGCCGCGCCCTGCTCCACAGGAGGTTCCGCCCAGTACTCTACGCTGCCCGCCTGGGGGAAGACGATCTGGAAGCGCCCACTATACGGGGGGTATGTTTCTTTTTCCTGGTTTTCCCTGTTAAGGGGCTCGGTCCTTCCTCCGGTTTGGTGCGCCTCGAGCTTCTCGATCAAGTCGATCACGTCCAAATCGGTCTTGCTGCCAGTAATCGTGGTGTTGGTAATTTTCCCGGTCAAATTGAACTTGCTGGGCGCCTTAT
>CASGDD010000241.1 GCA_949300115.1 uncultured Oscillospiraceae bacterium | reverse complement strand
GCAATGGACACCGGCCGCTCGAAATCCCCTGGCGGCGCAGATGCCGCCCGCGATCCTTTTGATCATACCGATTGCTCCTATCCTCTGGGGCTGGCTGGGGACGGACTACCGCTCGGGATAGATCCGCAGGCCGGTCTCCTCCGGCAGCCCGCACATGATGTTCATATTCTGGATGGCGGCGCCCGACGCGCCCTTGCCGAGGTTGTCGAACCGGGCGACCAGCGCCACCCGTTCGCTGTTGCCGCAGACGAAGATCTCGAGATCGTCGTAGCCGGCGAGCTGGACGGCGTCGATCATGCCGCCCTCGTAGGCGCTTTCGGCGCCGAAGGGCATGACATGGACGAGCTTCTGACCCGCGTAAAAGTCCTCGAAGAACCGCTGCAGCTCCTCGGCCGACGGATAGCGGTGGAGCAGATGGGTGTAGATCGGGACGGTGACGACCATGCCGGCGTAGATGTCCGAGATGATCGGGTGGATGATCGGGGTGCGGGTGAGCGCGCACATCTTCTGCATCTCCGCCTGGTGTTTGTGCGCCTGGCTCATCGCGTACTGGCGGGGGGAGGCGTAGTATTCCGGGCGGCTGGGGTCGTTGTATTTGGCAATCATCGCCTTGCCGGCGCCCGAATAGCCGGTCACCGAGTGGCAGCTGAAGGGATAGTCGGGGGTGGCAATCCCCGACGCGACGAGCGGATAGACGAGCGAGATAAAGCCGGTGGCGTGGCAGCCGGGGTTGGCCAGCCGGCTGGCCTGGGCGACCCGCACCCGCTGTCCGGCCGACAGCTCGGGGAAGCCGTAGGCCCAGCCGTCGGCGGTGCGGTGGGCGGTCGAGGCGTCGATCACCTTGACCGAAGGATCGATCCGTGCCGCGGCCTCTCTGGCCGCATCGTCGGGCAGGCAGAGGAAGACGACATCGGCGCGGTTGGAGACCTCCGCCCGGGCGTCGGCATCCTTGCGCAGGGCGGGATCGATGGTGAGCAGCTCGATGTCCTCCCGTTCGGACAGACGGTCATACAGCCGCAGGCCGGTGGTGCCTTCGGCGCCGTCAATAAATACCTTGATGGTTTGTTTCATCTGTGGTCACTCCTCCTGGAACCCCATCGAGGCCCCGCCCCACCGGTGGGATGGAGGCGGGCTTATATAGGGGAGATGATCCGGGGACAGCGTCCATCCCCGGATCATCGCGGTTCATGACGGATTACAGGTTCGATCCGGCAAGCTTTTCCCGGACCGCCTGGATGTGCTGGGCGACCGTTTCGGCGGCGGGACCGCCGGTCACCTTCCGCTCGCGCACGCAGCGGTCGAGCGAGATGGCGTCGTAAACATCCTCCCCGAAGAGGGGACAGACCGTGCGGTAGTCGTCCAGCGGCAGCGTCTCGAGGGTGGCGCCGCAGTCGATGCAGCGGGCGACAATCTCACCCACCGCCTTGTAGGCGTCGCGGAAGGGCAGGCCCTTGCCGACGAGATAGTCGGCGCAATCGGTGGCGTTGATGAAGCCTTTGGCCGCGGCCGCGCGCATGTTGTCCTTCAGGACGGTCATCGTCCGGAGCATCGGGATCATCGTCCGCAGACAGATCTGGGCGGTATCGACCGCGTCGAAGAGCGCCTCCTTGTCCTCCTGGATATCCTTGTCGTAGGCGAGCGGGATGCCCTTCATCATCGTCAGCAGGGTGATGAGGTCGCCGTATACCCGGCCGCTCTTGCCGCGGCAGAGCTCGGCCACGTCGGGATTTTTCTTCTGCGGCATGATCGACGAACCGGTGGCGAAGGCGTCGTCCAGCTCGACAAACTTAAACTCCCACGAGCACCAGAGGATGACCTCCTCCGACAGCCGGGAGAGATGCATCATCAGGATCGAGAGGGCGGCGGCAATCTCGATGGTATAATCCCGGTCGGAGACGCCGTCGAGGCTGTTCTGGCAGGTGCGCGCGAAGCCGAGCAGCTCGGTGGTGCGGTCCCGATTGAGCGGATAGGTGGTGCCGGCGAGCGCCCCGCAGCCGAGCGGGTTTTCGTCCATCCGCGCCTTCGCGTCCCCCAGCCGGCCCCAGTCGCGCAGGAGCATCTCGGCGTAGGCCATCAGATGATGGGCGAAGGTGATCGGCTGGGCCCGCTGCAGATGGGTATAGCCGGGCATGATCGTTTCGGTGTGTTCGCTCGCGATGTCACACAGCGCGGCGATCATCTCGCGGACGAGCGCCATCGTCTCGTCCAGCTCCCGTTTGGTCCACAGCCGGAGATCGAGCGCAACCTGGTCGTTGCGGCTCCGGGCGGTATGCAGCCGCTTGCCGGCGTCGCCGATGCGGCGGGTCAGCTCGCCCTCGACAAAGGTGTGGACATCCTCGGCG
>CASGDD010000240.1 GCA_949300115.1 uncultured Oscillospiraceae bacterium | reverse complement strand
CGGCTTAGAGCGGCAGGTTGGAATGCTTGCGGGCGGGTCCGACCACCCGCTTGCCGGCCAGCATATCCAGTGAGGCCAGGAGGGCATTCCGGGTTTCGGCGGGATCGATCACGTCGGCAATCCGACCGTCGGCGGCCGCCGCGAAGGGGGACGCCAGGGTGGCGCAGTATTCCTCCTCCAGCATCGCGCGGGTGGTCTCGGCGGTGATCCGATCCTCCCACAGCACGGTGACGGCGGTCTCCGGCTTCAGCGCCGAGATCACCGCGCCCGGCCAGGCGATGGTCAGGTCGGTGTTCGAGCCCTTGCCGGCCAGCGCAATATAGACCGGGCCGATCGCGTAGCCGGCGACCACCGCGATCTTCGGGCAGGTCGACCGCGCGTAGACATGCCCGAGACGGGCCGCCGCCCGGATGCCGCCCTCACGGTCGGTCCGGGAGGAGAGCTTGAAGCCGGTGGAGGCCACCAGCGTCACCACCGGGATCTGGAAGGCGTCGCAGAAGTTCATCAGCGAGGCGATCTTGTCGCAGGCATCGGGGCAGAGGTCGTCCCCCGCGCCGACAAAGCCGCAGACCATCCCGCCGAGGGTACCCAGCGCCGTCCGGGCATGGGTCCCGAAATCCTTCGCCAGCTCGAGCACGCTGCCGGCGTCGGCAATCCCCTCGATGGCGGCCATCAGGTCGATCGCGCCGGGATTCTCCGCCATCGCGCGGAGCGCCTCACCGGCGTCCGCCGCGGTAAACTCACACATCGGGCTGTTCGAAAGGTTGTTGACCGGCAGGATGCTGACCAGCTTGCGCACCGCCGCGATGGCCTCCTCCTCCGAATCGGCCACCAGCGAGGCGACACCCGCCTTCATCGCGCCCATGGCGGTGCCGGCGTCCTCAAGCGTCTCGCCCTGCGCTTTGGCGGTGTAGGGCGGGGTGAGGAAAAGCTCGGCCTCCTTCGAAAGCACCACAAAATCGGCGCTCGCCGCCACCATGGCCGCCGTCCCGGCACAGACACCGAGCACCAGCGAGATCTGGGGCACCACGCCCGACAGACCGGCGGCGCTTTCCATCATCAGCCCGTAGGCATCCAGCGCGTCGCCGCCCTCCCGCAGCTTGGCGCCCTTGGAATCGTAGATGCCGATCACCGGCGCGCCGGTCTTGACCGCGAGATCATAGACCCGCGCAATCTTGGCCGCATGGACACGGCCCACCGCGCCGCCGTCGGCCGACACATCCTGCGCAAAAGCATAGGCCGGATTGCCGTCGATGTATCCCCATCCGGTGATGACGCCGCACTCATTCCCCTCCGCCTTGGCGAAGGTGTCGAGCTCCGCGAAGCTGCCCGCGTCAAAGAGCGCGGTCATCCGCGTAAGCGCCGGGGAGGATTTTTGCATCGCTTGCCGGGCCTCCATCAGACGACCATATTTGGTTTCCTGACCCATCACAAGTTCCTCCGTTTCTCGGTTTTCTCAGCTTGTCTCCCCGTCGGACCGGATCGGGCTTTTTCGGGCAAACTCCCGCCGGGGTGGAGGGAGCCTCCCCTTCCACCCATACCGACGGCCTGCCGGAAGACGGTGTTGTCCATTCGGAAGACAAACCTCGGGCGAAACGTTAAATTCAAAAATTCCGTCAGTTTATATTATACAGAAAGAACTGCCAAATAACAAGTCCCAAAACCGGCTCCATCGCCGGTTTTTCGACCGCAGACGGCCGGATTAAGAACTCACCCCGCCGCAGCCGCTCTGCAGAAATTTGCTGATCAGCAGGTTGTAGCGCCGACCGTCCTCCCCATAAAAGCCGAGCCGGTCGAGCATCGCGCCGTCGCATTCCTCGTCGAAATCGACATACTCCCTGCCGCGGTTTTCCGCATAGTTCATCACCGCCCGCAGCAGCCCGTCGATGACAAAGGCGTCGTTGCCGTCCGCCTCAAAGGTGCTGACCACCACCTGCAGGTCGGTCAGCGCATAGATCGCGTAGCCGACAATCGTCTCGCCGTCGAGCGCGATAAAGAGCTCCTCATCCTCATAGATCTCGACACCCAGCATGTCCGCCACCGGGGCGGTCTCCCTGCCGGGCACCCGCTGCAATGTCAGCATGGCTACGCCTCCTCTCCGCCGCCCGCCTTGGCGAGCGCGCCGCGCAGCGCGCTCAGCTCGGCAGGGGTCATCTCCCGCCATTCGCCCGGCCGGAGCATCCCCAGCCGGATGGGACCGATCGCCGTCCGGCGCAGCCGGGCAATTTCCAGCCCCAACGCCTCGCACATCCGGCGGATCTGGCGGTTGCGTCCCTCCCGCAGCACCATCTCAATCACCGCCCGGCCGGGTTCCTGGGTGAGCACCCGCACGGTCGCCGGCAGGGTCATCCGCCCGTCCAGCTCGATGCCGGTCGAGAGGGCGATCACCTGCTCTTCGGTGATCCCCGGCCGCACGGTCACCCGGTAGGTCTTGCCGAGATGGCTGCGGGGATGCATAATCCGGTTGGCGAGCGCCCCATCGTCGGTCAGGATGAGCAGTCCCTCCGAGTTTTTGTCCAGCCGGCCCACCGGATAGACCCGGGCGGGCAGATCGGCCACCAGCTCGGCCACCGTCCGGCGGCCGCGGTCATCCTCCAGGGTGGTCAGCACCCCCCGGGGCTTGTTCAGCAGCAGGGTGGTGTGCTTTTTGCGGCGGTCATACCGCACCCGCTCGCCATCCACCGTCAGAACATCCCGGCCGGGATCGAGCTTGTCCCCCAGCTGCACCGGGCGCCCGTTGCGCTGCACCCGGCCCTCGAGAATCATCTCCTCCGCCTTGCGGCGGGAGGTAAAGCCGCATTCGCTTAAAAATTTCTGTATTCTGATATCCCGTTCCATGCTGTCTCCTTTGAGCGGCTCCCGCCGCGCATATGTTGCCGTTTGATTGCTATCCATCGCCGGCTCCCCGGCGCAATTCGTCCTCATCGCCGCCCACCATGCGCCCAAACCATCCGCACAGCCGTTCCCACAGGCTCGGCCGGTGGGCCGCCGCGACCTCCTCCGCCGCCCGGATCGGCTGTTCGGCGACCAGCACCCCCTCGACGAGATAGCGCACCCGCCCCACCGTCTGCCGGGACGCAACCGGCGCATAGAGAAAGCGGGGCAGCTCGACCACCGTCTCGATCCGGGTAAGGTCGGAGGGCAGCAGCCAGGCCTCCATCCCCTCGCCGACCGCCACCGTCACCCGGTCGGAGCACCCGCCGGCCACCGGCAGCTCCCACGACCGCTGGGGCGGAGCAAGGGAGGTGCGGGTCAGCTGGGAAAAGCCGTAATCATACAGCGCCATATGGTCGTTCCAATCGTCGGGCGCATCCAGTGTCACCGCGATCAGCGTGACCCCCTCCCGCTCGCAGGCCGAAACAAGACAGCGGCCCGCCTTTTTGGTGTAGCCGGTCTTGACCCCGATCGTCCCCTCATAGCGGGCAAGCAGTTTGTTGTGGTTGGAAAGCCACCGGTCATAGGGGGGATTGCCGTACCGCAGCTGCAGCCGTTCGGCCGAACAGAGGGCGAGAAAATCGTCGTTTGCAATCGCCGCCCGGGCGAGCAGCGCCAGATCGTAGGCGGTCGAGTAGTGCTCCTCCCCGTCGAGGCCGGAGGGGGTCTCAAAGTGGGTCTGTGTCATCCCCAATTCGGCCGCACGGGCGTTCATCATCTCGACAAACCAGGGGATCATCCGCCCAATCCGCACCGCCGCCGCGTTGGCGGCGTCGTTGCCCGACGCCAGCAGCATGCCGGCGGCCAGCGTCCGCAGGGTGACCCGGTCCCCCTCCCGCAGCCCCATCGAGCTGCCCTCCACCCGGATGGCCTCCGCATCGACGGTAAAATAGCTGTCCAGCTCGGGCTGTTCGAGGGCGATCAGCGCGGTCATGATCTTGGTGGTCGAAGCCATCGCCCGCTCCTCGCGGGCATTCTGCGCCACCAGCACCCGTCCGGTCTCCGCCTCGACGAGGATGGCACTCTCCGCCGACAGCACGGGCGGATCGGCGGCCCCGGCGCTGGCCCGACAGAGTGCCGCGGCAACCGCCGCCAGCAGCAGTCCGGCCAGCAGCCGCCTTCCCTTTTTCATGCCACGCATACCCTCACCGCCCGCCCGGTATCGTCCGGCGGGTCTGCCGCCGGCTTCTACCCATCCTTATGCGGCAGGGCGGGCGGATAGCACCCATCGGACGGGCAGAGAAACCATCCCCGCCTCCGTCCATCCAGAATGCCAGAAGGCTAGAAGGTGATGTCATCCTCCGACATCGGGCCTGCCATATCCGGACGGCTTTCCCGATGAAACAGCCCGCTGACCTGATCGATCACGCCGGGCACCATGTTGACAATCCGATCGGCGGTGCTGTTCGCCGTCGGGATGCCGAGGACGCGCACCTCCCCCGTCGCGTGGATGACAAGAAAGGCGAGCGGCTGGACGGTTAACCCCCCGCCGGTACCGCCGCCGAAGAGTTCCTTCGGGGTCTTGGAGGGGAAATCGCTGCCGCCCGCGGCAAAGCCCATCGACACCTTGCAGACCGGGATGATCTGGGTGCCGTTCGGCGCCTGGATCGGTTCGCCGATGACCGTATTGGCGTCGCTGATCTGGCGGATCTTCTCGAGTGCCGTCTGGATCAAGCTCTCGATCGGGTTGTCCCTGCGGCGGCCGTTCGGCGCCGTATTCGGGGTGGTCTGTTCACTCATAGCTGTCACACCTTCCTATCCTCTATCACCTGTCAACCGCCGCACCCGATGCCGCAGGACGCGGGTGCCCGTTCGGTTTTTTCCGTCTGTCCGCCGGATGCGCGGCGGCCCCGGCCGGCTGCCGGGACGCAAATGCGCGCAGGACGCGTATGCCCGCCCAGCCGCCCGCGGCAAGCAGCAGGGCCGGACGGATCGCCACCGCCAGCCGGACCTCCCCCTCGCTGCTATCCGAAAGATAATCGGGGGCAATGGCAAGGAGGATTTCCGCGCGCGGCGGGACACGCACGGCATTCCGCAGGAGGGC
>CASGDD010000239.1 GCA_949300115.1 uncultured Oscillospiraceae bacterium | reverse complement strand
TATTTCATTGCGATTGCGCCCAGGATTTCGCCGCCGATTTGCCTAAGGCAAATCGGATACCAGGAAAAATCCTGCAATCGCTCATGCTTTGTCTTTGGGTCTGCCCACCAGCGCCACCAGGAAGGCGAACAGGATGGCGGCTTCGATGCCGGCGGCGGAGGCGGTCAGGCCGCCGGTGAGCACCCCGATGAGCCCCTGCTCGGCGATGGTCTGCCGAACCCCCTCGGACAGGAGGTAGCCGAAGCCGGTCAGCGGTACGGTCGCGCCGGCGCCGGCGAAATCGACGAGCGGGCGATAGAGCCCGAGCGATCCGAGGATCACCCCGGCGACGACATACCCCACCAGAATCCGGGCGGGGGTCAATTTGGTTTTATCGATGAGCAGCTGACCGAGCACACAGAACAGCCCACCCACCACAAAGGCACGCAGCAGCATCCAGACAAATTCCATCGCTATGCCTCCCCACCGGCGGTCAGATGAATCAGATGGGCGATCCCGGGGATCGACTGGCCCTGGCCGAGGCTGACGGGGGAATGGAGCGCGCCGGTCGCGACAAAGAGAATCTCCCGCCATTTCCCCGCCGCCAGCTGGGGCAGCAGATAGCAGCAGAGCACCGCCGCCGAACAGCCGCAGCCCGACCCGCCCGCGTGGACATCCTGTTTCGCCCGATCATAGAGCAAAATCCCGCAGTCGGTATGCCGTTCCTCCAACAAGATCCCCTCCCGCTCGAGCAGTTTCCCGAGCAGATGGCTGCCGACATACCCGAGATCGCCGGTGACGATGAGATCGAAATCCCGCGGGCCGCTGCCGGTATCCTCGAAAAAGGCCTGCAGTGTATCGGCCGCCGCCGGCGCCATCGCCGCGCCCATGTTGTTCTGGTCGGTGACGCCGTAGTCGATCATCCGCCCGAAGGTCACCTGCCGGATACGCGGCCCCCTGCCCTCGGCGGCGACAACCGCGCAGCCGCAGGCGGTGGCTGTCCATTGGGCGGTCGGCGGGCGCTGTCCGCCATATTCGAGCGGAAAACGGAACTGCCGTTCGGCGGTGGCAAAATGGGAGGAGGTCATCGCGATCACCCGCTCCGCCGCCCCCGACGCAACCGCGACCGCCGCCAGCCCGAGACTCTCGGCCATCGTCGAGCAGGCGCCATAGAGCCCCACATAGGGGATGCCGAACTCCCGCAGCCCGAAGTTGGAGGAGATGATCTGGCTGAGCAGATCCCCCGAAAAGACATAGTGGATATCCGAGGGGGAGAGCCCCGCCTTGTCGAGCGCCTTGTGGACGGTGTCCTTCTGCATCCGGCTTTCCGCCTTTTCCCAGGTGGTTTCCCCGAAGGTGGTGTCGGCATGCACCTGGTCGAACGCGCCGCCGAGCGGCCCCTCCCCCTCCTTCTTGCCGCCAATCGCCGCGTAGCCGACGATGGCCGGCGGATTCTCCAGCCGCAGGGTCGCGCGGCCGATTCGGGTCATCATCCTGTCACCCCCTCTCAATAAAGCCCAAAGAGATAGATAAACAGCCCGCAGATGGCCGAGGCTGCCGTTCCATAGCAGAGAACCGGCCCGGCGATGACAAACATCTTCGCGCCCAGGCCGAGAATGAGCCCTTCGCTCTTGAATTCGAGGGCGGGCGCGGTCATCGCGTTGGAAAATCCGGTGATCGGCACCAGCGTCCCCGCCCCGGCCACCTTGGCAATCCGGTCGAAGACCCCGAACCCGGTCAGCAGGGCGGCCAGCAGGATGAGCGAGACGGAGGTGAGCGTCGACGGCAACGGCGCCGCCAATCCCAGCCGTTCGAATCCCCAGCGCAGCAGCTGTCCCAGCGCGCAGATCCCCCCGCCGATCACAAACGCCATCCCGCAGTTCTTCCCCACCGGCGACGGCGGCGCCGCCCGCTTCACCATCTCCCCATACTGTCCCGGCGTCAACATATCCCTCAGCTCCCCTTTCCGCGTCCAAGCGTCTTGTCCCTTCCATTGTCCCCCAAAGCCCCCCAAATATACGCGCGGCCATGGGCGAGGAACCCGCGCTGCCAATCACCTGCGCAGACCACGGCCGGGAAGCCCCGGCGGGCGATTGCGCTGCGCGCCCGGGAGCCCCGGCTTCCAATCGCCTGCGGCGACCACGTTCCCAGAATAGTGCAGACTTGCCGGTCGGGCAACACCTAGCATCCGTGCGCGCACGGGGTAATTCTGCGCGATCGATCGTCGGGCCCGCGCCCATAGCGCCTGCACGAACAACGACACGCGCCCCGGATTTAGCGCGCGTGAGATGAAAAAACAAAAGTTTCTGGGGGCACTGCGAAGCATCGCAAAATCGCTGCAAAGCGGCGGACGGAAGGGCAGATCGCTCCCCGCATCCCAGCGCGCCCGCCGCCTTCGCAGGATCGATCGTCGGGGCCGCGCCTATAGAGCCTGCGCGAACAACGACACGCGCCCCGGGTTTAGCGCGGGTGAGATAAGAAAACAAAAGTTTCCGGGGAAACTGCGAAGCATCGCAAAATTGCTGCAAAGCGGCGGACGGAAGGGCAGAT
>CASGDD010000238.1 GCA_949300115.1 uncultured Oscillospiraceae bacterium | reverse complement strand
CAAGAACCAGCGCAAGAACTTTCTTCATGGAGCGCGGAGCCCGCGCTGGCAATTCGCGCACGGAGTGGGAAGGACATCAAACGATGGATGCCGCGCCCCCTCCCCGCTATCCTCCCACGCATAAAGAAGCCGGCGCGAGGGCGCCGGCTCCAACATATTCGTCCCCGCGCAAGTGGGGACGAATATTTCATGTACGCTGGAGTCTGGACAGACTCCAGCCGTTCATTTCATATGCCGCGCAGCGGCATATTTCATATTTGTCCAATCGGATGATTGGACAAATATTTCATCGCGATTGCGCCCATGATTTTTTCGCCGATTTTGCTTCGGCAAAATCGGCGAAAAAATCATGCAATCGCTTTACACACGTCTACCCATCCGGTCGCCTCGGCGCAGCGTTCGAGTTCCGCGGGGGTCATCTCGATGGCGGAATTGCCGGCGCCGCAGGCGGGATAGACGGTGGTGAAGCGTTCGAGCGAGCGGTCGAGATAGACCTCTGTCCCCGCCGGCAGGGCGAAGGGACAGACGCCGCCCACCGGATGGCCGGTCAGCCGCAGCGCGTCCTCGGGGGAGAGCATCCGCGCCTTCATGCCGAACTGATCCTTAAATTTGCGGTTGTCGATCTTCTGGTCGCCCGCCGTCACCAGGATGAGCGCGTGACCGTCGTCCTCCTTCGCCGCGAAGGAGAGCGTCTTGGCGATGCGCGCCTCCTCAACGCCCAGCGCCTGGGCCGCCAGCGGGACGGTCGCGGTCGACACATCCATCAGCAGGATATCCTCCTGCCGGTTCCACCGGCGCAGATACTCTCGAACAGCTTCCACCGACATCTTCTTTCACCTTCCTGTAGAGAGGACAGCGGGGCCGATGCGCCGCACCGGCCCCCTCTATCCGATCTATCTCTAATATTTTATGAGCTCGTTACTCAATCCAGCCCTTGAGCGCCTCATGGGCGGTCTTGAGCGACTGGATGATGGGGATATGCTGGGGACATTTGCGTTCGCAGGCGCCGCAGCCGATGCAGTGGTCGGCACTGCGGCCGGCGCGGATGGAGAACATATAGCTGCGCTTCGGCTGATCGAAGCTGCCGAACATCATGCCCTCGTTGTAGCGGTAGAAGGCGCCGGGGATATCCACCCCCTGCGGGCAGGGCATGCAGTATTCACAGCGGGTGCAGGGCACGGTGACAATCGCGTCGTAGGCCTCCTTGGCCTCCCGGATGATCGTCTTCTCCTCCTCCGACAGGCTGTTCGGCACCGAGGTGGGTTTCGAGAACAGCTCGATATTCGCCTTGAGCTGCTCCATCGTCGTCATGCCGCTTAAGATGGTCGAGATCTGCGGGTAGTTGATGAGATGCTTAAACGCCCACTCGTACGGCTCGCGATGTTCGGGGTACCGGTCGTAGACCGCCTTCACCGACGCCGGGGCATTCGCCAGGCCGCCGCCCCGCAGCGGCTCCATGATGACCAGCGCGCAGCCCCGCTCGCCCGCCCGGAGAATCGCCTGCTCGGTGACCTCCTTGTCGACGTCGATCATATTCTGCTGGATCTGGCACATATCCCAATCGTAGAAGTCGAAGATCGGCTTCCAGCCGGCGTAGGTGCCGTGGTAGCTGAAGCCGATGGCGCGGATGAGCCCCTCCGCCTTGAACTTCTCATACTCGCTGATGACATCCAGCTGCTGGATGCCCGGCCAATCCTTGTCGCTGATGTTGTGGATGAGATAGACATCGAGGTAGTCGGTGCGCAGCTTTTTGAGGGTCGCTTCGAGGTTGCGGCGGATGTC
The DNA here is from genome assembly GCA_949300115.1 of uncultured Oscillospiraceae bacterium. Lineage (GTDB taxonomy): Bacteria > Bacillota > Clostridia > Oscillospirales > Ruminococcaceae > CASGDD01. Next base: position 2,677 of record CASGDD010000238.1, on the reverse strand, counting down.
CGCCTTGCTCTTCATGACCGAGAAGGGCTGCTTGGTGACGACATGCACCTTCTCCCGCAGGCCGCCGTCGAGCGCCTCGCCCAGCACCTCCTCGCTGGTGCGGTTGTGGTAGGTCAGCGCGGTGTCGAAGTAGTTGATGCCGTGGGTCGCCGCGTAGCGGATCAGCTCATACGCCTTCTCCCGGTCGACCTGGGCAACCTCGCTGCCGTCGTAGATGCGCGGCAGCCGCATGCAGCCGAGACCGAGCGCCGAGACGTCCCAGCCCAGCTTGCCGTACTTGCGTGTGTTCATCCTTTCCCCATCCTTTCAAGAAGATCCCGGGCGGGCAGGCCGCGCCGGGGATGAAGCCATCCTTCCGATGGCCGGGCGACGGTGGATGGATCCCCCGGGATGGGCCGATACCCCATCCCATCGAAGCGCTGACAGGTCACAGCGCCAGCATCCATCCTGATTATACCGCATGTGGGGCGGGGACGCAAATCCTCCCGCGCGTTTTTTGCCCTTCCGGTCGATACGCAGAAAAATACTTGGACGAACAGCGATGGATGTGCTATACTGGAATGGAATATGCAGATAACAGGGAAGACGCGGCTCCGCCTTCCCGTTGATCCCTTTTCTGGAGGAATGAACGTGTCCTATCGCGATACCATCCGCAACTTTTCGATCATTGCCCACATCGACCACGGCAAGAGTACCTTGGCCGACCGGATTCTCGAACACACCCAGGCGGTCAGCCCGCGCGAGATGACCGACCAGCTGCTCGACAATATGGACCTCGAAAGAGAGCGGGGCATCACCATCAAGGCCCGCGCCGTCCGGGTCGATTACAAGGCGAAGGACGGAAAGGACTATCAGTTTAACCTCATCGATACCCCGGGGCATGTCGACTTCACCTACGAGGTCTCCCGCTCGCTTGCCGCCTGCGAGGGGGCGATCCTGGTCGTCGACGCCTCCCAGGGGGTGGAGGCCCAGACGCTGGCCAACACCTATCTCGCGATCGACAACGACCTCGAGGTGCTGCCGGTCATCAACAAGATCGACCTGCCGAGCGCCGATCCCGACCGGGCGGCGCATGAGATTGAGGAGATCATCGGCATCCCCGCCGAGGACGCTCCCCGCATCTCGGCCAAGCAGGATATCGGCATCGACGAGGTGCTCGAGCGGATTGTGCGGGAGATCCCCGCGCCGGGCGGCGACGAGACCGCCCCGCTGCGGGCGCTCATCTTCGACTCGGTCTACGATCCCTACAAGGGGGTCATCGTCTATCTGCGGATGGTCGACGGGGTGCTCAAGGTGGGCACCAACGCCCGGCTGATGTCGACCGGCGCCGAATACCAGGTGGTCGAGGTCGGCGTGATGGGCGCGACCGCGCTGGTGCCGACCGGCGAGCTGCGGGCGGGCGAGGTCGGCTATTTCACCGCCTCGATCAAGACGGTCAGCGAGACCAAGGTGGGCGATACGGTCACCGATGCCGCCCGGCCGGCGGCCGAGGCGCTGCCCGGCTACCGCAAGATCAGCCAGATGGTCTTTTCGGGCATCTTCCCGACCGAGGGGGACAAGTATCCCGACCTGCGGGACGCGCTCGAAAAGCTGCAGCTCAACGACGCCTCCCTCTCCTATGAGCCGGAGACCTCGGCGGCGCTGGGATTCGGTTTCCGCTGCGGATTTTTGGGGCTTTTGCACATGGAGATCATCACCCAGCGGCTCGAGCGGGAATTTAACCTCGACATCATCACCACCGCCCCGAGCGTTGTGTATAAGCTGCATATGACCAACGGCGAGACGCTGATGATCGACAATCCCACCAACTACCCCGACCCCAGCCTCATCGAGAGCGCCGAGGAACCGGTGGTCGAGGCGCACATCTACACCCCGACCGATTTCACCGGCGGGATTATGGAGCTCTGCCAGCAGCGGCGGGGGGTCTTTCGGGATATGCGCTATCTCGACGACAAGCGGGTCGATCTCCACTACGATCTGCCCCTCGGGGAAATCATCTACGACTTTTTCGACGCGCTCAAGAGCCGGTCGCGCGGCTATGCCTCGCTCGACTATGAGATGAAGGGGTACATGCCCTCCAAGCTCGTCAAGCTGGATGTGCTCCTAAACGGCGAGATTGTCGACGCCCTCTCCTTCATCGTCTTTGCCGACGGCGCCTATCCCCGCGCCCGCAAGATCACCGAACGGCTGAAGGAGAACATCCCCCGGCAGATGTTCGAGGTGCCCATCCAGGCGGCCATCGGCGGCAAGATCATCGCCCGCGAGACGGTCAAGGCGCTGCGCAAGGATGTGCTGGCCAAGTGCTATGGCGGCGACATCACCCGCAAGAAGAAGCTGCTCGAGAAGCAGAAGGAGGGCAAAAAGAAGATGCGCCAGCTCGGCTCGGTCGAAGTCCCGCCCGAGGCGTTCATGGCGGTCCTCAAACTCGACGACAAATAGCCGGGCGCGGCGGGGTGCCCCCGCTGGCATTTGCGCTGCGCGCGCCACGTTCTTGGGTGATGCAGACTTTCCGGTCGAGCGGCTCCCAGCCGCGCGAGTGAAGAGTGAATGCAGTGAAAGGTGAAGAGTTGTGGTGTGAATGCTTTGCATTCACATTTCGATATAAGCGTTGTCGAACGCCCGTGTATTTTGCCTTGCGATGGTAGAAAATCCATGGTAGAATAAAAATGCACCCAGC
>CASGDD010000237.1 GCA_949300115.1 uncultured Oscillospiraceae bacterium | reverse complement strand
GAACGCATCGGCGGAGATGTAAGCATAGTCATCAGCGCTGATCTCAACGTTCGGGGTGACACCGAAGGCGATGAGGGCATCCTGCTCGGTGAAGGTGCGGTACTGAGCCTGGAAGACGGTGAAGGAAAGGGTGTCTTTGTGGGTGTAGCGGTTGGACTGGGTGGAACCAGCAGCGCTGTAGTTGACGTCGATATCGACATCGGCAGTCCGGAAGGTGGTGTTGGTAAACCGAACCTTGAACTCGACGGTGTAGGTAGTCTCATCGTCCGCGATGTTACGGTCGATATCGATGGTGGGCTGGCTGGTCACGGTCGCGTAGGTGCTGTCGCTGGACGAAGCGGTCGCGACGATGCCCTTGGCAAGACCGTAGATGCTGTTGGTGTAGTCGAGGTAGTAGGGGCTGTTGCGCAGCTCACGGACAGCGCTGCGGAAAGCAGCCGAATCCTCGTAGACATCCTCGAAGGTGGTTGTGGCAGTAGCCTGCAGCTCACGGCAGAAAGTATTCCACAGAGTGGCGCCGCTCAAACCAGCCTTTCTGATAGCCTTGGTCATCGGGTTGGTGTTATGATCGGCAACATTGGTTGCGCCACCGTTAGCCGAACCATAAGTCCAGCTGTGGTTGCCGTTGTAGGCATAGTAGCTGTCAATGATGTTGAGCACCTGAAGATCCTCGTAGAGGCCATCATACAGGCTGTTGTCGACCGCATAGCTGGAGTTCAGCGCGGCATCGGTGAAGGTCGCCTTAATTTTGTACTCTTTGTTGCCTTCGACATCGAACTCGGTGCCCTTGAAGCCGTCGACCTCGTAGGTCACGCCATCACTGGGGAACAGGTCGAAGCTGAAATCCAGATACGCAGCGGACGCGGTCGCGGCAAAGCCGAGCACCATGGTCAGCGCAAGAACCAGCGCAAGGCCGGGGAGCCCCGGCTGGCGCATCGCACACGAAGGTGGGGTGGAAACGGGAAAGTGGCGCGCCTGCGAATCGGCATATTAAAAAATCTTCATGGAAATAGTCCTCCCGGCCAAAGCCGGGAGGACTATTTGTGCTACCCCTTACGGGGTGCGGATGGTCTTATCGGAATGTGAGCGCCCTGCGCTCACTCCAAAACTCTTCACTCTTCACTGCATTCACTCTTCACTCGCGCAGCTGGATGCCGCTCGACTAGAAGGTCTGTACCATCTGGGAAGGTGGCCGCCGCAGGCGATTGCCCGCCGGGGCTCCCGGTCACCGCAGGTGATTGCAAGCGCGGGCTCCCCGCAATCGCTCCCGCTTGCATAGGATGGAGATTGTGCTATAATACAGAGGACGGAAAATCGGAGAAAAGGGGTCAGGGTCATGGCTGCGAAGATTGGACTGGTGCTCGAGGGCGGCGGGATGCGGGGGCTCTACACCTGCGGGGTGCTCGACCGGCTGCATGAATCCCACTGGTATCCCGACTTCTGCATCGGGGTGTCGGCGGGCGCCTGCAATGCCGCGTCCTATCTCTCCGACCAGTATGGCCGGGCGCGGCGGGTGATCGTCGACAACATCGAGAATCCCCGCTATCTCGGGGTGCGCAACTACCTCAAAACCGGGTCGATGTTCGGGATGGATTTTATCTTCAAGGAGATTCCCGAAAAGCTCGATCCCTTCGACTACGCGGCGTTCGGTCGCAATCCGGTGGAATTTCTCGTCGGGGTCACCGACGTCGAGACCGGGCTGCCGGCCTACTACGGCAAGGAGGCGATGCGCCGGGGGACCACCCTGCTGCGGGCCTCCTCCTCGCTGCCCGTCTTCTCCCCCATCGTCAACTTCCGCGGGCACAAATATCTCGACGGCGGCACCTCCGACCCCATCCCCGTCCGGAAGGCGATCGAGGCTGGGTGTGACCGGCTGATCGTCGTGCTGACCCGGCCGGCCGGCTACCGCAAGCAGCCGGAATCGGGCCGGGCGGTCTACCGCTACCTCTACCGGCGCTATCCGGCAATGATCGACTGCATCGAGCGGCGGCATATCATCTACAACGACGAACTCGACGATGTCGCGGAGCTGGAGGCGGCCGGGACCGCCCTCGTCCTGCGTCCGCCGGCTGAGATCCCGATCGGCCGGTTCGAAAAGCGCCGGGCGGTGCTCGACGCCCTCTATGAGGCCGGCCATCGGGATGCCGGACCGGTGATCGGCTGGGCGGAAGGACGGTAGGGATTCCCCCGGCGATAGGCAAAAACGCATAGCCGGGGAGACGCAGGAGCGATTGGACATCCGGTCCTTTCGGTGGTAGGATAGAGGCGGGAAGCTTTTCCCGCGAACAGAGGAAATTGTCGGCGAGCGGGCGGGGAGAGGTTGTGTTGCCTCCCCGCCTATGCTATAATAAACGGTATGGCACCGGTCGGTATCCGACGGGCGGTGCGGCACTTTAGGGCCCGGCCGGCAGGCGGGGCCGGCAGGAAAGGCAGGCGCCGGTATGGACAAGCAGGCGGTACAGATTCCGAGAATCACAATTGTAACCGGGCATTACGGCTCGGGCAAAACCAATGTGGCCATCAACCTGGCGATCCAGATGCGGGATCAGGGGCTGCGGGTTGCGCTGGTCGATCTCGATATCGTCAACCCCTACTTCCGTTCGGCGGACTTTGCCGACCTGGCCCGGCGGCATGATATCGAGCTGGTCGCGATGGACTATGCCAACAGCAATGTTGATCTGCCGAGTATGCCGGGGGATATCTATTCGGTTTTTAACCGCAAGGACCGGTATGTCATCCTCGATGTCGGCGGCGACGACGCCGGCGCGGTGGCGCTGGGGCAGTATGCCCGGCTCATCGGGGAGGAGCGCTACCGGATGCTCTATGTGATCAACCGCTACCGCTACTGGACCCAGGGGGTCGACGATACCGTCGAGCTGATGCGGGCGATTGAGGCGGCCTCCCGCCTGCGGGTGACCGAGCTGGTCAACAACTCCCACCTCGCCAAGCTGACGACGGCGGAGGATATCAAGGCCTCCTTCGACTACGCCGAGGCGATCGAGCGGGAAACCGGGGTGCCGCTGACGATGACGACCATCCGCGAGGACCTCTGCCGGGCGTCCTTTGGGGATTTAGAGACGGCGGTGCCGGTGAAGATCTATGTGCGGACGCCGTGGGATGAGCCGGCGGAGCGGCCGGACGAGCCGGTGCGCAAGCCGCCGGCGGCCCGCCCGCCTGAAGGGATCGGCCAGGGCTGGATTCTCTGAGAATGCGGCCTGGAGATAAACGGGTAAATCCAAATGCGGGGCCCGCCCGCGGCAGGCGGAGGGGTCCCCATGGTGCGATGAGGTTTTTAAAACGACGAACCGGAGGTGGAAACCAAGATGGCAAAGATGACGGTAAACGTCGAGGTGTGCAAGGGCTGCGGCATGTGTGTTCCTGCCTGCCCCAAGAAGATTATCGCGCTCTCGACGGACAAGCTCAACAGCAGAGGCTTTTATCCGGCCGAGGTGGTTGAGCCGGAGAAGTGCATCGGTTGTGCGATGTGCGCGCTGATGTGCCCCGACTGCGCAATTACAGTGGAAAGGTAGGGAGAATCATTGGCTGAAAAGGTACTTATGAAGGGCAATGAGGCCATCGCCGAAGCGGCGATCCGTGCCGGTTGCCACCACTATTTCGGATACCCCATCACCCCGCAGACCGAGATCGCGGCCTACATGTCCAAGCGTATGCCCAAGATCGGCGGCACCTTCCTGCAGGGTGAGAGCGAGATCGCTTCGATCAATATGGTCCTCGGTGCGGCGTCGGCCGGCGTGCGTGCGATGACCTCCTCCTCCTCGCCGGGCATCAGCCTCAAGAGCGAGGGCATCTCCTATCTCGCGGGCAGTGACCTGCCGGCGCTCATCGTCAGCGTCCAGCGCGGCGGCCCCGGCCTCGGCGGCATCCAGCCGGCCCAGTCGGATTACTGGCAGGCCACCCGTGCGACCGGCCACGGCGATTTCCAGCTGCTCGTCTACGCGCCCTCGACGGTGCAGGAGATGGTCGACATGGTCTTCATCGCCTTTGACCGGGCGGAGGAGTACCGCGTCCCGGCTATGATCCTCATCGACGGCATCCTCGGCCAGATGATGGAGCCGGTCGACTTCTCCAAC
>CASGDD010000236.1 GCA_949300115.1 uncultured Oscillospiraceae bacterium | reverse complement strand
AAAAATTCGCCCAGTTTGGGACTGCCAATCTCCTCGCCGCCCTCAAAGATGAACTTGAGGTTGACCGGCAGTTTGCCGTTTAATGTGCGCACCATCTCGGCCGCCTTGAGGTGGATGAAAAACTGCCCCTTGTTGTCGCCGGCGCCGCGGCAGTAGATGCGGCCGTCGCGGATGGTCGGCTCGAAGGGATCGGACAGCCAGGCCTCCCGGTCGCCCGGCGGCTGGACGTCGTAATGGCCATAGATCAGAATGGTCGGCAGTGCGGGATCCTCGAGAATCTCGCCGTAGACGAAGGGGGGATGATACTCGGTATCAAAGAGGGTGGTCTTGATCCCCATCTTCTCCATCATACCGACCAACAGATGGGCACAATCGGTGACCCCCTCATCGAGGCAGGAGATCGACCGCTGGCGCAGCAGGACCGACAGCTCGTCGATCCAGCTCGGAAGGTGTTCTCGGATATAGGCGTTGTAGTCCATCGAATGCCGTCCTTTCTGGCGGGGGATGCCCGCCGGTCATGAGGTTTGGAGGGACCTTTACAGATTGCCGAATCGTTCATACAGCCGGATGGAGGCGAGGACGCCCCGTTTGAAATCGTCGATCTTCATATTCTCATTGGGCGCATGCTCGCACTGGTCGGCCGCCGCATAGGGGATGAGCAGGAAGGGGGCGCCGAGCAGCTCGGTAAAGAGGGCGAACGGCCCCGAACCGCCGATGTTCGGCCAGATGACCGCCGGCTCGCCCCAGACCTCCCCCAGCACCTCGGCAGCCGCCTTGGCGTAGGGATCGTCGGCCGGAACCCGCAGCGGCGCGCCGCCGCCCTGGGCAAGGAACTCGACGTCGTCGTAGCCGTGCTTGTGCAGATGGGCCTTAAACAGCTCGTGGATCCGCTCGGGGGTCTGGTTGGGCACCAGCCGCATATCCAGCCGCACCCGGGCGGTCGCCGGGACGATGTTGTTGTTGCCCGCGCCCAGGTGCCCCGATTTGAGGCTGTTGATGTTGCAGGTCGGCTCGAAGACGGTGTTGTAGTTGAAGTTATCGGTCACCCGGCCCCGCACAAAATGCTCCACCCCGAGCTCGGCCTTGATCTGCGCCTCAGCGTCGGGGATGGTACCCAGCGTCTCGAGCTCCAGTTCGGTGGGCTCGCGGACATCGTCGTAGAAGCCGTCGATGAGGACCTTGCCGTCCTCCCCCTTGAGGGTGGAAAGCAATCCAATCATCCGCCAGGCGGCGCTGGGCACGGTCGCGCCGTGCATCGAGTGGACATCGCGGTTGGCGGTGCGCACCTCGAGGATGGGGGTATAGGAGCCCTTGAGGCCGAGGACGAGGGTGGGCCGTCCCGACTCATGCATCGCCGCGTCCGAATTGAGGGCGACATCGCAGGCGAGCAGCTCCCGATGGGCGGCGACGAAATCCCGCAGATGGCGGCTGCCGACCTCCTCCTCCCCTTCGAAGAGGAACTTGAGATGGATGGGCAGCTCTCCCCTGACCGCCTTATACGCCTCGGTCGCTTTGAGATGGGCATAGAACTGGCCCTTATCATCGGCGACCCCGCGGCAGTAGATGCGGCCGTCCTGGACGGTGGGGGTGAAGGGATCGGTCCGCCAGAGGCTGCGGTCGCCGGCCGGCTGGACATCGTAGTGGCCGTAGATCAGCACGGTCGGCGCGTCGGCGCGCGGGCAGCGCAGCTCGCCGGTCAGAATATCGGGGCCGTCGCCGGTGGGATGGACGGTGGTCTCGATGCCGAGCCGGCGCATCTGCCGGATCAGCAGTTCGGCGCAGGCGGGGACTCCCTCGATGCCCTCCTCGGTGCTCGAGATGCTGGGGATGCAGAGCAGGCCGAACAGCTCCTCCAGCCAGCGGGGGGTGCGTTCATCGATCAGCTTGCGGAGATCTTGCATACCTTTCACGATCCTTTCCGATGGATGATAGCCGAAGCCGGCTAGGGCACCGGCTGCCCGGAAAATCGGGGATTCCTCGCGCCAAACATCGCCCGTCCGGAAGGGCCAGGGACGGCGCCCCTCGCCGCCTCGATGCTCCCTCGAGCGGTGGGACGGGCACGGCGCATCCGTAAGGGCCGCGCTCCCCACGCGGACAGCGAATCTTCCGGCACGCCGGGACAGCCGGCCGGTTCCACCCCAAAGTATACCATAGACGAGGATGGATGGGAATCGTTGACGAAAAATTTCCCCGGTGGTACACTGGAATCGGGAAAACCGGAGAGGGGAGGAAGCAAGATGGCATGGCAGACCCACTGCCCCGCCTGTGACAACCACTGTGCCGTAACGGTCACGGCCCGGGGCGAACAGGTCACATCGATCAGCGGCAACCGCTG
>CASGDD010000235.1 GCA_949300115.1 uncultured Oscillospiraceae bacterium | reverse complement strand
CGAGCAGGTGCTCGATACCGTGCGCCAGACCCCCGGCTGTACGCTCATCGACGCGGCGAGCGATCCCAACCACAACCGCACGGTCATCACCTTTATCGGCGATGTCGCGGGGGTGGAGCAGGCGGCGGTCGCGCTGGCCGGCAAGGCGGTCGAGCTGATCGATATGACCAAGCATCACGGCGAGCATCCGCGGATGGGCGCGGTCGACGTCATCCCCTTTATTCCCATCAAGGATGTGACGATGGAGGAATGTGTGGAGATTTCCAGGCGGGTCGGCCGGTCGATCAGCGACCAGTTCGGGATGCCGGTCTTCCTCTATGAGGCATCCGCATCCGCGCCCCACCGCCAGAATCTGGCCACCATCCGCAAGGGCCAGTTTGAGGGGATGGCTGAGAAGGTGATGGAACCCGAGTGGGAGCCCGATTTCGGCGGCCGCCGCATCCATCCGACGGCGGGTGTCGTCGCGGTGGGCGCCCGGATGCCGCTTGTCGCCTTCAACATCAACCTTTCGACCTCCGATCTTTCGATCGCGAGCCGGGTCGCCAAGATCATCCGGCGGTCGTCGGGCGGTTTCGATTGTGTCAAGGCGCTCGGCGTCATGCTGGAGGACCGGAACATCGCCCAGGTTTCGATCAACATGACCGATTTCAACCGCACCCCGCTCTACCGGGTGCTTGAGCTGGTTAAGGCGGAGGTTGCCCGCTACGGCGTCCATGTGGTCGGCACCGAGATCATCGGACTGACGCCGATGAAGGCGCTCTCCGATTCGGCCGAGTACTACCTCCAGGTGGAAAACTTCGATTTTGACAAGCAGGTGCTGGAGAACCACATTCTTTAGATCTGTATCCCCGGCCTTTACACATTTCCGAAGAGAGGATCGGGTGTATCCGGCGCAAGTATGGATAAGCCCCGGCGCATTCGCCCGGACGGAGGACGGTATGGACCCGCCGTTCGGGCGTTGCGCTACACAACCGACGATAGGACAGCTGGAGGTGGACGATGAAGACGCTGATAGAGAAGATCGGGCTGCTGGCGACGCCGCTGGGCAGCCACCCGCACCGCGGCGCCGAACAGGGCCAGATTGCCGAGGTGGCGGATGCCTGTGTGCTGATCGAGGAGGACCGCATCCTCTATGCGGGGCCCCGGGCCGGCTGTCCCGAGGGGAAGGCCGACCGGGTGATCGACGCGGGGGGACGGCTGGTGACCCCCGGCCTTGTCGACGCGCATACCCATCTCGTCTTTGGCGGCTGGCGGCAGCATGAGGTGCCGCTCAAGCTGCAGGGGGCGGGCTATCTCGACATCCTGCGGGCGGGCGGCGGCATCCTGTCGACCGTGCGCAGTACCCGCGAGGCGGGTGAGGAGGAGCTCTACCGCAAGAGCGCGGCGATCCTCGATGGCATGCTGGCGCTGGGGGTTACCAGCTGCGAGGCAAAAAGCGGCTACGGACTCGATCTGGAGACCGAATGCAAGCAGCTGCGGGTGATCCGCCGGCTGCAGGAGACCCACCCGGTCGATCTGGTGCCCACCTTCCTCGGCGCCCATGCGGTGCCGGAGGAATATAAAGAACATCCGGATGACTATGTCAATCTGCTGGTCGAGCGGATGATCCCGGCGGTGGCGGAGGAGGGATTGGCGAAGTTCTGTGACGTCTTCTGTGAGACGGGCGTCTTCGATCCCGACCAGAGCCGCCGGGTACTCGAAGCGGGCAAAGCCCACGGCCTCATCCCCAAAATCCATGCCGACGAGATCGACGCGATCGGCGGTGCCGAGCTGGCGGGGGAGGTCCACGCGATCAGTGCCGAGCATCTCATCGCGACCGATGAGCGGGGAATGCAGGCGATGGCGGAGGCTGGCGTCATTGCCTGTCTGCTGCCACAGACCTCCTTCTATCTGGGCAAGACCTATGCGCCCGCCCGCCGGATGATCGAGCTTAGCATCCCGGTGGCGATTGCCTCCGACTTCAATCCCGGCTCCTGCCCCTCCTACAATCTGCAGCTGGCGATGAATCTGGGGCTTTTGCGCTACAAGATGCAGCCGGCGGAGGTGCTTTCGGCCGTCACCATCAACGCGGCCTGTGCCATCGGATTGGAAGGGGAGGTAGGTTCGCTCGAAGCGGGCAAGAAGGCCGACCTGGTTATCTGGGATGCGCCCGATCTGGATATGCTGCTCTACCGCTTCGGACAGAATCTGGCTGGCACGATTTTAAAAGCAGGAAAGGAGATCACACGATGAAATTGATCGATCATACCGTTGCAGGCTTTCTCGATGCACTGGCTTCCAACGCCCCCGCTCCGGGCGGCGGATCGGTGTCGGCCCTCTGCAGCGCCAACGGTGCGGCACTGACCGCCATGGTGGCCCGTCTGACGGTCGGACGGAAGAAATATCTCGAATTTAATGATCTGATGGAGGAGCTGATTCCCAAGGCGGACGCCCTCAAGGAACAGCTGACCGCCGTCATCGACGAGGATACCGATGCTTATCTGACCGTCTCGAATGCCTACAAGCTCCCCAAGGAGACCGAGGAGGAGAAGGCGGCACGCGCCCAGGCGATCGACGAGGGGATGCAGCTCTCCACCCGGGTGCCGCTCAAGACGATGAACCTCACCGTCGAGACGCTCCGGCTGGCCGAGCAGCTGGTGGGCAAATCGAATGTCAACGCGGCAAGCGACCTCGGCGTGGCCGCGCTCAACCTCAAGACCGGCCTGATCGGGGCCTACTACAATGTCCGCATCAACCTCGATGGCCTTGCCAGCCAGCATGTCCGTGCCGATTTTGCGATGACCGCCGGCAACCTCTATAAGGAGGGCATCCGCATCGCCGACGCGATTATCGAGGCGGCGGAGAAGCAGTTCTAGGTCGTCCATGTTTGCAACAGCATCCCGGATGCAGCGTCATCCGGGATGTTTTTTGTCCGGAAGGCATCTTTTTTTGCGGAAATTCCGTTTGGGGACTCGAAATCTGTGTAAAATATGGTATACTGATAAGATAAAAATGGGAAGGTCTGTTTTCCGGATAGGGAGGATGTGCATATGCTACCGGAGGAGATCCGCCGGCAGGCGGCGGCGCTGCGCGAGGAGATCGAGCGTGCCAACCATGCCTACTATGTGCTGGCCGATCCGATTTTGGAGGACTATGTCTACGACCAGAAGATGCAGGCGCTGATCGGACTGGAGACCCGCTATCCCGAGCTGTGTACCCCCGATTCGCCCACCCAGCGGGTGGGTGAGTCGATGGTCAATACCTTCGACGCGGTGGTGCATACCGTCCAGATGGGATCGCTGCAGGATGCCTTCAGTCTGGAGGAACTGCGGGAGTTTGACCGGCGGGTGCGGGGGACGGTGGAGAATCCCGTCTATGTCGTCGAACCGAAGATCGATGGGCTGTCGGTTTCGCTGGAATACCGCGACGGCCTGCTGGTACGCGGTTCGACGCGGGGGGACGGTCTGACGGGAGAGGATGTCACCGCCAACCTGCGGACCATCCGTTCGATCCCGCTGCGGCTGACTCGGCCCATCCCCTTCCTCGAGGTGCGCGGTGAGGTGTACATGCCCCGCGGGAGCTTCGAGCGGGTGGTGGCCGAACAGGAACTGCTCGAGCAGAAGCCGTTTAAAAATCCACGCAACGCGGCGGCCGGCAGCCTGCGGCAGAAAAATCCTCAGATTACCGCCGGCAGGGGGCTGGACATCTATCTTTTCAACATCCAGCAGCTCGAGGGGGAGACGATTACCGGCCACAAGCAGTCGCTCGATTTTATGAAATCGCTCGGCCTCAAGGTGATTCCCTCCTATCTGCGCTGCGAGACGATCGAGGAGGCCATTGCCGAGATCGAGCGGATCGGCGCCGGCAGAGGCAGCTTCAGCTATGACATCGACGGCGCGGTCATCAAGGTGGACGATTTTGCCGAACGGGAACGGCTTGGCGCCACCGCCAAATATCCCCGCTGGGCGATCGCCTACAAATATCCGCCCGAGGAGAAGGAGACGACCCTGCGGGCAATCGAGATCAACGTCGGCCGTACCGGCGCGCTGACCCCGACCGCCCGCTTCGACGAGATCACGCTGGCCGGCACCTCGGTCAGCCGGGCGGTGCTGCACAACGAGGATTTCATCCGGGAGAAGGGGCTGCAGATCGGCGACCGGATTGTGGTGCGCAAGGCGGGGGATATCATCCCCGAGGTGGTATCGGTCGCCTGGCACGATCCCGACGGGGTGCCCTACACGATGCCGACCCACTGCCCCTCCTGCGGGTCGGCGGTGGTCCGGCCGGAGGGGGAGGCGGTGATCCGCTGTGAGAATCCCGCCTGCCCGGCCCAGAGCCTGCGCAACCTCATCCACTTTGCCAGCCGGGACGCGATGGATATCGACGGGCTTGGGGTGCGCATCCTCTCGTTGCTGGTGGAGGAGGGCCTGGTCCGGAGTGCGGCAGACCTGTACGATCTGACGGTGGAAAAGCTCAGCCCGCTCGAGCGGATGGGGGAAAAGTCGGCTGCCAACCTGGTTGCCGCCATCGAGCGTTCCAAGCACAACGACCTCTCCCGGCTGCTCTTCGCCCTCGGCATCCGCAACATCGGGCAGAAGGCGGCGGCGCTGCTGTCCGAAACCTTCGGCCATATCGATCGGGTGATGGCGGCAAGTCGGGAGGAACTTGAGGCGATCGACGGCTTCGGCGCGGTGATGGCATCCAGTGTGGTCGACTACTTTTCCCGCGCGGAGAGCCGGACGTTTATTGCCCGGCTCAAGGCGGCCGGCGTCAATATGGCCGGCGAGCGGAAGGCGCAGGATGACCGGCTGGCGGGGATGACCTTTGTGCTGACCGGCACCCTTTCGGGGATGACCCGCGCCGAGGCGGGCGAGGCGATCGAACGGATGGGCGGCCGGGTGTCCTCGAGCGTCTCGAAACGGACGACCTGTCTGATTGCCGGGGAGGATGGCGGCAGCAAGCTTGTAAAAGCCCAGTCGCTGGGGATCCCCATTCTGGATGAAGCGGCATTTTTGCAACTGCTGGACGGCAAACCCGTCCTTGATCCCATAGAACCGTGATGCGAGAGAAAGGAAGGCTCGATATGAAGATTGATGTGACCCATTTGGCCAAGCTCGCGCGGCTGACCATTGACGAGGAGGAGCGTCCCCGCTTTGCGGCGGAGATGCAGGGCATTGTCGAGATGGTGGAGAAGCTTCCGCCCATCGAGGGGAAGCTGACGGCCGATCCCGCCAACCGGATGACGCTGCGTCCCGACCGGGTGGAGCCGTCGATGCGCCGGGAAGCGCTGCTCGAAAATGCCCCCCAGTCGGAGGCGGGCTGTATCGTCGTGCCGCGTGTAGTCGAATAGGAGGATTGCGATGAGACTGTATGAGATGACCGCCTGTGAGATGGCGGAAAAGCTGGCGTCGAAGGAGATCGGCGCGGTCGAGCTGTGCGAGGATATCTTCGCCCGCATCGACGAAACCGAGGAGGCGGTCGCTTCCTTCATCACCCTCGACCGTGAGGGCGCGATGGCTGCGGCCCATGCGGCCGATGCGCGCCGGATGGCGGGGGAGACCCTCCACCCGCTGGCCGGGGTACCGGTCGGCATCAAGGACAACATCTGCACCGACGGGCTGCGCACCACCTGCGCCAGCCGGATGCTGGAAAATTTTGTCCCCCCCTACGACGCGACCGCGGTGTCCCGCCTGAAGAAAGCGGGCGCGGTGATCCCCGGCAAGCTCAATATGGACGAGTTCGCGATGGGCTCCTCCTGCGAAACCTCCTACTTTAAAAAATCGCGCAACCCCCACGACCTCTCCCGGGTGCCGGGCGGCTCGTCGGGCGGCTCGGCGACCGCGGTGGCGTCCGGCCAGCTGCCGCTTTCGCTCGGTTCGGATACCGGCGGTTCAGTCCGTCTGCCCGCCTCCTACTGCGGTATCGTCGGACTCAAACCGACCTATGGGGCGGTCTCCCGCTATGGCCTCGTGGCGTTTGCCTCCTCGCTCGATCAGATCGGGCAGTTCGGCCGGACGGTCGACGATGTGGCGCTGCTCTTTGACGCGGTCTGTGGACCCGACCGGCTGGATGCGACCTCCCGCAGCTTTGACAAACCGGGACGGGACATCGAGGGCAGTGTCAAGGGGATGACCATCGGGGTGCCGGCCGAGTATTTCGCGGCGGGTATCCAGCCGGAGGTGGAGGCGGCACTCCGCCAGGCCATTGCCGGACTGGAGGCGGAGGGCGCTTCCGTCCGTCCGATCAGCCTGCCCAGCACCGAATACGGCATTGCCGCCTACTATGTGATTTCATCGGCCGAGGCGTCCTCCAACCTGGCCCGCTTTGATGGGGTGCGTTACGGCTACCGGGCGAAGGAATACGCCAATCTGGTCGACATGTATGAGCGCAGCCGCAGCGAGGGCTTCGGCGCCGAGGTCAAGCGCCGGATCATGCTCGGGACCTTTGTGCTCTCCTCCGGCTACTACGACGCCTACTACGGCCGTGCCAAGCTGATGCAGCAGCGGATGACCGCTGAATTTAAAGAGGCGTTCGAGAGCTGCGATTTGATTGTGACCCCGACCAGCCCGACCACCGCCTTTAAGCTGGGAGAGAAGATCGACGATCCGGTGACCATGTACTTAAACGACGTCTGCACCGTCTGCGTCAACATCGCCGGTCTGCCCGCCCTCTCCATCCCCTGCGGCCGGGATCAGAACGGGATGCCGGTCGGAATGCAGCTGATCGGACCGAAATTCTCCGAGAAGCGGCTGTTTGAGGCGGCGAAATGCCACGAACGCCGGATGGGCGGCGCACTGCCGATCCCGGCGATCTGCGGAAAGGAGGGCAAGTAGGATGGCCCGCAACTATGAGACCATCATCGGCCTGGAGGTCCACTGCGAGCTCAAGACCGACAGCAAGATCTACTGTTCCTGTAAGAATGAATTCGGTGCGGAGGTCAACTCGAAATGCTGCCCCATCTGCACCGGTATGCCGGGTACGCTGCCCACCCTCAACGAGAAGGTGGTCGAATACGCGGTCAAGATGGGCTTGGCACTCGGCTGTACCATCAATCTGGTTTCCAAACAGGACCGCAAAAACTACTTCTATCCCGACCTGCCGAAGGCCTACCAGATCTCCCAGTTTGATATCCCGCTGTGCGAACACGGCCATCTCGATGTTATGCTGGACGACGAGGGCACCCAGAAGCGGATCGGTGTTACCCGTATCCACATCGAGGAGGATGCCGGCAAGCTCATCCATGACGAGAGCTTTTCGGGCACACTGGTCGATTTCAACCGCTGCGGCGTGCCGCTCATCGAGATTGTGTCCGAGCCGGATATGCGTTCGTCGGCCGAGGCACACGCCTACCTGGAGACCCTCCGTTCGGTGCTGCTCTATCTCGGCATCTCGGACGGCAAGATGCAGGAGGGTTCGATCCGCTGCGATGTCAACGTCTCGGTGCGCCCCGAGGGGCAGACCGCATTCGGGACCCGCTGTGAGATGAAGAACGTCAACTCCTTCTCGGGTGCGGTGCGCGCGATCGAATATGAGTCCAAACGGCAGATCGAGGTGCTGGAGGCGGGCGGTGTCATCGAGCAGGAGACCCGCCGCTGGGACGATATGGCGGGCAAGAGCTTCCCACTGCGTTCGAAGGAGGATGCGCACGACTACCGCTATTTCCCCGAACCCGACCTCGGCACCATCGTGCTGACCGAGGAATATGTGGAGGGCCTGCGCGCCTCGCTGCCCGAGCTGCCGAACGCCCGGACGCTGCGCTACATGCGGGAGGAGGGGCTGCCCCGCTTTGACGCCAACCTGCTGACCGAAAATCCCGACAAGGGCGATCTCTTTGAAGCCTGCCGCGCACTGGGTGCGCCCGCCAAGGCGGCCGCCAACTGGATTCTCGGGGATGTCTCCCGCATCCTCAACGAACGGTATCTCACCCTGGCCGACTGCAAGCTGACGGCCGGCAAGCTCACCGAGATGATCACCGCGATCGACAAGGGGGAGATCTCCAACACCGCCGGCAAGACGATCATCGAGGATGTGATGTTCTCCGATCACACCGTTTCGGAGGTCATCGACCGGGAAGGCCTGCGTCAGATCAGCGACAGCGGCGCGCTCGAGACGCTGGTCGACGGGGTGATTGCGGCCAACGAGAAGTCGGTTGCCGATTATAAGGGCGGCAAGACCAACGCGCTGGGCTATCTGGTTGGCCAGTGCATGAAGGCATCCAAGGGCAAGGGCAATCCGGCGCTGCTGCGGGAGATTCTGCAGAAGCGGCTGGATGGCTGATCTGCGGACGCGATTTTTCGGGTGAAAGGATAAATTTTGTAGAGGCTGCCAAGAATTCCTCTGCGATTTGTCCTTCCCGGCCTTTACTTTCACCGTTCATTTTGATAAAATATACCTGAAGATCCCACTGACCCTGTGATCCCAACGGATGAGTAATGTATCAGAAAGGATGCACGACATGAACAACAAGCTGAAGGACGATGGTCTGGATTATCTGTTTCGCGCGGTGTTGACGCTCGAAACGATCGAGGAGTGCTACGATTTCTTCGAGGATCTCTGTACCGTTCCCGAACTCCGCGCCTTTGCCCAGCGTATCCAGGTGGCCAAGATGCTCAGCGAAAAGAAGGTTTACAGCGATATTGTCAAGGAAACGGGCGCGTCCACCGCGACGATCAGCCGTGTCAACCGGTCGCTGACCTACGGCTGCGATGGATATGCCACCGTCTTCGCCCGGATGGATCAGGCGAAAGGGGAATAACATTTGTACCGACAGTTTGCGGAAGTCTATGACCGCCTGATGCAGGTGGCCGATTATGACGGCATCGCCCATTGGTTGGACGGGGCGATCCGCCGCTACAAACGGTCGGAAGGGAACATTCTGCTCGATCTCGCTTGCGGGTCGGGCAGTTTGTCGCTTCGGATGCAGGCGTTGGGTTACGACGTGATCGGGGTGGAGGAGAGCCCCGAGATGCTCTCCCAGGCGATGGCCAAGGGGGCGGGCTCGGTGCTCTTTCTCTGCCAGCCGCTTGCCCAGCTCGATCTCTACGGCACTGTCGATGTCTGCGTCTCGACCCTCGACAGCCTTTCCCACATCACCGACCGGGCCGTCCTGCAGCGGGTGCTCCGTCGGGTCTCCCTCTTTCTCGATCCGGGCGGGGTGTTTATCTTCGACGTCAACACCGTCTATAAGCATCGGGAACGGCTGGCGGGGCAGACCTTTGTCTACGACCTGGAGGATGTCTACTGCGTCTGGCAGAACAGCCTGCGGGCGGATGGGGTGACGGTTGATATCGACCTCGACTTTTTCATCGAGGATACCCCCGGCTGCTACCGCCGCACCGAGGAGCATTTCAGCGAGCGTGCCTATACGCTGGCAGAATGGTCGGCCATGCTTGCCGAAGCCGGCCTGGTGCTCGATGCGGCCTTCGACGATTACAGCGACCGGACGGTGTCCGACCGGACCGAGCGGCTGGTGCTCATCTGCACCAAAGCGCCGGTGAACTGAAGGAGGGGAAGGATGGGACAGAAGGATATGCTGGTGGTCGCAGCCCATGCGGCCGATGCCTTTACCCGGGCGGGCGGCGCGATGGCGCTCTATCGGAGCCGGGGCTATCGGGTACATGTCCTTGCGCTGACCGACGGTGTCTATGGCGAGTCGGGCGGCTATTGGCAGCACCATCCCGACGGGACGGCGGCGGCCTGTGCACAGCTCCGACAGGCGGAAGCGCAAGCGGCGGCGGACACGTTGGGGGTCACGCTCGAATGTTGGGGCCTGCCCGACTATCCGCTGTTGTTGGATGAGGCGGCCATACGGCGGCTGACCGGACGTGTATTGGATATCCGACCGGAAATTGTGTTGACCCATGCGCTCGAGGACCCGACCAATGTTGACCATGAGACGGCCGGCAGGGAGGCGCTCCGTGCGGTCAGCAGTGCGGCCCAGCTGGGTGCCCGGCCGCATACCCCGGCCCATCCCTTTCCCAACCTCTATCTGTTTGAGAGCACCGTACCCTATGCCGAGTTCAACCGCTTTGTACCCGACACCTATCTGGTGATCGATGGGGTGATCGAACAAAAGCTGGAGGCGATCCGTTGCTTTGCCTGCCAGCCGCAGCTGCCCGATTACTACCGCCATATCGCCCGGCACCGCGGCTTTCAGGCGGCCAGCTTTTTAAAACAACCGGTCACCTATGCCGAGGGCTTCCGGCGCTATCTGCCCTATGTGGGAACCGGCTTTCCATTGTTTGAGCGGCAGGCATAGCCCTGCTTGGGAGCAGATACAAGCGATCCCCCGTCCCATCCGGACGGGGGATCGTCTCTGCTTGTGACTTTTGGTGGATTCAACCGGCCTCCTCGTCGAGCGCTTCCACCAGAAAACTGACCGGGCGGAAGCCGTCGTTGCAGGAGAGCAGGGCGGATTTTGGGTTTTGCATCCAGCCATCGTAAAATCCCTCGGCGCCGTGGGCGAGGGCCATGACAAAGGGGGAGAGGGTCTCCCAGGCACTTTCACAGAGCCCTTCCGGCCGTTGCCAGCCGTTGGCGATCCAGACATCGCCCACCTTCATCGTACAGGCGTGTTCGATGAGGTTTTCATACTGTGCAATCAGATCGTCATACCGCGCCATCCGCAGGACGGTGATACGGCATTTTTTCAAAGCAATTCCTCCCTTCTGCCGGATATCCGCCCCGATTATAGCAAATCCTAGGGGAGGGTGCAACCGTGGCGGGTCCCCAAGCAGGGGAGATCGGCCCATCATTTTCGATAAAATATTGACAATCTTTCCGTACAGCGCTACAATAACACTGGAAATCGACTCGAACAGGGGTCGTCTAGATGATCAGGAGGCATGATGATGGGAAGACTGGATGGCAAGGTAGCGATCGTAACCGGCGCGGGCCAGGGCCTGGGCCTGGAGATTGCCAGACGTTTTGCCGAGGAAGGCGCCTGTGTGGCGGGCACCGGCCGGCATGGCGAGAAGGTAGAAAAGGCGTTTGCGGCGCTCGATGCTGCGCTGTCGGAAAAGATGATCGCGCTGCAGCAGGATGTTTCCTGTGAAGCGGATTGGAAACGGGTTGTCGAGGCGGTTGTGGCGAAGTTCGGCAAGGTCGATATCCTCGTCAACAATGCCGCCCAGATGGCGATGAAGGGGGTTGCCGACTGCACGGCGGAGGAATTTCTGCAGATCTTTAAGACCAACACGCTGGGCGTGCTGTTGGGCATCCAGGCGGTGGCACCCGAGATGGAAAAGGCGGGCGGCGGTTCGATTGTCAACATCGATTCGATCGGCGGCTTGACTTCGGGCGATGCCGACGGCGGCGATATCGCCTACAGCGCCTCCAAGGGGGGCACCCGCGCGATGAGCAAATGCGCGGCTTTCCAGCTGTGTGGCAAGAAGATCCGGGTCAACACCGTCCATCCCGGTGCCATCATGACCGACATGCTGAAGGCGGTCTATGCGGCGACGCCGGCCCTGTGGGATCGGGTCAAGGTAACCTGTCCGCTGCCGCCGCACATCTCCGACCCGCGGGATATCGCCAACGGGGTGCTCTACCTGGCGAGCGACGAGTCCCGTACGGTGACCGGTACCGAGCTGGTGATCGACTGCGGCTATATGATGCAGTAATCCATCGTGGATTGCATAGAAAGGGGAGACAGCCGTACCGGATGTCTCCCCTTTGGAATAGGGCGGGTGCTTTCAGTCAAGACCACTGGTAAACTCGCGATTTGCTCAGATCCCAGAGGGGTCAGTACTTGCTGACCCCTGAAAGGGGTACTGAAAATTATCATCGCATCGTTTACCCTGCTACTGGTAAACCGGTTCTCTTTGGTATTTCATAACATTCTGCGAGAGGGACGCTTTTTACGAAAATCCCCGCCTTCCTTTTAGAATCTTCGCACCTTTGTAGGGCGAACGAGATTTTTTACTTTTTCTTTTGCCAAGGCTTTTTTATGTACCGCTGGTTGAACCAGGGGTTTTATTAAGCCTCAAGGCACGAAAAAGAAAAGCATCCGGTCGCCTTGACCGGATGCTTTTTTGGAGGCGCCACCCGGATTTGAACCGGGGAGTGAGGGTTTTGCAGACCCTTGCCTTACCTCTTGGCGATGGCGCCGCAGGAGAGGGAGGTGATACCATCCCTATGCGTTTGAGAAGGGAATTATGCAGAGGAGGCACGGTGAAAGAAAAAGCGGTTGATTCAACCGCTTGATTCATCCGCAGCCCAGCTGCAAACCTGTGATTCTTTTGGAAAGGGAAGAACCAACCCTTTTTGTGTATCTATGAAGCGGGTTACGAAGCTCGAACTCGCTTCCACACCCCACAAAACGTTGTTTTGCGGGAACCCCGCACCTCCATGATTTGAAGCGGTGGAGGTAGCGAGTTCTGGAGAAAACAGTCCTTTGGAAAGGGAAGGACTAACCCTTTGTATATCTATGGAGCGGGTTACGAGGCTCGAACTCGCTACCTCCACCTTGGCAAGGTGGCGCTCTACCAGATGAGCTAAACCCGCATATGGTGCCTTCGGTCGGAATCGAACCAACGACACGAGGATTTTCAGTCCTCTGCTCTACCAAC
>CASGDD010000234.1 GCA_949300115.1 uncultured Oscillospiraceae bacterium | reverse complement strand
CGGCTCGGCGCCCAGCGAACGGTAGAAGTCGATGCTCGGCCGGTTCCAGTCGAGGCACCACCATTCCATCCGCCCGCATCCCCGCTCGACGGCGATGGCGGCGAGCTTTTGCAGGATGGCCCTGCCATATCCCTTCCCACGACAGTCGGGCTCGACATACAGATCCTCGAGATAGAGCCCCGCCCGGCCGAGGAAGGTGGAGAAGTTGTGGAAGAAGAGCGCGAACCCGATCTCCCGCCCATCCTCGAGCGCAAAGAGCACCTCCGCCCGCCCGCGGTCGAAAATCCAGTGTTCGAGGGTCGCCTCATCGGCGACGACCTCGTCGAGCATCCGCTCGTAGCGGGCAAGTTCGCGGATAAAATACAGGATGAGCGGGACATCCTCCCGCCCGGCAGTCCGAAAGTGCAGTCCTTCCGGCATATCGATGACCTCCTTCTCCGGGGACCGCCGTCCCCCTCACGCTTCCCTGTGATCTCCGGTGCTTATCTCCTCCGCCGCGAGCCGCCGGCGGGGACATCCACGCGACCGGAGCGTGCGCATCCTCCCCGCCGGTCAGAAAAATACCCGGGAAGCTTCCCGGGCGGGGGCAGGCCACACGGCCCTATTTGCCGGCCCACCGGCGGCAATCTCCCCTATTCGCGCGGGGCGCTCTCGACGAGCGGTCGCTCCGCGAGGGGTGTGTCTTCAAGCGGACAGGCGATGGGCGTCTGATCGGGCATTCCGGTCCACCGCTCCCACATCGGGAGATTTTTGCCGGCGCGTTTGGCCCGATAGAGCAGGGTATCCGCCTGCTTGAAGACGGCCTCGAACTCGGCGTGCTGATCCTCGATGAGGACGGCGCCGACGCTGCAGCTGGGGGTCAGCCCCGTCTCATGGAGGGTAAGCTGGCGGAAGATCCGCCCGATCTGCGCGAGCCGCTCCTCCGCCTGCGCGGGGCTGACGCACTCCTTCGAGAGCAGCAGAAACTCGTCCCCGCCGAACCGCCCGACGATATCGGGCGCGGGAAAGACGGACAGCAGCGCCCGGCCCATGCAGGAAAGCACCTGATCGCCGACCGCGTGGCCGTGGGTGTCGTTGACCGTCTTGAAGTCGTCGAGATCGACGACGGCGAGCAGACAGCGGGTGTGGGGGCTGGTGGCCTGCAGATGGCGGATGATCGTTTCGGTGCAGGTGTGCTTGTTGAGCAGGCCGGAGAGGACGTCGTAGCTGCTCAGCTGCCGGTAGCGCCGCTCGGATTCATAGTCCCGCAGCCGCAGCGAGAAGATGATCTGCCCGATGACCAGCGCGCAGAGGAAGCCGGCGACCGCGCCGAACAGGTCGTGCTGGGCAATCCGGCTGAATTTAAAGTGGGCGGTCATCGCGAGATAGATGATCTCCGAAACCAGCAGCAGCCCGTAATTGAACCGCTCGGGCAGGATGAAGAGGGCAACGAGGACGATCGACATGAGCGGCATGAAGGCGGAGGGGGCGGTGGGGTCGGCGAGGGTGTCGATGCAGGTGACGAAAAAGAGCATGACAATCTCGAAGAGGAAGCAGAGGCCGGTGACCGCCCGTTCGGAGAGATTCCACCGCCGCGACAGCAGCACCAACGCCAGAAAGAGCAGCGAAACGGGCAGGAAGGCGAGATGGTAGACCGACGGCTGCCAGCCCTCGATCATCAGATCGGCGAGCAGCAGAAAGGCGAGCAGCAGGATCACCGTCGCGGCGCTCGCAATCGTCAGCGTCCAGCGGTTGTAGGCGGCGATGGTGTGATGGGCCTCTTTAAAATAGCGGCGGCGCAGCAGGATCTGGCGGCGTACCAGATCGGCCAGCCCGACAGGCAGGCGCATACGGTTTCCCTTCTTTCACAGCGTTGGAGGATCATCCCCGGCCCTCCCGCAGCAGGCGCTGGAGGGTCTGGCGCAGCAGGCCCGAATCGATCGGCTTGGAGATGTGGGCGTCCATCCCGGCGGCGGTGGTCGCGGCGAGATCCTCCGAGAAGGCGTTGGCGGTCACCGCGAGGATGGGCACCGTGGCGGCGTCGGGACGGGACATCGCCCGGATCTTGCGGGCGGCGGTGCAGCCGTCCATCACCGGCATCTGCATGTCCATCAGGATGGCGTCGAAGGTGCCGGGCGCCGACCGCGCAAAGAGGTCGACCGCCTCCGCCCCGTTCCAGGCGGGGGTCACCTCCGCCCCCTCCATCTCGAGCAGGGCCGTCGCGATCTCCATATTGACCTCGTTGTCCTCGGCGAGCAGCAGCCGCATCCCCGCGAGCGAGAGGGGCGTCTCGGCGGCATCCGCCGCCTCCGGCGTCCCGGCGTCCGCCGACGGCTCGGCCACCGCGAAGGGCAGGACGATGGTGAAGGTGGTGCCCTCGCCCGGCGCGCTCTCCACCCGGATCTCGCCGTTCATCTGGGTGACCAGGCTCTGGGTGATCGGCATCCCGAGGCCGGTGCCGACCGTCTGCTTGGCGCCGAAGCGCATCTCCCGGCTGTAGGGTTCGAAGAGATGGGGCAGATAGTCGGCGGTCATGCCGATGCCGGTGTCGGCGACGGTGAAGGTAAATTGGGCGGGATTGTCCCGGTCGGTCTGGACGGCCGCGACCGAGATGGTGTCGCCCGCCTGGGTGAATTTGAAGGCGTTGGAGAGGAGGTTGTTGAACACCTGGGTGATGCGGAAGGGGTCGCCATAGAGCTGGGTATCCCGCAGCTGGAAGTCGGTCTCAAACCGCTTGTGTTCCCGTTCCGCCTGGATGTGGAAGGGGACGAAGGTGTCCTCGAGGCAGCGGCGCAGGTCGAACTGGCGGTTGTCCACCATCACCTTGCCCTGCTCGAGCCGGGACATGTCGAGGATGTCGTTGACCAGCCCGAGCAGCTGCCGGCCGGCCGCCTCGATCTTGTGCAGATCGCCGGTGATCTTCTCGGGATCGCCGGTATGGCCGAGCGCCAGCTCGCTGAGGCCGAGGATGGCGCCTAAGGGGGTGCGCATATCGTGGGACATGCTGCTGAAGAAGGTCTGCTTGGCCGCCTCGTTGCGGTGGGCCAGCTCGAGCGCGTCCTCGAGCAGCTTCCGCTCCCGCAGCTGCTGCTGTTTCTCCCCGTCGACCTCCTTAAAGCAGAGGACGATCTCCTCGGGCGCCAGCGATTCATCGAACAGCACCCGGACGCTCACCCAGCGGTACTCCCCGTCGAACAGCCGCTGGAATTCGCCGCCGAAATCCCGCATCCGCTGGGAGACCAGCCGGCGGATGTTGTCGGTCGAAAAGCTCTCGATGAAATCCTCGAAGGCGCCCGGCTCGATGACCTCGCCCGCCACCCGCAGCAGCTCGCTGTAGGGGCCGGAGGGGGGGATGCGCGCCCGGACATAGTCGGAGCCCTTGATCATCTCATAGCGGCTCTCGCCGTAATCGATGCGGTAGAGGGCGTAGTAGGAGTTGCCGAGCACCCGCACCGTCTCGTTCGTCTGGTCGATCTGCGCGTTCGCCTTCATATCCCGCCAGGTCATGAGGATGAGCAGCAGCAAAAAGAGGAGCAGCCCCGGCCCGAAGGTCCAGAAGAGCAGGTAGAGGTCGCGCAGGATGACCGCGTAGGGGACGGTGACAATCGCGTACCATCCCTCCGTCATCCTCGCGTAGTAGACCGCGCGGATGGCCCCGTCGAAATCGGTGATGGCGGCGTCGTACCGGTCCATCTCCCCCGCTTCGATCCGCTCGATCAGCCGGGCCAGATAGCCGGCCAGCGCGCGCTCATCGAGGGGCAGGGCGGTGCGGCTGTAGATGACCTGCCCCGTCCGGTCACAGAGGAAAAAGGATTCGCTCTCCGAAAGGGGGGCGGCGTCAAAGGAAAATTCGACATCCTCCAACAGCAGATCGAAGGCGAGGACGGCGTCCCACCCGCCGCAGCGCTGGGCCAGCGTGATGACCGGTCCGTGGTAGACGGCGTCGGTGTAGACGTCGGTAAAGACGATCTCCCCGCCGGCCTCCATCGCCCGCCGGTACCATTCGGTGGCCTCGACGTCGTAGCTCGCGTCCCCCTCCCAGGGATGGACGGCGAGAATCTCCCCATCCAGCACGAGGTAGAAGTCGGCGGTCCGCTCGCCCAGCACATCGCCCATCCGGTCGAAGTAGAGGTGCATCCAGTCGAGCAGCTCCGCCCGGCCCATCCCCTCGCTCAGCCGGGCATCGACCGAGGCGGCGGCGAAGGCAAGCAGCGTCCGGTAGACCGAGAGGTCGGACGCCTCCTCGTCGGCATAGCTTCTGGCAAGCGCGCTGCCGGTCGCGTAGGCGTTGCGCAGCAGGGCGGTTTGAAAAAGGCTCATCCCCACAAGAGCCAGCAGGATGAGCGCGAGAAAGGCGGCAAAACCCAGCCGCATCCGGCGAAGCGCCCGGCGCAGGCGG
>CASGDD010000233.1 GCA_949300115.1 uncultured Oscillospiraceae bacterium | reverse complement strand
CTTCATGGAAATAGTCCTCCTCCGGGTTCCCCGGAGGAGGACTATTTCCGGTAGCCCTCACGGGGTACGGAGGGTCTTATCGGAATGTGAGCGCACCGCGCTCACTCCACCATATCAGCCCCCGCGCAAGTGGGGGATGATATTTCATGTACGCTGGATTTCGGATGAAATCCAGTCGTACATTTCATATGCCGCGCAGCGGCATATTTCATATTTGTCCAATCATTCGATTGGACAAATATTTCATCGCGATTGCGCCCAGGATTTTTTCGCCAGCCGAAACGCAAGTGCAGGCTGGAACCAGAAAAAATCCTGCAATCGCTACCGGGCACTGCCCGGGTTTCACGTGAAACATAAACATTGGGTTTGGCTTTTCTTTCGGTGGGGGATATGCTATAATCAGAACATGTGGGGCAAAAGGGGCCCCGATGGGATGATGTTCGGAGATTTTGGGGCGGACGGCCCTGCGACAGGGGATGCAGGATGGGAAAGATCATTGCGATTGCGAATCAGAAGGGCGGCGTCGGCAAGACGACGACGACGGTCAACCTGGCGGCGGCGCTGGGCAAGCGGGGGAGACGGGTGCTGCTCGTCGATATCGACCCGCAGGGCAACGCGACCAGCGGCCTGGGTATCCAGAAACGGGAAATCGGGGAATCGGTCTATGACCTGCTCATCCAGGGGGAGACCGCCGAACGGCTCATCCGGCCGAGCGGTTTCCAGGGATTGGATATTCTGCCGACCAATCTGGATCTGGCGGGGGCCGAAATCGAGCTGGTGGATATCAAAGGCAGGGAAACCCGGCTCAAGGCAGGCCTGCTGCCGGTGCGGGACCGCTATGATTACATCTTCATCGACTGTCCGCCCTCGCTGGGACTGATTACCCTCAACGCGTTGACGGCAGCCCATGCGGTGATTGTGCCGATCCAGTGTGAATATTACGCGCTCGAAGGGCTGAGCCAGCTGGTCGCGACCCTCCGGCAGGTGCGGCGGCTGTACAATCCGACCTTGGATATCGAAGGGGTGCTGCTGACGATGGTCGATACCCGGCTCAATCTGACCATGCAGGTGATCGGGGAGGTCAAGCGGTTTTTCCCCAACCGGGTGTTCAAGACGGTGATTCCCCGCAATGTGCGGCTGAGTGAGGCGCCCAGCTTTGGACAGCCGGTCGGGGAATACGATCCCGCTTCGCGCGGGGCGGCCGCCTACAACGCGTTGGCCGAGGAACTGCTGGCGATGGAAGGGAGAAGGTAAGGTTGGCGAAGAAGAGCGGATTGGGCAAGGGATTGGACGCCCTCTTTCTGGATAACCGCGGCGGGCCGGACGGGCAGAGTGGACCGACCATCCTGCGCATAGCGGAAATTGAACCCAACCGGGAACAGCCCCGGCAGCAGTTTGATGAGGCGGCGCTCGAGGAGCTGGCCGATTCCATCCGGGAGCATGGGGTATTGCAGCCGCTGCTGGTGCGGCCGCTGGAAGGCGGACGGTATCAGCTGGTCGCGGGGGAACGGCGCTGGCGGGCCAGCCGGATGGCGGGGCTGATCGAGGTGCCGGTGATTGTGCGGGAGATGACCGATGAACAGGCGGGCGCCATCGCACTGATCGAAAATCTGCAGAGGGAGGATCTCAACGCCGTCGAGGAGGCGGAGGGATACCAGTCGCTGATGCAGCAGTTCGGCTGGACCCAGGAGGAGGTCGCCCGGCGGGTGCATAAATCCCGTCCGGCCATCAGCAATGCGCTGCGGCTGCTCGGCCTGCCCGACCGCTATCGGGAGGAGATTCGGGAGGGACGGATGTCCGCCGGCCATGCCCGGGCGCTGCTCGCCCTGCCGGAGGAACGCCGGGAGGCGGTCGCCGACCAGATCGTCCAGCAGGGACTCAGCGTGCGGGAGGTCGAAGCGATTGCCCGGCGGGAGAATGCCCCCAAACGCGCCGCCAAAACGGGTGCCCCCGCGCCCGACCACTACTTTGAGGAGGTCGCCATCGCCCTCGGTACCGTCCTCGGCCGCAAGGTCACCATCAAAGGCAAAAAGGCCGGCACCCTCGCCATCGAATTCTTCGATCGGGAAGATTTACAGAAATTGGTCAATCTTCTGACCGAGAGGATGGGATGATGCTGCTGTAATCCATTCGCAGGCCGGCCGGGAAGCCCCGGCGGGCACGCGCCTGCGGCGACCACGAACGTAGGATAGGGGGGACGGAAGGTCTGATATCTCCCAACATCCATGTGCGCACCATCTGATTCCGCAGGGTAGATCGTCAAGCCCGCGCAGATGGGGTATCATAGAACAACGACAAAAGGCCCGAGTTTCTCGGCCTTTACCTCATGTGCGGAGAAGCTCCCACTGGCCGGGCAGTGCCCGGTGCCATTTGCGCCGCGCGGCCGGGAAGCCCCCGCGGACATTTGCGCTGCGCAGCTTTCGATTTCGGGTGATCTGCTTTATGCAAAGAGGGTGTCGATCGGGTGTGGGGAGGGGATTTGGCGATCCCGATCGCGGCGCAGCATCGATATCGACATGGGTTGGGCCCCTTTTTTCAAAAAACCGCCGCGATAGGCAAAAAAATCTGCAAAAGGTGGTTGACTTCTGGGGATTTATCCTGTATAATAAAATTCGCTCGGTTTACCGGACAAATAGATGGCGGCATAGCTCAGTTGGCTAGAGCATTCGGTTCATACCCGAAGTGTCGTAGGTTCAACTCCTACTGCCGCTACCACCCATGAGGAAATCGGAGCATCCGTTGGGTGTTCCGATTTCCTTTATCTGGCCCGTTGGTCAAGCGGTTAAGACACCGCCCTTTCACGGCGGTAACACGGGTTCGAGTCCCGTACGGGTCACCACGGCGATATGCCTATCGCCCCTTTCAAATGCGTGCCTGCAATCGTGGGTGCGTATTTTTTTATGCGACGGCCGGGAGTCCCGGCCGGGAGCCCCGGCGGGCACGCGCCTGCGGCGACCACGTTCCCAGATCGTACAGACTTTTCAGTCAAGCAGCACACAGCATCCGTGCGCGCACAGAGTGATTCCGCGAATAAGGTCGCTGACCCCGCGCAAACGGCGCTGGTCGCGAGCCGGGAACGTTTGATATCCCGCTTTCTAATTGCACGACGTGGCACCGGGCACTGCCCGGCCCCACCGCACATTGACAATCAAAACTTCCTGCGCTATAATAAAGACATAGAGAGGGCGTCACCCACAATGCGGTGACCTCCTCACAGTTGGTTTAGAGAAGTAACCGTCCTGCGTTGGAGGCTCGGGCGGTTACTTCTTTTTTGTCGAGCCGACACCAAGTGCGAACTCGACGAGATCGATGAGCAGATGGAGAAACTGTAAAAAGTCCCCAAATGTAATCATTCGATTCACCTCCTCCCTGCGGAAGAGGCAATGAAGTTTCCCTCCAAGCAGCCGCAGGATTTTGCCTGAATTCCGCCTGACGGCGGCGGCAAAATCCGAGGGCGCGGCTGCAATGAAATATGGCCTACGGCCATATGAAATACGGCTGACGCCGTATGAAATATTTGGGCTTTGCCCAAATATGAAATATTGGCCCAAAGAGCGGGCCAATATGATGGAGTGAGCGCCTAGCGCTCACATTTTTATTTTAAAGAACCTGGGGGGTAGGAGGCGCGCAGCGCAAATGCCAGCGGGGGCACCCCGCCGCCGTCGTTGGTGACGCCTGAGTTTAGTATACAAAATATCCGCCCGATTGACAAGAAAAATCCCCGAATTCGGGGATTTTTGTGTTTTGGGAGATGCATCCGAATACCCAAGATGAGGAATATCCAACAGCTATCCTCCCACCCATCAAGAAGCCGGCGCGGGGGCGCCGGCAATTTGCCACCATGCCCGGCGTTGACAAGGGGAGGGTTTCACGGTATAATAAAGACA
>CASGDD010000232.1 GCA_949300115.1 uncultured Oscillospiraceae bacterium | reverse complement strand
AGAAAATGGATGAAAGCGCCCCGGCATCCTTGCATCCGGCAGGAAAGATGTTGTACAATGATACTGTCTCACCCCTACCTGTAGGGGATTTGGGATCGAGCGGAAGGGGGCCATCCAGGACCCTCCGCACCGTGTCGCGCGAGGATCCCGACCCCATCGCGGCGGTGGAGTTCGCCCATCTTCAGATTCCCCAAGGCCGGCATACCCCCGCGGCAACCGCGAGCGGTCGGAGCTTCCGAAGGCTCCTAAAAGCCGCCCAGCCCAGAGGGCCTTTTCGATCGCACGAATCCTGGCTTATCCAAACAAACCGCAGAACATAGGCAACGATGGCAAGCGTATCGCAAACGCCTGCCATCGTTTTTTATATCCGGCGGCATGGCAAGCATGCCTCTACCGCAGGTCGGTCGCCCGACGGGCCCGCTCGAGATCGGTTTTAGAAACCGGGATTTCATACTCGTACATCCGTTCGGCGGGGACATCCAGGCCGCCGGTCCGGCCACGCAGCGTCTCTTGGCCGAGCCACCGCCCCATCCGGTTGCGGGTTTTGATCCGGTGGCCGATCCCCGCATGATCCAGCAGGGTACGGAGCTCGTTCATCCGCCGCAGATCCTGGCCGATCCACCGGCTTGCGCGTGTCCAGAAAGGCACCATCCTTCCCCCCTTGCAAGCCGGTTTGCCGCTACAGCAGCCGTTCGCTGATGATGTGGCAGATCTCCGCCACATCCGAGCCGCCGGTGAACTCAAACCGGCAGCAGCCCAGGCCGGAAAACCACAGCTGCAGCTCGCTGTCGATATCGAAGACGCCGGCCGTCTCGACCGAAAACGCCTGGATGCGGCGGTAGGGCAGGGTGGTAAAATCCTTGCGCTTGCCGGTCACCCCCTGGACGTTGATGACAATGAGCCGGTGGGTGGTAAAGACGATGCCGTCCCGGATGCCCTGGAAGGTCGCGATGAGTTCCTCCTCATCGATCAGCATGGGGGCCACATGCTCAAAAAAGCGGTCGTTGTCCACCTGTCTGAGCTTGATAAAATCGGCATTTTCAAAATCAATCATGCAATCCGCCTCCTTTGGGATGGCTCGGGTGGGATGCCTTCCGCTTCAGTGTAGCACGATCGGGCGCGGGTTGTAAAGCCGCCGTACGCGCACCCCGGCGGCCGGGCCGGAATATACTGCTACCGTGAAGGGTTCCACCCCCAGGAGGGAAGGCCCTTCCCCCATCTTCAAAACAACCGGGAGGTATGCCGGATGGAACCGATCGAAAAAACGCTGCCGCTGGATGAGCTGCCGGTGGGACAGCGGGGCAGGGTGATCACACTCGACCTCGAAGGGGCGCTGCGCAGACGGATACAGGATCTGGGACTGATCGACCGAACGGTGATCGAGCCGGTCCATCGGGGGAGCGCGGGGGACCCCACCGCCTACCTGATTCGCGGCGCGGTGGTCGCCCTGCGCCGGCGGGATGCCCATCGCATCCGCATCCAGCCGCTGCCGGAGGGGGGCGCGGAGGCGAGATGGGACTGACACTGCAATCGACCGGCGGCAGCCTGCTGGCAGGGGCGGATGGGCGGACGGCCGCACCCGGTATCCGCCGTATCGCGCTGGCCGGCAATCCCAACGTCGGCAAAAGCACCCTCTTCAATGCGCTGACCGGGCTGCATCAGCACACCGGCAACTGGCCGGGCAAGACGGTGGTCGGCGCCGAGGGCACCTTCCGGCTGGGCCGGCAGGAGTACCAGCTGCTCGACCTGCCGGGCGCCTACTCGCTGATGGCCGCTTCGCCCGAGGAGGAGACCGCCCGCGACCTGCTCTGCTTCGGCGGTGCCGGCCTGACCCTGCTCATCGCCGACGCCACCTGTCTCGAACGCAACCTCAATCTCATCCTGCAGGCGCTGGAGATCACCCCGCACGCGCTGCTCTGCCTCAATCTGCTGGATGAGGCCGCGCGTGGGGGCATCACGGTGGATGTGGATGGGCTGTCCGATGCGCTGGGCATCCCGGTGATCGGCACCTGTGCCGCCACCGGCGAAGGACTCGACCGGCTGAAGGCCGCCATCCAAGCGGTCTACGACGATCCCGACCGCCGCTCCCCCCTTCAGGTCGACTACGGCCCGGTGCTGGAGCAGGCCATCCGGACGGTATCCGATGCGCTCGGGGAAGAGCTGCCGCTCCCCACCCGCTGGCTGGCGCTGCGGCTGCTCGAGGGGGATCCCCGGCTGCTCGAAACCCTTCGCCGCCATCTGGGGCACGAATGGGCCATGCGTCCGGAGGTCGAGCAGGCGCTTGCACAGTCCCGCCGGCTGCTCGAGGTCTCCGGTCTGCCGGGGCCGACCTTGCGCGACCGGATTGTTGAGGCGCTGGTGCAGCGCGCCCAGACGATTGCGGAGGAGGTCACCACACGGCCCTCCTCCGGCCGCAGCCGCGATCGCAGCATCGACCGGGCACTGCTCTCCCGGCGGTTCGGCATCCCGCTGATGGTTGGGATGCTGGCCGGCATCCTCTGGCTGACCATCGAGGGGGCCAATATCCCCTCCGCCCTGCTTGCCGGCATGTTCGGCCCGCTGGAAGGGCTGCTCGACGGCCTCCTCCGCACGCTGGGGATCACCGGCTGGCCGCTCGAGCTGCTGACCGTCGGCATCTTCCGTACCCTCGGCTGGGTCATCTCGGTGATGCTGCCGCCGATGGCCATCTTTTTTCCCCTCTTTACCCTGCTGGAGGACATTGGGGTGCTGCCCCGCATCGCCTTCAACCTCGATCATCCCTTCCAGCGGGCCGGCGCCTGCGGCAAGCAGGCCCTCACCATGTGTATGGGACTCGGCTGCAATGCCGCCGGGGTGGTCGGCTGCCGGATCATCGACTCACCCCGGGAGCGGCTGATTGCCATCCTCACCAACGCCTTCGTCCC
The DNA here is from genome assembly GCA_949300115.1 of uncultured Oscillospiraceae bacterium. Taxonomy (GTDB): domain Bacteria; phylum Bacillota; class Clostridia; order Oscillospirales; family Ruminococcaceae; genus CASGDD01. Next base: position 3,564 of record CASGDD010000232.1, on the reverse strand, counting down.
CTGCAACGGCCGCTTTCCCACCCTCATCCTGCTCGTCGGGCTGCTTGGCGGCGCGGCCGGCATGGGCGGCATCGGGTCGGCACTGCTGCTGACGCTGCTGATCCTTGCCGGTGTCGGCATGACCCTGCTCGTCTCCCGGCTGCTCGCCTCGACCGTACTGCGCGGCCTGCCCTCCGCCTTCACCCTCGAGCTTCCACCCTACCGCCGGCCGCAGCTCGGCAAAATTCTTCTCCGCTCGGTCTTCGACCGTACCCTCTTTGTACTCGGCCGGGCGGTCACCGTCGCCATCCCGGCGGGCGCGCTCATCTGGATCTGCGGCAATCTACCGGTGGGAGACGGAACCCTGCTCGAACAGATCACCCAGCTGCTCGATCCGCTCGGGCGGCTGATGGGGCTCGATGGGATCATGCTCGCCGCCTTTCTGTTGGGGTTTCCCGCCAACGAGATCGTGCTGCCCATCGCGCTGATGGGCTATCTCGAGACCGGCGCGATGGTGGAGGTCGCCTCGGTGGCGTCGATCGGCGAACTGCTCACGGCCAACGGCTGGACCTCCGCCACCGTCCTCTCGGCCGCCCTCTTCACCCTCTTTCACTTCCCCTGCGCCACCACCTGTCTGACCATCCGCAAGGAAACCGGCCGCCTGCGCTGGACCCTCCTCGCCATCCTGCTGCCCACCGCCGCCGGTATGCTCCTCTGTATCGGGTTGACCGCCCTGCTGCGGCTGCTTGGATGTGCATAGCCGGCGCCACCCGCAAACGCCCGCCTTCTTTGCTCCGCCAAGGGGCCTGGGGCCTGCCGCCCCCTGGAAGAGGGGGCAAACCCACCGCCTGCCCGGCAACCGGCCAACCGGGCATCCCTGTCCGGCCGCGGCTCATAGCGGGGGAGGGATGTTGCCGATTCCCCTCTGCCACAGATTTTCCATTCCCGGTTCTGTTGGAAGAAACCCGGAAAATCGGCGCCCCTATAGCCGGCTTTCGCCGATGGATCTGCCTTCGGCCGAAGACGGAATCTGATCCTTGGTCCGCAGCAAAAAGCCCTCCGTCTCCCCATCGGGGAGCGGAGGGCGCGTCGGATTCTATGCTATTTGCTGGCGCTCTGGTGGATCGCCTCGATGACGGCGGCGCGGAAGCCCTTCTCCTCGAGGGCCGCCACCCCGCGGATGGTCGAGCCGCCCGGCGAACAGACATTGTCCTTGAGCTGGGCGGGATGGGTGCCCGTCTCGAGCACCATCTTGGCCGACCCCATCACCGTCTGGGCGGCCAGCTTGTAGGCGTCCGCACGGGGTACCCCGTGGTAGACGGCGCCGTCGGCCAGCGCCTCGATGAACTGGAAGACGAAGGCGGGGCCGCAGCCGGAGAGGGCGCCGCCCGCCTGCATCTGGTAGGTCGGGGTCGGATGGACGATGCCGACACTCGCAAACATCGCCTGGATGAAGTCGTGCTCCCCCTCGGTGAGCGACTGGGTGGTCTCCATCAGGCAGACGCCGGTGCCCACCATCATCGGGGTGTTGGGCATCACCGCCTGGATGCGGGTGGAGGCGGGCAGGATCTTCGCAAGCTCGGCATACCGCCAGCCGAGTGCAATCGACACAACCGCCTTACCGGCGAGATGCTCCCCCATCTCGGCGACCACCGATTCGATCATATTGGGCTTGACCGCAAACAGGACGATGTCGCTCCGATCGGCCAGCTCAGCGAGCGACGCCGCCTTGGTGATGCCGTAATCGGCCACAATCGCGTCCAGCTTGACGGGATAGGGGTCGTAGGCGAGCACCGCCGACCCATCCAGCGAACCGGCGGACAGACCGCCCAGCAGAATGGCCGAGGCCATGTTGCCCATCCCCGCAAATCCAAGTTTATATGCCATGATATTCCCTCCGCTTTGCTCATTTTGCCGGCATCCGGCTGCTGTTCCCAGTATAGCACGGCGAAAGGGGACTGTAAAGCGAGGACCCTCCGGCTTGCGGAATCGAACGGCGCGGTATTATAATAGAGGCGTCATCATCACAGAGGCGGAGGAAAAAAGATGAACCGCAACGGACATGCGCCCGAGGCCATCCAGATCCGCGGGGCGCGGGTACACAATCTCAAAAATATCGATGTAGACATCCCGCTTCACCGGATTGTCGGCATTGCCGGCGTCTCCGGCTCGGGCAAATCCTCACTGGCCTTAGGGGTGCTCTATGCCGAGGGCTCCAGACGGTATCTCGAATCGCTCTCCACCTACACCCGCCGGCGGATGACCCAGGCGGCATCGGCCGATGTCGAGCAGGTGCGCTATCTGCCGGCGGCGCTGGCGCTCCACCAGCGCCCGGGTATTCCCGGCATCCGCAGTACCTTCGGCACCGGCACCGAACTGCTCGGCAGTCTGCGGCTGATGTACTCGAGGCTCGCCAGCCACCGCTGTCCCAACGGCCACTACCTGCCGCCCTCCCTGGCGGTTGCCGCCGGCCGGCCACTGACCTGCCCCGTCTGCGGCGCGGTCTTCTACGCCCCCAGCGCGGAGGAGCTCGCCTTCAACAGCCAGGGCGCCTGCCGCACCTGCGGCGGGACGGGGGTGGTGCGGACGGTCGACCGGGCGACGCTGGTGCCCGACGACAGCCTCACCATCGACGAGGGGGCGGTGGCGCCCTGGAACACCCTCATGTGGTCGCTGATGACCGACGTCTGCCGTGCGATGGGGGTGCGCACCGACGTCCCCTTCCGTCAACTGAGCGACGAGGAAAAGGCGATCGTTTACGATGGACCGGCCGTCAAAAAGCATATCCTCTATCACGCCAAAAATTCGAACGACGTCGCCGAGCTGGATTTCACCTACTTCAGCGCGGTCCACACGGTGGAAAATGCCCTCGCCAAGGTCAAGGATGAGAAGGGGATGAAGCGGGTGGAGAAATTCCTCCGGGAGGACCGCTGCCCCGACTGCGGCGGCACCCGGCTGTCGGAAACCGCCCGCGCCCCCCGTCTGCAGGGGATCGGATTGGACGAGGCCTGCCGGATGCCGCTGCAGGCACTCAGCCGCTGGGTGGATGCCCTCCCCGCCCCGCTGCCCGAACCGATGCGGCCGATGGCCGAAAGCATCTGCGAATCCTTCCGAACCGCCGCCCGCCGGCTCGATGAGCTGGGGCTCGGCTATCTCACCCTCGACCGGGCGGCCGCCACCCTCTCGACCGGCGAACGGCAGCGGATGCAGCTGGCCCGGGCGGTGCGCAACCGCACCACCGGGGTGCTCTATGTGTTGGACGAGCCGTCCATCGGACTGCACCCGGCCAATCTGGTGGGGCTCATCCGGGTGATGGACGATCTGGCGGCCGACGGCAACTCGGTGCTGCTGGTCGATCACGATGCCCAGCTGCTCGGCCATGCCGACTGGATTCTCGAGATGGGACCGGGCGCCGGCACGCAGGGGGGCGAGGTCATCGCCCAAGGCACGCCCGCCGCGCTCGCCGAAAATCCCCTCTCCCGCATCGGTCCCTTTCTCTCCGCCCATCCACCCAAATCCATCCGGCCCCGCTGTGCCCCCGAAGCGCTCTTCGCGGAGGGCGCCATCCGGCTCTCGACCGGCGCC
>CASGDD010000231.1 GCA_949300115.1 uncultured Oscillospiraceae bacterium | reverse complement strand
AGCCCGCCGCCGTAGCCGACCAGCCCGCCGTCCGATCCGATCACCCGGTGACAGGGGATGAAGATCGAGATGGGGTTGCGGTTGTTGGCAAGTCCCACCGCCCGGTATCCCCGGGGTGAACCCACCCGTTCGGCCAGCTGCTTGTAGCTGATCGTCTCCCCGTAGGGGATGCCGCACAGCGCCTGCCAGACCCGCAGCTGGAAGGGGGTCCCGTGGGGGGCCAGCGGCAGATCGAACTGCTGCCGGCGGCCGAGCAGGTATTCGTCCAGCTGTTGGGCCGCCTGCCGCAGCAGCGGCGTTTCCTCCCTGCGATCCTCGGGCCCGAGTGCCAGCTCCCGGAAGACCAGATCGGTGATGGCGCCGTCCGTCTCACCGATACACACCCGCCCGATGCAGGTTTGATAATATGCAATCGCTTTCAACCGTCTCTTCTCCTTATTGACGCCCGGCCGGCGGCGCGACAGCCCGTGCGGGCAATCGGCTGCGGCGGCCTCGAACTTGGGATGGGTGGGGCCATGCTGTCCGCGTCCCGCACCCCTGCGCAGCCTGCAGTACGGTCTCCGCGCCAACAGCCCGGCCGCGAGATCACGGGGGATGGGGGCTATCCCCGCTGTACGGCATGGCCGCGGACGATCTCCGCGCTGCGGCGGAGGGAGTCGTAGAGATGGTAGCCGCCCGAGATATTGTAGCAGGTAAAGCCGTGCCCGGAGAGGATCCGGCAGGCGACATAGCTGCGCAGGCCGCTGAAGCAGTGGACATAGACCGGTTTGCTCCGGTCGAGCGTGTCGAGATGGGCGCGCAGCTCGTCGAGCGGGATATGCACAAAGCCATCGATATGGCCCGCCTCGTATTCATCCGGCCGGCGGACGTCGAGCAGGGTGACCTTCTCCCGGTCGAGGGTGTCGAGCGCCTCCCAATGGAAGTTGCGCACCTTGCCGGTGAGGATGTTCTGGGCGGCGAAACCGGCCATATTGACCGGGTCCTTGGCCGCCGAGAAGGGCGGCGCGTAGCAGAGCTCGAGGTCGCACAGCTCGTTGACCGTCATCCCCGCCCGGATAGCCACGGCGAGGACGTCACAGCGCTTGTCAACCCCCTCAAAGCCGACAAACTGACCGCCCAGCACCCGGCCGGAATCGGTGTCGAAAATCAGCTTGACCGCCATATTGTGGCCGCCGGGATAGTAACCGGCGTGGGCGGCGGCGTAGAGGAAGACCTTGTCGTAGTGATAGCCCTCCGCCTTGGCGGTGCGTTCGGTGATGCCGGTGCAGGCGACGGTCATGTCGAAGACCTTGAGGACGGCCGAGCCCTGGGTATGTTTGTAGGTCGAGGGGATGCCGCAGATGTTGTCGGCGGCAATCCGGCCCTGGCGGTTGGCGGGACCGGCCAGCGGGACAAAGCCCGGTTTGCCGGTGATGAAATCGGTGATCTCGATGACATCGCCGACCGCGTAGACGTCGGGCGCCGAGGTGCGCATATGCGCGTCGACCTTGACGCAGCCGCGCAGGCCGAGCTCGATACCGGCGTCCTTCGCCAGCCCGCTCTCCGGCCGAACGCCGACCGACATGAGCACCATCTCGCAGTCGACCGCGCCGCCGGTCGTCTGCACCCGCAGGCCGGCCTCGGTCCGCTCGATCGACTGGACCGAGGTGTTCAGCCGCAGATCGAGCCCCTTTTCGGCCAGATAGTTGTGGACATCGCAGGCGGTATCGGCGTCGAGCGAGGCGATCAGATGGTCCTGCATCTCGACGATGGTCACCTGGATCCCGGCGTTTTGGAGGTTTTCGGCCATCTCAACGCCGATGTAGCCGCCGCCGACCACCACCGCCCGCCGGACGTCCCTCTCGTGCACATAGCTGTGGATCTTGTAGGTGTCGGGAATGTTGCGGAGGGTAAAGACCCCCTCGAGATCGACGCCGGGCAGCGGCGGCAGGATGGGGGCCGCGCCGGGCGAGAGGATGAGGTTGTCGTAGCTTTCGACATATTCCTTGCCCAGCTGATGGTCATAGACGGTGACCTGTTTGTTTTCCGTATCGATTGCCGTCGCCTCGTTGTGGATGCGCACATCGACGTTGAAGCGGGCGTGGAAGCTCTCGGGTGTCTGCAGGGTCAGCGCCGACCGGTCGGTGATCTCCCCGCCGATGTAGTAGGGCAGGCCGCAGTTGGCAAAGGAGATATACGCCCCCCGCTCGAGGATGACAATCTCCGCCGACTCATCCAGCCGCCGCAGTCTGGCCGCTGCCGACGCGCCGCCGGCCACCCCGCCGATAATCACTGTTTTCATCATCTGGTCACTCCTTATGCTTCATTGAATGCGGAAAATTACGAAATGGCTGTGGGCCGGTCGGGATGGACCGCTATCCCAGCGCGACGTCGAGCACCATCATGACGAGGAACCCCGCCATCACACCCAGTGTTCCCGAGTGGGAATGCTCGCCGAGATGCGCCTCGGGGATCAGCTCCTCGACCACCACATAGATCATCGCGCCGGCCGCAAAGGCGAGAATCCAGGGCATGATGCCCGCGACCGACACCGCCAGCAGCACCCCGATCAACCCGGCGATTGGCTCGACAATCCCCGACAGAGAGCCGTAGAGGAAGGCGCGCAGGTTGCTGCATCCCTCCTTCTTGAGCGGCAGCGAGACGGCCATCCCCTCGGGGAAGTTCTGCAATGCCATGCCGATCGCGAGGGCAAGCGCCCCGGCAATCGTGCCGCCGCCCGTTTCGGGGGAGGCGGAGGCGAAGGCGAGCCCCACCGCCATCCCCTCGGGGATGTTGTGCAGCGTCACCGCCAGGACGAGCATGGTTGTGCGATGGAGGGAGGAGGGCAGCCCCTCCGCCTCACTGGCGCCCGGATGCAGATGGGGCAGCAGCCGGTCGAGCAGCAGGAGAAAGAGGCCGCCGGCCGTAAACCCGATTGCCGCCGGCAGCCAGCCGGCCATGCCCTGGGCTTCGGCCTCTTCGATGGACGGGATGAGTAGCGACCAGACCGACGCCGCAATCATCACCCCCGCCGCGAAGCCGAGAAAGATCCGCTGGAGATGGGGATCGGCCTCCTTCCGCCGGAAGAAAAAGACCATCGCCGCGCCTGCCGCGGTGGCCAGGAAGGTAAAGCCGGTTCCAAGCATGGCGAGCAGCAGCGGAGAAGCTTCTCCCATGAAAATCCGCCCCTTTGCGATAGAATCGATGCATACGAATCTAGTGTACCAAACTTGCCGGGGATGTACAAGACCGCATCCCCATAAAACTTTTGACGGCGATTTTGGGAAATCAGTCGTAGACGGGACTGGCTCCCGCATAGGATGGAACAACGCTACCGAAGGAGGAAACTGCCCCCATGCTGTCCCATCAACCGCTCTCCCCCGCACGAAAGGATCTCGCCCATGGCCGGACGCTGCCGCCGGAGGGGCCGCAGGCAGCCGCGTCCGCCTGCGGTTTTGCGCTCTGGCTGTGCGACCGGCTGCATCTCGCGCCCACCTCGCTGACCCTCGCCATCGGCCGGGACGGCTCTCCCGGCACCGAGGCGATCCAGACGGAGGTGGGGACGGCGCTCGCCGGATTGGGCTGCCGGGTCCTCGACGGCCGTACACTGCCCGTTGGCGCACTCCGGACGGCGGTCAGCCATCCCAAAATCAGCTGCCAGGGCGCGCTGTGGATGGGGGGTGAGGGCGGCGGAATGCCGCGTCCGCTCATCCGCCAGGGATGGCTCGGCGGGGAATCGCTCGAGGCGGTCCGCCGGATTGCCGTTTCCTACCGGCCGGAGGGAGATTTTGCCGGCACGGTGATGCCCTTCGATCTCTCTGATTGGTATGCGGGGACGCTCTCCGACCGCTTTCGCCGGGAATCCGGCCTGCCCCGGCTGGCCTATCAACCGCTCGGCGGGGTCCGCGTCTGCCTGGAGGGCGGCACACCCGCCCTGCCGCTGCTGGCCGATCGGGTCCTGCGCCCGTTGGGCGCATCGGTCACCGTGACATCCGGCATCCCCTTTGATGCGTCGCCGGCGGGACTGCGGGATGGAGTCATCCGCACGGGCGCTCGAGCCGGCCTGCGCCTTGCTGCCGACGGCAGCCGGGCGTGGGGGATCGATGGGGAGGGCCATCCGCTGACCGCCGCGCGGCTGCTGCCGCTGCTGGCTGCCCGTGAGCCGGGGAGGCGGCAGGGCGGTGATGTGGTGCTGCTGGGACGGGGCATGCCGGAGGAGGCCGCGCCTTTACTCGAGCAGAGGGGCTATACCGTCCGCCGGACCGAGGGAGAGCTGGCGGCTGAGGCGCGCAAACTGCTCCGCGCGGGCATCCGCTGCGGGCTGGCGATCGAAGAGACGGGGCGGGTGCTGTTTGGAGAGGTCGGCTTTTTCGAGGATGGATTGCTCTTTGCCGTCAAGCTGCTGGCCCGGTTGATCCGCTGTGCCCTCGAGGGACACCCGCTGCCGCCGGCGGAGGGGGATGGGCAGGGAGAGAGGGAGCCGGAAGCACCGGCCATCCCGCCGGCGCTGGCCCCTTCGGCGGTGCTCCGCTGGTATCCCGAGGCGGAGGATACGGCCGCGTCCATCCAACCGGAAGCTACAGGATCGGAAGCGCTGTCATCCGAAGAAACGCCAACATGCCAACCCGACCCGCCGCCGGCCGAAGAAGCCCCGGCAGATCAACCCGACCCGCCGCCGGCCGATGAAACGCCGGCAGATCAACCCGACCCGCCGCCGGCCGATGAAACGCCGGCATGCCAGCTCGATCCACTGTCGGCCGCAGAAACGCCGGTGGCGGAACCGAAACCTCCATCCGAGCGGGAGGGGGATCTGGGGGATGGGATGCCCGATCCGATCCCGCTATCCGAATCGGAACCGGCTGGGGCGGCAGCGGAACCGGCCGCCGCTGCGACGCCCACCGGGATGGCACCGGCGCCGGAAGAAAGGATTCCGCTGCGCTTTACCCTCCCACTGACCGCCGAGGATCCGGCCGGCTATCTCGACCGTCTGATGGAAAGCCTGACCGGCTGCGGCGCCCAACGGTCGGAGGACGGCTGCCGGCTGGTGTGGGCGGGGAAGGAGGGGGCGATCGGCCTGGCGCTGAGGCCCGATCCCGCGGCGCGTACGCTGCGGCTGGCCATCGAGGCGGAGGCGGCCGCCGACAGACGGATGGCCGTCCGCCGGGTTCTTGCGCTGCTCGACGGCTATCATCGGATCGATGGCGCGCCGCTGCGCGGCTGGCTGGTCCACCGCGGACACTGAGTACCCAGAAAACCGAAGCGCCGCTTGGGAGGACGGTCCCGATCGGTCGATTCACGTTCCCACGCCTTGGACGATCCCTTCCGAATTCGATGGAGGGCCTTGGACCTTCCGCCCGCCGCCATCCACGGATTGCGGCTTTTCTCTTTTCCAAGCAGGGAGAAGGCTGCCGCTCAAGGACATTGTCCGGCGATCCGGCTGCGATAATTGTAAACTTTCACAGATGATCGACAAAAGGGCTTTCCTTCCGCAGGGGGATCGGTTATAATAAAAATAACAATGCCCGGACCGGGTCCCGATTTAGCAGTGAATCGGCCGTTTGACGATCCCACCTCCACGCGAGCGGCGGATTTATTGCTAAAGCAGGCCGGCCTGAGCAAATCATGTTCTGGAGGTAGCTCTTGCTATGTTTGACCACTATCGGACTTTCGAAACCGAGTTTGCCGGCCGTCCCCTTGTGATCGAGACGGGCAAGCTCTGCGGCCTGGCCAACGGATCCTGCCTGGTCCGTTACGGCGAGACGGTTGTGCTCTGCAACGTCACCGCGTCCAAAAAGCCCCGTGAGGGCATCGACTTTTTCCCGCTGTCGGTCGACTTTGAGGAGAAGCTCTACTCGGTCGGCAAGATCCCCGGCTCCTTCCTCAAGCGGGAGGGACGTCCGAGCGACACCGCCATCCTCGCCTCCCGGCTGGTCGACCGCCCGATCCGTCCGCTTTTCCCCAAGGATATGCGCAACGACGTGTCGGTTGTCATGACCGTGCTGTCGGTCGATCCCGACTGCTCGCCCGAGATTGCCGGTATGCTCGGCACCTCGATTGCCATCTCGATTTCGGACATCCCCTGGAATGGCCCGATTGCCGGCGTCAACATCGGCCTCTGCGACGGCAAGCCGGTCCTCAACCCCACCTCCAAGCAGCGGGAGACCAGCCAGATGTCGGTGACCCTTGTCTGCTCGGAGAAGAAGATCGTCATGATCGAGGCGGGCGCCAACGAGGTGCCGGAGGATGTCATGCTCGACGCCATTGCCTTCGCGCAGGACGAGTGCCGCAGGATGGTGGCTTTTGTCAAGGATATCCAGGCCCAGATCGGCAAGCCGAAATTCGACTTCGAGTCCCATCATGTCGATGACGAGCTGTTCCACGCCATCTGCGACTACGCGACCGAGCAGGTCCAGTATGCGCTCGATACCGACGACAAGAACGTCCGTGAGGCGCGGCTGGCCCCCATCGTGGACGACATCACCGAGAAGTTCTCGGAGGAATTCCCCGATTTCGCCGACCAGATTCCCGAGGCGATCTACAAGCTGCAGAAGCGGATTGTCCGTCGCTGGCTGCTCGAGGGCAAGCGTGTCGACGGCCGTAAGCTCGACGAGATCCGTCCACTCGCGGCGGAGGTGGGTCTGCTGCCCCGCGTCCACGGCTCCGGCCTGTTTACCCGCGGCCAGACCCAGGTGCTCACCATCGCCACCCTGGGCCAGATCCGGGAGAGCCAGATCATCGACGGCATCGGCGAAGAGGACCACAAGCGCTATATGCATCAGTACAACTTCCCCTCCTACTCGGTCGGTGAGACCCGCCCGAGCCGCGGCCCCGGCCGCCGGGAGATCGGCCATGGCGCCCTCGCCGAGCGCGCCCTCGAGCCGGTGATCCCCTCGGTGGAGGAGTTCCCCTACACCCTGCGCCTCGTTTCGGAGGTGCTCAGCTCGAACGGCTCGACCTCCCAGGGCTCGATCTGCGCCTCCACCCTCGCCCTGATGGACGCCGGTGTGCCCATCAAGGCGCCGGTTGCCGGCATCTCCTGCGGCCTCATCACCGAGGGCGACCGCTGGATGACGATGGTCGATATCCAGGGGCTGGAGGATTTCTACGGCGATATGGACTTCAAGGTCGGCGGCACCCACAAGGGCATCACCGCCATCCAGGTGGACATCAAGATCGATGGTCTGACCCTCGACATCATCGCCGATGCCTTTGAGAAGACCCGCAAGGCCCGCATCTATATCCTCGACGAGATCATGCTCAAGGCGATTCCCGAGCCGCGGCATGAGCTGTCCAAGTACGCGCCCAAGATGATCGCGCTGCAGATCGACGTCGACAAGATCCGCGAGGTCATTGGCCCGGGCGGCAAGGTGGTGCAGAAGATCTCGGCCGAGTGCGGCGTCAAGATCGACATCGAGGACGACGGCCATATCTACATCTCGGCGATCGATATCGACAACTGCCGCCGCGCGGCGTCGATGGTCGAGACGATTGCCCGCGATCCCGAGGTGGGCGCCCTCTACAAGGGCAAGGTCACCCGCCTGATGAACTTTGGCGCCTTTGTCGAGATTGCCCCCGGCAAGGAGGGGCTGGTTCACATCTCCAAGCTCGACCGTTCCCGCGTCGAGAAGGTGGAGGATGTTGTCTCGGTCGGCGACACCATCGTCGTCAAGGTCACCGAGATCGACAACCAGGGCCGCATCAACCTTTCCCGCAAGGACGCGCTGCTCGATATGGAGCAGGCGAAGCGTTCCTAGCAGCCGGCTGCCGCCGGTAAAACAAGCTGTCCGCAGCGCACAGGGACCTCCCTGTGCGCTGTTTTGCTATCCTGCCGTCTGCATCTCGCGGGGAAATTGCCGTCTTCCGCGGCGGTAAGATTCCCAGCGTCACCCTTTTGCGGTACAATAGCCCTAGAAGGGCCGTGCTGCGGTCGTGGCGGGATCCTGCCGCCCTGTGCCGGGCTGCGGAGCCGCACAGCCTGTCCAATCGATTGAAGGAGGGGGATTTCGATGGAAAGATGGTTTCACCTTAAGGAGAACGGGACCCAGATTCAGACCGAAATCATGGCCGGGCTCACCACCTTTTTTACGATGGCCTATATCATCGTCGTCAACCCGGAGATCCTCAGCCAGGCGGGGATGGAATGGGGCGCCGTCTTTCTCGCCACCATCATCGCCTCGATTGTCGGGACGCTGGTGATGGGGCTATTTGCCAACGTCCCCTATGCGCAGGCGCCCGGCATGGGGCTCAACGCCTTCTTTGTCTACACCGTCTGCCTCGGGCTTGGCTTTCGTTGGCAGCAGACCCTCTCGATGGTCTTCCTCTGCGGCCTCATCAACATTTTTGTGACGGTGACCAAGCTTCGGCAATCGATCATCCGGTCGATCCCGGCGAGCCTGCAGAACGCCATCGGCGGCGGTATCGGCATCTTTGTCGCCTATATCGGCCTGCTCAACGTCGGGATTTTACGCTTTGATTCGGGGGTACCCACCCTCGCGACCCTCAATCAGCCCTCCCTGTGGCTGTTTCTCATCGGCCTGGCGCTGACCATCGTGCTGCTGGCGAAGCAGGTGAAGGGCGCGATTCTGCTCAGCATCGTCCTCACCACCCTGATCGGCATCCCGATGGGGATCACCACCCTGGCCGAATCGGTCAGCTTCACCGAGGCCTGCGCCGCCCTTCCCACCACCTTCGGCGCCATCTTCACCGCCGAGGGGCTGCCCTCCCTGTTTGCCGATCCCGCCAAAATCCCGCTCGTCCTCAATTTTGTACTGCTGGCCTGGCTGGAGTAGCGGAAAAATGGTGGAAAGCCTCCTAACAGACAAACAAAACCGGCAGGTCCTTCCCCGAGGAAGTGATCTGCCGGTTGCTTTATGGCGGCATGGAAAATAAAAAACAGGGAAGCGGCGTTGGCATCCGCTTCCCTGTGGTGGAAAAAACTAGACAATCGGATCGAGAATCTGGAAGTTGTTGACGTCAATAAGCCCCTTGTCGGTGATCTTCCATTTGGGACTGGTGGAAAGCCCCAGGAAGGAGAGATGCATGAAGGGGGCATGCAGCGTCCCGCCCAGCTTGTCGGTGACCGTCCGCTCGAGGCTGTCGATCTTGGCACTGACCTCACTGCCGCCGAGCTCGTCGGTGATGAGTCCGCCAACCGGGAGCGCCAGCTCCTCGAGAACCCGGCCGCCCTGAACGACCGCAATGCCGCCGCCCAGCTCGATGACCCGGTTGACCGCCGCGGCCATATCGCGCAGGTTGGTGCCGGTGACGAGGATGTTGTGGGTATCGTGGGCGATGCTCTCGGCGAAAGCGCCCTGCTTCAGCCCAAAGCCCCGCACAAACGCCTTGCCGATGCCGCCGGTGCGTCCGTAGCGCTCGACGCAGGCGATGTAGAGGACATCGTTTGCCGGATCCGCCTGGACAACGCCGCCCTGGACCCGCAGCGGCAGCTCTTCACATTCGGTGAGGTTCTGGTCGGGAATGGCGACGATGCAGCGGCCGGTTGCCTGCTGCCCTTCCGCCCGAATCTGCAGGTCTGCCTCGGTCAGCGGGGCGTGATGCACCGAATGCTTAACCGATTCGGGATAGGTGTAGGCGGGGAGGTCGAGCAGCAGTTTGCCGTTTGCGGCGGCAAGCTTCCCTTCGAGGAAGACCGCCTCGACGGTCATCTCCTGCAGGTCGCTGATCACCGCGATATCCGCCAGCCGTCCGGGCGCGATGGCGCCGCGGTCGTGGAAGCCCCAGTAGGTACAGGGGTTGAGGGTCGCCATCTGGATAGCCTCGACCGGATCGACCCCCTGGCGGATGGTGCGCCGGATGATCTCGTTCATATGGCCGAGGTTTTCGAGGTCGGCCGCCACCATGTCGTCGGTTGCGAGGATGCAGTTGCGGGAATCCATCCCCTCCTCGGTGACCGCCCGGATGCATTCAGCCATATTCTTCTGGGTCGAGCCCTCCCGCATGAAGACATAGACCCCGTAGCGCAGCTTTTCGACACACTCCGCCTTGGAGGTGGTCTCATGGCAGGAGGTCCGGCCGCCGGTTGCGATGATGTGGGCGGCGAGGTCGCAGCCGTAGAGATCGGGCGCGTTGCCGTCCACCGTGTCCCCCAGGCTCCGGGCATAGGCGGTCGAAGCGACCAGGTCGGTAATGATCTCGGGGGTGTTGCGGTAGACATGCCGGGCGTTGGAGAAGCCCTGCAGCTCGCCGATGCCGATGATGTTGGGATAGCCGAGCAGATCGGGCATATCCTTCGAGGTGACGTCCACCCCCGCCGTCTCGAGGTTTGGGCAGTCGGGGGTGAGGGCCGGGACCACCAGCTGGACATGGTTGGGTACATGGGCGCACTCGTCCGCCATCGCCTTCATCCCCACCGGCCCGAGCGCGTTGCCGATTTCGTGCGGATCGGCAACCAGCGTTGTGGTGCCCGACGGGATGGAGAGACGGGAGAATTCGGTAATGGTGAGCATACTGCTCTCAAAATGCATATGCGAATCGACAAAACCGGGGGAGAGATAGCGCCCTGTGACGTCGACCACCAGCGTATCCGGTCCGATCAGGCTGCTGGCGTCGCCGGCCATCAGGATGTATTTCCCCTTGATGGCCACGTCGGCGGGATAGATCTCCCGGGTCAGCGTGTTGATGAGCTGGCCGCCGCTGAGCACCAGATCGGCAAACCGGTCCTCCGCCATCAGCGTGTCGATCAGCTGGCGGTACTCGATCGCCTGTTTGAGGACGGTGACGTTATTCTGCAAAGGTCTGTTCCCCCTTTCCGGCGGTGTCGGGCAGCTCTTCCACCCATCGCCGGTCGATGTCCATCTGGTCGACGATGCCGACAACGGCCGCATCGATGGCGGCCTCCGGCTTTCCCGCCGCGTTGCGGGAGGCGGTGCCCATCGTGTAGATGACCATCTCCCCGACGCCGGCGCCCACCGTGTCCACCATCACCTTGGCTTCCCCGATGGGCTTTAGATCCAGCGAAAGAGGCTGTGTAACCAGCAGCTTGGCGCCCACCAGCGATGCGTCCTTGCGGGTGGCGACCAGCGTGCCGACGACTCTGCCGAGATACATGCTTTCACCTACTTTTCTAACGATTCCGGTCTATTCGAAGATCAGTCGAATGCCCTTTTCCCGCGCGAAATCCCGCGCCAGCGGGGTCACCAGCGTCCCGGCCGGCAGCGTCCATGCGGCCTGTTCGGGATGGGCGAGCAGATCCCGGCGGGTAATCACCTGCCGGCCCGAACCAGCGGCGGGCGGGATGCCGGTGGCTGTCTCCCTCTCCGACGCCGTCTGGCTGTCGAGCAGCCGGTTGCGAAAGGCTTCCAGCATGGTCAACAGATACTGCCCCCGGGCGATGGGAAGGGCCCCAAACGACCGAAGGGTGGTGAGATAGCCGGTATAGAGCGCCTCCAGCGCCGGTTGGACCGCGGGCTGCCCCAGGGGGGCGCGGACCGGCTGTTCGTCGAGAAAGACGGGAATCCCCCGCCAGAGCGCCTGCAGCGGCAGCCAGCTTGCGAGATTGTCGGCGATGCCGAGGGCCAGCTTGGCCGCAAGCCCCTGGCTGGGAACCAGCAGGACGGCCGCGAGCCGGTCGAGAAGCGCCTCATCGGGTGGGGCGGCTGGATCAAGCGGGGTAAACGGCACCCGCCCGCCTCCCTGCGGCAGGGAAGCGGGGGCGATTACCGCGCAGACGGGATAGCCGAAGCGGCGGAGGGCAGCAGCCTCCCGCAGCACCCGGCCCGCCTCCTTCGCCGGCAGATCACAGACCACCCCGATCCGGCCGAACGGCTCGGCGGCGGGGGGTTCGGCGCCTGCCGACGGCGTTGCCCGCGGCTGCCCGATCTGGGAAAGGACCTCTGCGGTCCATGTCTGTTTGTTCATCTTGTGCCGCCTTTATCCCAAACGGGCGGTTACTGGGCGTCCTTGAGGATGACCCGCTCGACCTCGGCATGGGGCCTCGGGATGACATGCACCGAGTGCAGCTCGCCCACCGCGCGCGCCGCCTCGGCGCCCGCGTCGGTCGCCGCCTTGACCGCGCCGACATCCCCGCGGACCATGATGGTCACAAGGCCGAAGCCGATCTTTTCGTAGCCTACAATCGTCACGTTGGCCGCTTTGACCATCGCATCGGCCGCCTCAATCGCGCCGACCAGTCCCTTGGTTTCGACCATACCTAATGCCTGTCCCATAGTTCTGCCTCCTTATGGCTGCACGTCCGTCTCCGCTTTGCGGCAGCGGCGTGCGCGGTTGTTGATGAGATGATACGTAGTTGGATTGCGCAGAGCGGCTAGGGCCTGTTCCCAAATGGGCATGTTGACATTTTTAAAACAGACCCTAGGCTTCGGTCGCCTTGCCGTCGGCTTTTTTCGCTGTGCGGCGGGCGGGGGTTTCCTCCGCTCCGGCCGGCAGAAAGCTTTTTTCATATTTCGCCAAGATCTTGTCCACCTCTTCGTGCGGACGGGGGATCACCTTCCAGGCGACCACCTTACCGACCCGCTGTCCGGCGGCCACACCGGCATCCACCGCCGCCTGTACCGCCGCGACTTCGCCGGCCAGATGGAGGGTGATGCTGATCACCGTGTCCACGCCGATCACCCGGTCGTATCCCATCAGCTTGACGTCCGCCGTCTTGCTGGCGGCATCCAGCGCGGTCATCGCCGTCGTCAGCCCGATGGCTTCGATCATTCCTAGTGCTGCCTGCATCCTCTGCCTCGCTTCCTTTCTCGCTGTGTGGAGGTTGTTGTAAAGTGTCCATCCGCCGGGCTGACGGGATATCCGGTCGCCGGACGGCGCCATCTTCCGCCGAGATCCATCGGGGATTCCCGCGGTTTCATAGTCCCATCCGCGTCCTATGCGCGACCGCCTGGACGGATCGCCGGCCTACAAACAACCCCCTACCGTCCGCCCTTCAGATATGCGTCAAGGGTCATCCGCCGGCCCGAACCGGCTGCCGGCCCGACCGGCTGTGACCGGGCGGGGGCCTGTCCGGAGAGTGCGGAGAGGGTGACGCGGTTTTGGGGGACGGGACGCGGATTTTGCTGCGGCTCCCGGTGAATCATCTCCCGGAGGAGCCGCTCCTCCGAATCGCTGAGCCGGCGGCTGGAGGGAGCGCTGCCGGCAGGCCCGGATGGTGCGCGGGCCACGAGATTTCTCATGATGCTTCGTGTCAATTCATTGCTCATAGGACGTCTACTCCATCATCTTGTCCACTTCGTCATGCGGCCGGGCGATGACGTTGTAGGAGAGCACCTCCGAAACCCGGGCGGCGTTCTCCCGCCCGGCGTCCACCGCTGCCTGGACGGCGGCCACCTCACCCGCGACAACAACGGCCACCACGCCCGAACCGACATAGTTGAAGTCGACGATCTTGACGTTGGCCACCTTCACCATCGAGTCGGCCGCCTCGATGGCGGCGGGCAGGCTCCGGGTTTCGACGATTCCCAGCGCATCCTTCATAGTTTTTCACCCCACATTCTGGTTTCGGATTATTTGTGGTCGGGGAAGTATTTGCGGATATCGAACGCACGGGAAAAACCGGGGAGCATCGCCCGTTCATACAGGTGATGGGGGTCCTCAAGCGGCTTGGTCGCGTCGATGCCGAGCTTGTCGCTGACCCCCCGTTCCTGGTGGGAGGCCTCGAGCGGGGAGCCCAGCGCATGGGGGATGATGACCAGATCCCGCGACGCCTGGAAGCGGGAAGCGAGCGCGAACTCGAGATCCCTGGGATCGAAGATATCGACGTCGTCGTCCACCACCATGACATGCTTGATATCCTTGTAGGTACCGAGGGTGGTGAGAATGGCGCTCATCGCGTCCCCCTCGGTGCGCTTTTTGATCGAAACGGCCGCGTGCAGCCGGCAGCCGCCGCCGAGCGTCAGGTTGACATCCTGCACCTGCACGATGTCCCGCAGCGCGGCGTAGACCTCCATCTCCCGCATGATGCCGTAGGAGAGGTGTTCCTCCCTGCAGGGATAGGCGTGCTGGAAGATGGCGTCCCGCCGCCGGGTCACCGCCTTGATGGTGATGAGCGGCGCGGGGGCGACCTCGCTGTAGTAGCCCATCAGCTCGGCGAACGGTCCCTCGGTGCATTCATGCCCCGGCTCGATAACCCCTTCGAAGACGATCTCCGCCTCGGCGGGTACCTCGAGATCGATGGTGCGGCAGCGGACCAGCTCGAGCGGTTCACCCCGCAGGGCGCTGTCCACCTCATATTTGTCGAGCCCGTACTTGCGCGAGCTGAGCTGGGAGGCGAGCAGGAAGGCGGCGTCATAGCCGAGTACGACGGCACATTCCAGCGGGCGGTGGGCCTCCTTGCAGCGGGCGAGCTGTTCGCGCAGCAGCGGGGAGGCGCCCGAGACGAGGACGTTGATCGAATTGCCCTCGTTGACCTGGAAGCGGCGCACCGCCATGTTGATCCGCCCGTCGTCGATATTGCGGTAGATGAACATGCCGGCGGTTAAAAAGGGAGCGGAATCCTTTTCGTTGGAAACCGGAACGGGGAACATCCGCCGGATGTCGATGCCGCTTGTAATCACCTGCTCCTGGACCGGCCCCTGTTCGACCCGACGGGGTGCGGCCGGTTCGGCGACCGCACGCATCAGCCGGGCCATCCGGTCCTCGGGGGTTGTCCCCAGATATTCATAGATCAGCCGCCGGTTGCCGAAGAGGCCGCCCGCCACCGGCATGGCATGTCCTTTGACGTTGGAAAAGAGAATCGGCTGTTCACTGGAAAAATAGGTCAGCACGGCGCCCAGCTCGTAGCGGGCATCCACCGGCACATCGCAGCGGAGCAGCTGGCCGGTCTGTGTCAGATGGTCAAGCACCGCGCGCAGCATCTGATGCCCCATCGATTATGCGCCTCCTTGTTCGCCCCAGCGCGCCGTCAGATGATGGTCGATCGCCAGCTGGTCGAGGATACGGCCAACGAGGAAGGCGACCAGGTCGGACAGCTGCTGCGGCTGATGATAGAATGCCGGCGAAGCGGGCATGATGGTGACGCCCATCCGGGCGAGCTTGAGCATATTCTCCAGGTGGATGGGACTTAAAGGGGTCTCCCTGGCGACCAGAATGAGCTTCCGGCCCTCCTTGATGGCGACGTCGGCCGCGCGGGTCAGCAGCGAATCGGAGATGCCGCTGGCGACGCTGGCAAGCGTCTTCATCGAACAGGGGACAATCACCATGCCATCCATCCGGCAGGAGCCGCTCGCAATCGGCGCCGCCAGGTTGTCGTTTTCATAAAAGACGTCCGCGGCATCCCGCAGCTCGTCGAGGCTTACTCCGCACTCCTGTTCGGTCACATAGGCCCCCATGCGGGAGACGACGAGATGGCTTTCCACCCCGAGTTCCCGCAGCACCTTCAGAAGTGCCAGCGCGTAGATGGCCCCGCTTCCGCCCGAGATACCAACCACAATTTTCATGCTTTTTCGCTCCCACCCTGTTTGACTTTCGAAGGGAAGGGATCTTCCCAGATACTCCAAAGTCCTATATATCCCTCCGGCGGGGAGGGAATATAGGACTTTGCATCTATGCAGGGGGCGGAGCTTACAGATCCATCAGATGGGTCTCGAGGATCTGCTCATCGCGGAAGTTCTCGAGGCAGAGCGAGTAGGAGAAGGCCGCGATGACCGATTCGAGCTTGATCGGGCCGACCAGCTCGGAGCCGGTGACGGCGACGCCGAAGCGGGCCGCTTCCCGCTTGCAGAACTCGAACAGGCGGGGAATGGGGGTGTTGATGCAGTCGAACATGTTCATCGAGACGACCACGCCGGGATGCTCGGGGAACTTGATGCCGACCGCTTTGATCGAGGAGAAGCCGCCGCTCGGGCCGCGCATCGCCTTGGCGATCGTCTTCGCGATGCTCACATCCTCGGTGCCGAGGAAGATGTTGTAGGCGGTCAGGCCGGTCGCCTCGCAGCTGACGATGGTGGCGCCCGCCGTGTCGCTCAAGAGGCCGTCGTCGCTGTAGTCGGGCTTGCGGGCGTCATATTCCGCCTTGCGGGCGGGGTCGTCCTTGGTGTCGATCAACAGCTGGCGGAGGCCCTCATACTGGCCCTTGCGGACGAAGGCATAGGCCTTGCGGTCCTCGGTGCGGGCGTTCTCGCCGCAGAAGATGACCGGCACATGGGTCTTCTCGAAGAATTCCTTGCCGATCTCCTCGGCCAGCGCGGTGCACTCCTCCAGTGTGATGTTTTTGAAGGGGAAGATGGGAAGGGTATCCTCGGCGCCGATGCGGGGATGGCTGCCCTTCTGCTCGCGCATGTCGATCAGCTCGGCGGCCTTGGCGCCCATGTTGACCAGCGCGGTCTTGATCGCGTCCCGCTCGCCGATCATCGTGACGACGGTGCGGTTGAAGTCCGCTTCCGGCTCGACGCTGACGAGGTTGACCCCTTCGACCTTGGTGACCTCGGCGGTCACCGCGTCGATGATATCCTGCCGCCGGCCCTCACTGAAGTTGGGCACCGCCAGCACATACTGTTTCGCGTTTTTCATGATACAATCCCCTCTCTCTGGAATGTTGCACAATGATGAACGATCTATCCTGTACACCGCGCCGCCGGCGCGGTGCCGGACCGCAGGTTATTCCTCCACCAGCGCCACCGCGCGGATGGGGGAGCCGGAACCGCCGCGGATCTTGAGCGGCAGCCCGAAATAGAGAAAACGCTTGCCGACCAGCCGGTCGAGGTTGCAGAGGTTTTCGGTGTTGTTCATGTCGAAATCCCGACAGGCCCGATGCCCCGAAAAGTCGATATCCTGCGCATGGTCGATGGCGGGGGCGTCGACGCCGATGTTGAGGACGCCCTGTTCGGCGAGCCAGCGGCCGGCCGCATAGCTGAGGCCGGTGTAGGCGGTCTGGTACTCCTTGGTGTCGTGGTAACGGTCATAGTGACCGGTGTACATGAGGAAGATGTCCCCTTTTTGGATGGTCAGCCCGGTTTTCCGCACCGCGGCCTCGAGGTCGGCCGGCTCGATGAACCGGGTGTTCGGCAGATGGGAAAGATCCACGCAGATCGCGCTGCCCCAGAAATAGTCCATCGGCATCTCGGACAGGGTCATGCCGCCCGGCTTGTACTCGGAGATCGCGTCGGTGTGGGTGCCGCAGTGCTCGCTTATAAGCAGGTTGCGGGCGGAAAAACCGAGCGTTTTGCTGCCGGTGTTCCGCATGTTCTCCTCGTAGGTCATGTTGGTCATGATGAAGGTGGGCTGATGCATCGGGAAGGTGGACATTCCCTGAAAGATTTCTTGCGTCAGATCGATCATTTGCAGTCCCATCAGATACACTTCCTCCCATGAACGGGCCGAGGACGAAAATTTTTTTCGTCGATATGGCCGCAATACGCATGAAAAAATGATCAAAATTCACAGCGACAGCTGGAAAAAGACGCTTGATATATATGCATCATAACAAAGCATTTATATAATGTCAACACATTTGTATATGCGGTGCGTTTTTGTGCATTTTGCAGGAGTCATTTCATCCAAACTCGGCCGGCGGCGGCGGAAAGGGCGGAGCGCGGCGCCGCCTCGTCGAAAATGACGAGAGAGGGGCGGGTTCTTCCGTTTGTTTGTGTAAATGTTGACTATCCCCACACTTTCAGGTATAGTAAGGGTACAGAGCATCCGATGAACGAAAGGACATTGGCTGGCCGCTGGGCAACCGGTGGCAGCGGAGAAAGCGCGGGGCGGCGTGCCCGCCGGATTCCATCGCGCGATCCAATCGAAGAAAAAGGAGCTGACCGACGTGAACCAGAGCAAACGGGAGGAAATTTTCGCAAAGGTGGATGGGCTGCAGGCCGAGCTGACGGCGATGTCCAAGGAGATCTGGGCCCACCCGGAGGTCTGTTTTGAGGAGCGTTTTGCCTGCCGGACGCTCAGCGAATATTTAAAGAGCAAGGGCTTTGAGGTTGAGACGGGCGTCTACGGGATGGAGACCGCCTTTATCGCCCATAAGGGCAAGGGCGGCGGCGCGCATATCGCCTTTGTTGCCGAGTATGACGCGCTGCCCGAGCTGGGCCATGCCTGCGGCCACAACCTCTACTGCTGCGCGGCCTGCGGCGCCGCGGTGGCGCTCGACGAGCTGACCGGCGGCGAAGGGATCACCATCACGGTGGTGGGTTCCCCGGCCGAGGAAGGCGGAGGCGGCAAGATCCCGATGGTCGAGGGAGGCGCTTTTGACGGGGTGGACATCGCGATGATGTGCCACGCGGAGGACGATACGATTGTCGAGCGGGTGCTGGTTGCGACAACCGGCATGACGGTCGAATTCCACGGCAAGAGTGCCCATGCCGGCGGCTCGCCCGAGAAGGGAATCAACGCGGCGACGGCGAGTGTGCTGACCTACAACAACATCAACGCCCTGCGGCAGCATTTTGTCCCCGGCAACATTGTCAGCGCGATCATCAACGAGGGCGGTGTGATGTCCAACACCATCCCCGACTACAGCAAGATGAGCATCGGCATCCGCGCCGCCCGCAAGGAACAGCGGGATGCGCTGGTGGAGAAGGTGGAGCGCTGTGTCGAGGCGGCCGCGCTGGTGACCGGCTGTACCTACGAGGTACACAAGAGCCCGCACGCCTCGGACGATGTGCTGCCCAACCACCGCCTCGGCCTCTCCTACCGGGAGGCGCTCGATGCGCTGGGCTATGAGAATGTGCTGCAGGCCGACCAGCGCTGCTACGGCTGGGACTTCGGCAATGTCAGCCACGCCTGTCCGGCACTGGCCCCCTATATGAAGATCGGTCCGACCGGTCTGGTGGGGCATACCGACGCCTTCCGCGAATGTGCCAATTCGCCCGAGGGCTACAAGTCGATGATGGACGCGGCCAAATGCCTGTGTTACACCGCCTATGATTACCTGACCCATCCCGAGATGCAAAAGGAGGTTCGCGCGGAGTTCGAGCGGGAAAACGGGATGACCCGCTAAATCCCCATCCGTCCCTGCGGGACGCTGGCGCCAGATCACACAGGATCGGAGGGGCGCTGTAACATTCCCCCGGATCCGCGGCGGAGGGGGATCGTCCGGACCCAAACAGCCAAACATCTGCTCCCAGCACCGGAGGGCTGCCTGACAGCTCCCCGGTGTTTTTTATGCAGTTGACCTCACGGCTTTCTGCACGATGGCATCGGCCAGAAAAACGGCCGAAAAGCCAGAGAATCGGCCTTTACTTGGGAAAAAGTGGTCGGTATGCTGGAAAGAGAAGGAGGTGGAACGCATGGGAATCCGGAGCAATATTGCAGAAAAAGTTCGACAAATTATGAATGAACGGCAGAAAAGTTTGGCGGAACTTGCGGAAGAGTGGGATATCCCATTGTCCTCCTTAAAGAGCTATGCGAGCGGCAGCAGCAATCTGCGGGCCGATACGATAGAGATGCTGGCGAGCAAATCGGGGCTGACGCCAGCCGAGCTCATTTCCCAGCTTCCGGAGGAGTGGAAGCGGGCGCAGGCAACTGTCCGGGCGGCGGAGCTTTTCGGGAATCTGCCGGCCGTGCGTCAGGCGGAGGGAATTGAGCTCTTTCTGCGGCTGGTGGCACTGTTTTCCTCCGATCCGGACCAGGATGGATAGGGCGGTGGAACGGACGCTCTACGCCCTCGGGCTGTCGGCCAACTATGTGGGCTTTTCCCAGCTCGCGGTCGCGCTCGAGATCGCGCTGCGGGAACCGGAGGCGCTGCGGCGGGTGACCAAGTACCTCTATCCCGAAACGGCCCGGCGGTGCGGGACCAACTGGAAGGCGGTGGAGCGCAACATTCGGACGATGCTGCGGCGAGCCTGGCGGTGTGCGCCCGGGCGGCTGGAGGAATGGGCCGGCTGTCCGCTGGCCGGCTGCCCTCACCCGGCGCAGTTTATCGCCATCCTGATTCACCATCTCGGCGACATGCCGTAACGCCGCCTGCGCCCGCGGGAAAAGGATGAGGATGGTTCGACAGATCTAACAACCGGAGCCGGCGATCGCTGCTGACTCCGGTTGTGTTGTGAAGCGGGGAGATGCAGGGTGCGCCCCGTCCGGTCAGGGGCGGGCTTCTCTCCCATGGCACCGGCATCGGCCACCCGCAACAAAAAAGCAGGGCGGCATGACCCAGAGGCCACGCCGTCCTGCGGCGGTCAAACGGAATCCCCCGGGCGGAATGCACCCGGGAGGATGTCTCCGCCGGATGGAGCGGAGAGGGGGGGATCAGGCATTTTCGCCGTCGGGCAGAAACGCCTCGAGATCCTCGGGAAGCTCAAAGCGGATCTCCTCCTTGTCGATGACAAAGCAGGGGACGCCGACCCGACCGGCTTCCTTGACCTCGGCAAATTCCGGGCGGTTGTCCCGGAGCTTTAAAAACCGCTTGAGTGGGGCCATGCCGGAGGTGATGTCGACAAAGGCGTAGGGCACGCCCTTGGCGTCAAGCGCCTCTTTTGCCACTCCGCAGGGCGGTCAGTGGCTGCTGCCGTAGATGAGCAGATGCTTCATAGGGAAACTCCTTTCTGACAGGGGCGGGAAATCGAATCTAACTATTAGTCTACTAGCCGGCGGCGGGCTTGTCAAGGGCAGGGCGGCGCCCCATCGCGCGTCTCTTTCGAAACTTTCCCCTCCAAAAGGCAATATTTTGGCGGGATATCCAATTGCAATTTGCGGCGGTTTATTTTACAATTCTTTTGTTCATGTTGCAGTCATGTAACGAGTCCACGCGATGAAAGGAAGCCAGAGGGATGACAAAAGGCAAGCTGCTTTACGAAGGAAAAGCCAAAAAGGTGTTTGAGACCGACGACCCGAATGTGCTGCTGGTCGCCTACAAGGACGACGCGACGGCCTTCAACGGGGAGAAGCGGGGCACCATCAAGGACAAGGGCGAGGTCAACAACCGGGTCACCAACTTCCTGATGCGCAAGCTCGAGCAGGAAGGCATCCCCACCCACCTGGTTGAGGAGCTCTCCCCCCGGGAGACGCTGGTCAAGCGGGTGAAGATCATCCCGCTTGAGGTCGTTGTGCGCAACATCGCGGCCGGCAGCCTCTCCAAGCGGCTGGGCCTGCCCGAAGGGACTCCGCTTGCGAAGACGGTGCTCGAATACAGCTACAAGAACGACGCGCTGGGCGACCCGATGGTCAACGAGTACCACATTGCCGCCATGGGTCTGGCGACCCCCGAGGAGCTGCGGACGATTGCCGATTACGCGCTGCGAATCGACGACTTTCTGCGCGGCTATCTGAAGGATGCGGGGATCGATCTGATCGACTTCAAGCTCGAATTTGGCAAGACGGCCGACGGCACCATCGTGCTGGCCGACGAGATCTCGCCCGATACCTGCCGCTTCTGGGACAGCAAGACCAAAGCACACCTCGACAAGGACCTCTTCCGCCGGGATCTGGGCGGCGCCGAGGAGGCCTATCAGGAGGTCGTGCGCCGGCTGATGGGCGAATAGGCCGGTTTGATGGACAGGTTCATGCCGCAAGGGCGCATCCTCCGAGGGGATGCGCCCTTGTTTTGGCTTTATACGCGGGTTTGCGGGCGGCGAGGCGCAGCACTGGCCGGCGCGGCTCGCCCATCATGCCGGGAAGATCG
>CASGDD010000230.1 GCA_949300115.1 uncultured Oscillospiraceae bacterium | reverse complement strand
GCGGGAGCGGGGAGCCGTCGGGTGAGGATTGCGAATGAGATCCTCATGTACTTCCGCAACCAAAAAAAGAGCGCGCAGGATGTCTACATCTCCGACCCGATCGACACCGACAAGGAGGGCAATTCGCTTTCGCTGATGGATATCATCGCGGAGGACGACAACATCATCGACCGCATCGACCTGCGGATCCGGACCGAACAGCTCTACCGCTATGTGGGGGAGGTGCTCACCCCGCGCGAGCGCAGGATCATCGAGATGCGTTACGGGCTGTTCGGTCGCCCGCCGATGACCCAGCGGGAGGTGGCCGCCCGTCTGCACATCAGCCGCAGCTATGTATCGCGCATCGAAAAGAAGGCCCTGGGTGCACTGCGGCAGCGGTTTGATGGGCAGACGGACGCGGAACATCCGCCTGTCCCGCCCCGCTGACCGGCCGGGCGCCCGGTCGATGGGCGGACATCTCCATTCGATCGCCATCCCATGGCGCGATCCAACGGCTCCCCTGCCGGTGCCATCCCCCATCGCCGCCTCATCCGCGACGGGGTCGCCGTTGCTCCCCCGCTTTTCCGGTATGATCAAACCACAACCTCTGTGGGAGGTTGTGATGGATTCCATTTTTATAGCGTCATGCCGGCCGCCACCCTGCCGGAACTGCGCAGGATGGTGCTGTTTCCATCCCGCAGCCGGCATGTCCACTGCCCGATAGGCACCAGGATCCCGCGGATCTGCCGGACCAAGGCTATAAAACCGCTTCGCGCCCCAAATTCCCCGGCGTCCTTCCCGCTATCCGCGGGATAGGCCGCTTCCAAACGGTTGGAACGCCTCTCCCCGCCACATTGAAAAGGAGGGCGGTTTGTGCTATAGTCGAAACAGAAGCGAACATTCTTTCTTGCTTTCGGCCACCGGCCGTCGATGGGAGGGGATACCATGGAACAGCAGAACCTGTTTGGACTGGAGGATACCGCGCCGCTGGCCGCCCGTCTGCGGCCGCAGACGCTGGATGAATTCGTCGGGCAGACCCAGCTGCTCGGGGAGGGCAAGGTGCTGCGCCGGCTCATCGAGAGCGACCGGATCTCCTCGATGATCTTCTGGGGCCCGCCGGGGGTGGGCAAGACCACCCTCGCCCGCATCATCGCCAACCGCACCCGGGCCTCCTTCATCGATTTTTCGGCCGTCACCAGCGGCATCAAGGAGATCCGCACGGTGATGCAGCAGGCGGAGGACAACCGCCGGTATGGCGAGAGGACCATCGTCTTTGTCGACGAGATCCACCGCTTCAACAAGGCCCAGCAGGACGCCTTCCTCCCCTTTGTCGAAAAGGGCAGCATCATTTTAATCGGCGCCACCACCGAAAATCCCTCCTTCGAGGTCAACAGCGCGCTGCTTTCCCGCTGCAAGGTCTTTGTGCTGCAGAGCCTTTCCGCCGGGGAATTGACCGCCCTGCTGCGGCGTGCGCTGGAGGACCCGCGGGGATTTGGCAGGATGCAGGTCGACATCCAGCCGGAGATGCTCGAGGCCATCGCCAACTTTTCGAACGGCGACGCCCGCACCGCCCTCTCCACCCTGGAGATGGTGGTGCTCAATGGGGACAGCGAGGGGGATCGGATTACCGTCACCGCCGACACCCTCGAGCAGTGCATCTCCAAAAAATCGCTGCTCTACGACAAGACTGGCGAGGAGCATTACAATCTGATCTCGGCGCTGCACAAGTCGATGCGCAACTCCGACCCGGACGCCGCCGTCTACTGGCTGGCCCGTATGCTCGAGGCGGGGGAGGATCCCCTCTATATCGCGAGGCGGGTCACCCGCTTTGCCAGCGAGGATGTGGGACTGGCCGATCCCCGGGCGCTCGAGCTCGCGGTCGCCGCCTACCAGGCCTGCCATTTCATCGGGATGCCAGAATGCACCGTCCATCTGACCCAGGCGGTCGTCTACCTCGCGCTGGCCCCCAAATCCAACGCCCTCTATCTCGCCTACAACCGCGCCCGGCAGGACGCCCTCTCCCAGCTGGCCGAGCCGGTACCGCTGGTCATCCGCAATGCCCCCACCCGGCTGATGAAGGAGCTCGACTACGGCAAGGGCTATCAGTATGCCCATGACACCGAGGAGAAGCTGACCAACATGCAATGCCTGCCCGATTCGCTGCTCGGGCGGGTCTACTACCGCCCCACCGAGGAGGGGCTGGAGGGACGTTTTAAAAACCGGCTGGAACAGATCAAAGCCTGGAAAGAGGCACATACACCACCGAAGGATCCCCGGTAGCCTGCCCGTACCCCGCGGCATCCTGTCCGGCGGAAGAAAGAGAAACGGATGGAGCCCAAAAAGCTCCATCCGTTTCTCTTTTGTATCCATCTGACGCTGACTGCGCCGTTTTACAGCTTGTAGATCCGCTTGGCATTGCCGCTGAGGACGAGGGAGGCGTAATGCTTCGCCGTCGCCTCATCGAAGACACCCATCTCCACATAGTAGGTCAGCGCCCGGGAAAGGGCCTGCTTAAAGTACTTCGCGGTGTACCAGGTGTGCTCGGGAATGCCGCCGCCGTCGCTCGCGTAGAGCATCTTGGTGAAGGGACAGGTCTCCAGCAGCTCCTTGATGCCCGTTTCGGCCGCCAGACCGGCGTGGTAGACCATCTGGGAGACATCGAGGTGCGCCTGGCCGAAATGGCTGACGACATAGGCCGCCTCCCGCAGGAAGGGGTAACCGCAGTGGAGGATGATGGTGGTCACCTTGCGGTTCTCCTCGTCGGCGAGGAAGTCATGCAGCAGCAGCGGGTTCATCTTGGTCAGCCGGCAGAGGGGGGTATTGCCCGAGCCGGTGTGGATCTGCAGCGGCAGGTCGTACTTGAGGCAGAGCTTCATGCTGTCCTGCAGCATGAAATCGCGCAGCACCTTCTCGTTGGCAAAATCCTCCGGATCCTGCAGATACCGGTAGTAGGCCAGCTCGGCCTGCTCGTAGGTGGGCTTGGTCACATCGAGGCCGGTGATGTAGCCGATGACCGATTTGAAGGAAACCGGTTTTTCCTTTTTGACCGCCGCATCCATCGCCTTGTAGTAGCGGGTGAGGAAGTCCCCGAAGAGCAGGTCCTTCGAGATCAGCGGATCGTAGATATACTCAAACCGCAGCTCGGTATGGATCTTGTAGCTCTCGATCTCGGCATAGTACTCGTCCAGCTCGGCCTGGGTGATGAACTTTTTGCTCTTCCAGGCGGTGATCGGGTAGGTGATATCGAGAATGGCCTCCTGCAGGTTGGCATCCTTTGCCAGCGCGTTGACCCAGCCCTTGGGGTCGGCCTTGTAGCGGCGGTCCCGCTCGGCAATGACCTCATCCATGGTGGAGGCGGGGTCCATACCCATGAATTTGCGCAGCTCGTTGGTCACCATATGCAGCAGGATGGTGCTCTTCGCCATCTCCTCGGTCTGCTCAAACAGCGTGCTGTTGAAGCAGCGCCAGAAGGGGCGCTTTTCCCGGGAATAGGGATAGGGATGGCAGTGGTTATCAATTACCGGGAAATCGGTCACATCGACATACATGAAAATCCTCTCCTCTGTGTTGGCGCTGTCCCTCGTGGACCCGTTGGGACAGGCGGTTAGTTCTGCAGATCCAGGAAGACGAACTCGCCGTTCTCGATCATGCTCGCAAAGACCGGACCGGAGGGGTTGCCTTCCTCATCCATCGTGATGGTGGTGGTGGCGCCTTCCCAATCGGCGATCTGGGCGATGTAGTCACGGATGCCGGCGCGGTCATGGCCCGCCTGCTCGGCGCCCTCGATGAGCAGCTTGAGCGCGTCATACGCCTTGACGACATACTCGTTGAGATCCTCGTCGCTGCCGTACTTCTCGATGTAGGCGGCCTTCATGTTCTGGTAGGTCTCACTCGGGTTGTCCTTGTTGAACATCGTGTTGACCAGGATGCCCTCGCCGTCCTCGCCGCAGATGTCGAGGAACTCCCGCTGGAACATCTGGGTGGAGGCGCAGATCTTGACATCCATGTTGAGGTTGGCCGCCTGCTTGACAATCTGGCCGCCCTCGTTGTAGTTGGTGCCGAGCACCAGCACATTGCAGCCGGCGTTCTTGATCTTGGTCAGCAGCGGGGTGAAGTCGCTGGTCTGGCCGACGACATACGGCTCGGAAATCAGCACCTCGCCGCCCAGGCTCTCCAGCTCGGAGGTGAAGTACTCGTCAAAGGCAAGGCCCCAGTCGGTCTGCATGTAGATGATGCCCGCCTTGATCGTGTCGACCTCGTCCTTGAAAACCTCATAGCAGTTGTCCGCAACCGCCGCCGAGGTGGCGCTGGTCATGTAGGTGGTACGGAAGATGTAATCGCCGATGGCGGCAAAGTCGGTGTGGGAGGCGTTCGGGGAGACCATCGGGATGCCGGCGTTCTGGAAGAGTGGCGCCATCGCCATCGAGGGGGTCGAGGTCTGGCTGCCGACGACGCCCAGGATATCGTCCTGCTCGGCGACGCTGTTGGCCACCGTGACCGCCTCGGTCGCGTCGTTCTTGTCGTCGTAGATGTCCACAACGACCTCGCCGCCGTTGATGCCGCCTTCGGCGTTGACCTGCTCAACCAGCAGCTCAACCGCGCGCTGGTAGGCCAGGCCGTACTGAGCGTTGTTGCCGGTCAGCGGCGCAATCAGTGCAAAGCGATAGACATCGTCGCCCGAAGCGGTCGACTCGGCCGCCTCGGATTCGCCGGCGGTGCTGCTCGCGGCCACGCTGGCGGTGCTGCTCGCACTGCCGGTGTCACCGCTGCCGCATCCGACCACCGTCACCAACATCGCGATGACGAGAAGGAAGGTAAGCATGCTCTTAACTGTCTTTCTCATGATCAGGTCGCTCCTTATCTCTTTTGTAATTTCTATATCAGGGGGTCCCGTTTAGAGACCGCCCAGATAGGCTGCCCGTACCTGGTCGCTTTCCAGCAGCACGCTGGCTTTGTCGGTCATGGTGATCTCGCCGGTCTCGAGGATATAGCCGCGGTCGGCCATCTTGAGCGCCTGTTTGGCGTTCTGCTCGACCAGCAGGATGGTCATATGCATCTCATCGCGAATCTCCCGGATCAGCGAGAAGATATCCCTGACCACCAGCGGCGCCAGTCCCATCGACGGCTCGTCGAACATCAGCAGCTTGGGCTCGGTCATCAGCGCCCGGCCGATCGCCAGCATCTGCTGCTCGCCGCCCGAGAGGGTGCCGCCCATCTGGTCCTTGCGTTCGCGAAGCCGGGGGAAGAGGGTGTAAGCCCGCTCGATCCCCCGCGTGATCTGGGCCTCATCCTTCACAGTGTAGGCGCCGATGCGCAGATTCTGTTCGACGGTCAGCTCGGGGAAGATGAGCCGTCCCTCGGGGCAGAGGGTGATGCCGCTTTTGACCACCCGTTCGGGTTTCCAGCCGGCAATCTCCTCCCCCTGCCATTGGACGCTGCCCTCCATCGGCACGACGCCCATGATCGCGTTCATAATGGTGCTCTTACCGGCGCCGTTGGCACCGATGAGCGAGACGATCTCCCCCTGCTCGACATAAAAGTCGACGCCGCGGACCGCCTTGATCATGCCATAGTGGACCGAGAGGCCGGATACCTCCAAGATCTTGTTTCCCAATCCTAATCCTCCTCTCCAAGATAGGCGGCGATGACCTCCGGATTCCGTTTGATCTCATCGGGGGTCCCCTGGGCAATCTGCGCGCCGTAGTTGAGCACATAGATCCGGTCGCAGACGTTCATCACGAGGCGCATATCGTGCTCGATGAGTACGATGCTGTAGCCCATGTCGCGCAGCTCCTTGATGAAGTTGGCCAGATCGAGCGTCTCCTGGTCGTTCATGCCGGCCGCCGGCTCGTCGAGCAGCAGCACCTTGGGGTTGGAGGCCAACGCCCGGCCGATCTCCAGCTTGCGCTGCTGGCCGTAGGGCAGGCTGGTCGCCATGTCGTAGCGGTAGTCGGCAAGGCCCACGATCTCGAGGTAGTGGAGCGCCTCCTCCTCGGTCTCCTTCTCCTCCTGGCGGTGGCGTTTGGTGCCGAGGATCGAATCGAGCAGGGTGGCCTTCTTGCGGCAGTAGATGCCGGTCATGATGTTCTCGAGGATGGTCATATTGCCAAACAGCCGGATGTTCTGGAAGTTGCGGGTCATGCCCAGCTTGGCGATCTCATGCGGCATCTTGCCGGTGATGTCCTCCCCGTCCAGCCAGACCTTGCCCTCGTCGGGGGTATAGATGCCGGTCAGGACGTTGAAGAAGGTGGTCTTGCCCGCGCCGTTCGGTCCAATGATGCCGACGATCTCATGCTCATGCAGCTCGATCGACACCTGGCTGACCGCGGTCAGTCCGCCGAAGCGCTGGGTGATATTGTCGGTACGAAGCAGCACCTTACTCATGTGCGGTCCCCTCCTTCGCTTTCATCTCATGGAACCTCAGCCGCTGCAGGATGTGCTTGAAGTTGACACTGCCGAGCAGGCCGGTCGGACGGAAGAGCACCATCGCGACGATAACAACACCGTAAAGTACCTGGCGCAGCAGCACAAAATCACGTAATAGCTCGGGCAGGACGGTCAGAATAATGGCACCGATGATGCTGCCGGGGATACTACCCATGCCACCCAGGATCGCCATACTCATGATCTGGATCGATTTGTCGTAGTTGAAGGAGGTCGGATCGATGAAGCTGATGTAGTGGGCATAGAAGCCGCCGGCAAGTCCCGCGATGGCGCTGGCCACCACAAAGACGAGGATCTTGGTCTTCTTGACGTTGATGCCCATCACGTCGGCAACCAGCTCATCGCTCTTGATCGCGCTGATCGCCCGGCCGGTACGCGACTGGGTCATCCGGGAAACCACGATGACCACCAGGATCACCAGCACCAGGACGAGGTAGTACTTGCTCATCAGATTGCTGAAGGTAAAGCCGAAAATTTTGGGCGCCGGGATGTTCATAATCCCGAGCGGGCCGTTGGTCAGGTCGTACCAGTTGAGCTCGATGAGGCGGGCGATTTCACAGAAGCCCAGCGTGACAATCGAGAGATACCGGCCGCTGACCCGGAGGGTGATAAAACCGAGCAGCATCCCGACCAGACCCGCCATCACAGCGGCCAGCGGCAGGGTCAGCAGGAAGGGCAGCCCCAGCTTGGTGGCGAGGATCGCCGAGGTGTAGGCGCCCACCCCGAAGAAGGCCGCCTGGCCCAGGTTGGTGGTACCGAGATAGCCGGTCACTAGGTTGAGCGACAGCGTCAGGATCACATAGGTCAGCGCCATGACCGAGATATTCATCACATAGGAGGACCCGGACATGATCATCGGAAACGCCAGCGCCAGAACAAAAAACGCGGCGATCACCTGCGGCTGGTGCTTGGCAATTGCGTTTTCAAGCTTGGAAAGCATTACGGTTCCCCCTCCTTACACCTTGTTGATGGATTTCTTGCCCATGATGCCGGTCGGACGGACCACCAGGATGATGATCAGGACGGCAAACGCAATCGCGTCGCGGTAGCCCGAGCTGACATAGGCGGCGACCAGCGTCTCGAGGACACCGATAATCAGTCCGCCCAGCACCGCGCCCGGCAGTACGCCGATGCCGCCCAGGATGGCGGCCGCCATCGACTTCGAGCTGGTGATGGTCGCCATCGTCGGGTCGATGACCTGGTAGTAGAGGCCGACCATGCAGCCGGCGATCGAGGCCACGCAGGTGCCGAGGAAGAAGGTAATCATGATGACCTGGTTGACATTGATGCCCATCAGGCTGGCCGCCCGGCCGTTCTGGGAGACGGCGCGCATCGCGGTACCCAGCTTGGTGCCGTAGACAATCTTCGAAAGGATCAGCATCAGGCTGACCGCCAGCACGAAGATGATGATCTGCATCCAGGAAACCACCGCGTTGCCGATAGTAATACTCGGCAGCTCGAAGGGATCCGGGAAGGAACGGCTCTGAGAGCCGAAGATGGCAATAATTCCGTTATTGATGACCGTCTGTACGCCGATGGTGCAGAGGATGATCGAGATAGTGCTGCCCTTCTTCTCCCGGATGGGCCGCAGCAGCACCCGGTCCATGCTGGCGCCCAGGCTGCCGGTCAGAAACGCGATGACCAGCGCCACCAGTATGAAGGTGACCGGCGAGACGCCGAGGAGGGTGATGATCATCAGCGTCAGGTAGGGCCCCAACATGTAAAAGGAGCCGTGCGCAAAGTTGGCCAGCTTGAGAATACTCCAGACCATCGAGAAGCCGATGGTCACGAGGGCATAGATACTGCCGATCGTCAAGCCATTGATGATTTGCTGCAGAAACATAACGTACTTCCCCCTATACCGTTTGTACGATCCTTGCCCGCACGCGGATACCCCGCAGCCTACAGATCGATGGTAAAGCTGCCGACCAGATTTTCGGGAACCGAGCCACGAAACCGGTTGGCCCATCGCACCCCTGCCTGAGAATCCCGGCTGCGGATGGCCGCCAAAATCTCCCTGTGTCCCGCCATCAACCGGCCGGTATTGGTGTCAAACGCCATCGCGACCCGCATCTTGTCCATGAT
>CASGDD010000229.1 GCA_949300115.1 uncultured Oscillospiraceae bacterium | reverse complement strand
TTCTAAGCCTGAACCGGAGGGGGTTCTACCGTCTGTCGGCAGTGCCCTTCCTTTATGGTTTTATTATAGCCCAAAACTCTCCCCTTGTCAACGCCGCGGCGCGGCCGGGCAGTGCCCGGAGCCATTTGCCTGCGGCGACCTCTTCTTCGGCTGGTCGCGGGCCGGAAGCGTTCAATATACGACTTCCCAATTGCGCGACGTGGCAGCGGCAACTTGCCGCCGCGAATTGCCAGCGAGGGCACCCCGCCGCGGGGTCAGCGACCTTATTCGCGGAATCACCCGGTGCGCGCACGGGGGCTGGGAGACAACAGACTTGCCGCCCCCGCCAACCCAAGTTCGAGGCGCGCGCAGCGCCATTGGCTGTCGGCACTGCCGACCCGCCGCCGATCCCATCGAATACACCCCAACACCCATAAACCTATGAGAGATTTCTTTTCCGGACGACATTGCAAAATCCTCGCGGGGATTGCCATCTGCCTGCTGGTGCTGCTGATCGCGGGATCGGCAAGCGGGGCGTTTGGCCGGGTTTTCACCGGTGCGCTCGAGCTGGCAACCCTCCCGTTTGAGGCCATTTCGGCTGGCATTTCAGGCACGGCCAGTGACTTCTTCAGCTTTTTTGAGGATACAGCCGCCCTGCAGCAGCGGATTGCCGATCTCGAACAGGAGGTTTCCACCCTCCAGCAACAGCTGGTGGATTACGAGAATATGCGGCAGGAGAATGAACAGCTGCGGGAGATGAACGGCATCACCGCCGAGCATGACGACTGGGAGCTGGAACCCGCGTCGGTCATCTCGCGCGACCCGCATGAGCGGTTCCACTCCTTCACCATCGACCTCGGCAGCATCGACGGGGTGGCGGTGGATGATCCGGTAGTCACCGAACAGGGGTTGGTTGGCATCATCTCGAGTGTCAACCTGACCACCAGCAAGGTCCGCACCATCCTCGATCCCAACATCAACGTCGGCGCAACCGAGGCGGCTGGGCGCTATTCCGGGCTTATTACCGGCAGCGCCGCCCTCTCCGCCGAGGAGGTCCCCCAGACCCGCATGATCTACATCAAGCGGGACAGCATCCTCTATGAGGGACAGGATATCATCAAGACGAGTGAGATTGGCGGCCGGTTCCCGAGCGACATCGTCATTGGGACGGTGGTCTCCGCCTATCCCGAATCGACCGGCACCTCAATGACCGCGGTGATCAATCCGGCGGTCGATGTGCTCAGTGTCCGCAATGTCTTTGTCATCACCGATTTCCGCGGCCAGGGCGCCGAGGTGGTGGATGGCAAGCAGGATATCGACATCTTCACCGAAGGGATGGCCCCGGCGGATGCCGACGCGTCCGCGTCCGACGGCCATGAAGGAGGCGATGTGGATGGATAGCCGTACCCGGCGCAAGTTGTGGACCGTCCTGCGATGGGTGGGGTATGTCCTCTTTGTTCTGCTCATCTACATTTTTTCGGAGATGCCCGGTTTTCTGCAGATTGGCCGGATCAAACCGGTGCTGCTGATCCCCTGCGCGATGCTTATCGCCATCTACGAGGGGGAATTCGCGGGTGGACTGTGCGGCGTGCTCTGCGGCCTGCTGATGGATCTGGGCGGCGGGCGCGCCATCGGTTTTTTTGCCTTCTTTATGCTGCTGCTCTGTGTCGCGGCGGGGTTGATCTTCATCTATCTGGTCAAGCTGAC
>CASGDD010000228.1 GCA_949300115.1 uncultured Oscillospiraceae bacterium | reverse complement strand
TAGGCGTTGCCGATCGAGCCGTTCTCGGTCAGCTCCTCCATCCGCTCGAAGGTGCTCGCGTGGCTGTTCTCGATGCCGCCGGGGACGGTCTTCTCGAGGTTGCCGCCCTTGATATGGGTGTACATCGGGTCGACCAGCTCGGGGTGGAGGTAGAGCATGAGGGCGGTTTCCATCTCGCCGCCGTGGGCCATGCCGTTCTGCGTCTCGAGGATGTCGTAGACCTCCTGTTCGCTGCCCGAGACATGCTGGGAGGTGTAGACATGGAAGCCGAGCTTCTCGTTGATCATGATGAGCGCCACCTGGATGGGGTGGCGGTTGCCGCCGTGGGTGTTGAGGATGTAGAGCTTGCGGAAGCCATGCGCCGCCACACACTCGCAGATCTCGGTCAGCACGGTGAGGAAGGTGATCGGCGAGAGGGTCATCGAACCGGCGAAGGACATGTGGTGGGTCGAGTTGGCCACCGCCATCGTCGGGGTGACGATGGCCCGCTTGCCATACTGGGTACTCAGCCGCTCGGCCACCGCTTCGGCGGTATCCCGGCCGAGGATGGCGTCGGTACCGACCGGCAGATGGGGGCCATGCTGCTCGATGGCGCCGACATGGATGATGACAATCGCGTCCTCCCGGGCGAGCTGCTCGAGCTCGGGGCGGGTGAGGTTGTCCCAGCGGTAGATGTTTTTCACGGCAGATTGCCTCCTGTCAAAGTAAAATGGGGTTCCATCCCCTATTATCGCGCAACCGGCCGCAAAAGTAAATGGGCTTTCGATCCGATAGATTATCGGGCGAGATTTTCCCCGTCGAAGATCGCCCGCATCTCGGCGAGATAGTCGTAGCATTTGATCCGCGGCACGTCGTAGTACCAGACCTCGCCCGCCCCATCGACAAAGACGCACTGCCGCGCATCCTCGAAGACATAGAGCCGGGTGGTGCGCCCATCCTGCGCGGCGCCCTCCACCACATAGGCGTCCTTGCCCGCCTCATCGACCGGCCAGAGGGCACGGTCGGGATGTGCCGGGATGAACTTGTCCCAGGTAAACCCGGCGTAGAGCTGTTCGATCTGGTCGCGGGTAAGGCCGATTGCCGGATCGGGCTTGGCGCTGCCCGCCTGCTGGCGGTAGAGGGCGGCGGTGTTCCCAAAGTCCTTCCGCTGGAGCATCCCGCGGTGGTATTCGATTGCCGGCGCCGCCGAGATGACCCTCCCATCCTCGTAATAATGCTTACCGGTGAGGTAGTAGGCCATCGGCATGTCGAGGTTGTTGTAGCGGGCGAGCACCCGCCTGGCCATCTCGTAGATATAGCCGTAGCAGTTGTCGGGGGCGGTGTAATAGCTGTAGGTGATCGCCCCGTCCTCCCGCCGGGCGAGCATCACCTGCGGCTCCTGCTCGAAGACATAGAGGGTCTGGCCGTTGCCCGGCCCGCCCTCGAGCGAAGCGGTGTTCTCCACCGACAGATAGTAGATATCCGGCCGTCCGAGCAGCTGGGTGAGGTCCTTCTCGGGTTCTTCGGGCAGGAACTGGCCCCACGCAAAGCCGTCCAGCAGCGTCCGGGTATCGCCGGTACCGAGCATCAGATTGACCCCGCAGCCGATCTGGATATCGACGGTGACCTTGCCCACCAGATCCCCCGGGACGAGCGGCGACGCGGCCATCTCGACCGTCCCGGAAGTATCCGCCGAGGGGGTGCTCGCGGCGGGCGGATGCTCCTGCGCCGGTTCGGAGGATACGGGTTCGGAGGATGCCTGCTCGGAGGGGGCAGATGCGGCGGTCGTCGGTTCGGAGGCGGCGCTCTCCGGCACCTCCGCCGCCTGGGAGGGCGCCTGGGAGGCGAAAGACAGGCTCTGTTCGGAGGACGCCGACAGGGCCGCCGATGCCGAATTCCCGGCGGCGCATCCAACGAGCGGCAGCAGCAAGGTCAAAACAAGCAGCAGCGAAAGGGCGGATTTGCGCATACCCATGCACCTCCTGTGCGGATCATGGGGACCTCTCCCCGGTTTTCGATTCTTCTCTTTAGTATACCAAGATTCGACCCTTTTCGCAAGGCATTTTCTATTTTTTTCCAAACACTCCCCACCCGTGCGCCCTGCGGTCAGGCAGCGCGGAGGCCCGGGATGAAGCCTGCGGCCGGCATTACCCCCTCCATGCCGCACGCCAGGCAAAAAAATTGATAAGAGGGGTTGATTTTCCCCTCCGGCCGTGCTATAATAATAAAGCAAATCGCGGGGTGGAGCAGTTCGGTAGCTCGTTGGGCTCATAACCCAAAGGTCGGGGGTTCAAATCCCTCCCCCGCAACCAACAAATCCCAGCAAGGCAGAGGCTTTGCTGGGATTTCCTTTTGCCTTCCCATATCCCGGCCGATGGGATTGGGAGGGGGGGAATCCTCCCAAGGGCCGGCAAGGATACATCCATCCCGGCGACAGACGGGCCAGACAGGACAGGCGTGCGCATCTCCTTTGGATCGGGGGATCTGCCCGCCTGCTTTTGTGTATATGACGATAAAAATGATCTATAAAATTTGGATTGCATCGTAAAATTTCCCCTCCGTCCCCGTTGCAAACGGAAAGGCTGTCCGTCTTTATCTATGAGAGAGGTAGGTGATCCATATCTTCCTTCACCCGAAGCGGCTGCGCGCTTTCCGCCAGGGATGGGGACGAATCCGACGGAGAATCCTGCGTTGAAGGTGTACATCCGGCGGTCAATGCGCACAACAGAAGCGCCGTAAATAGAATGCTGAGGATCGTTTGCGTCGTCTTTTGCATGGCAGGTTGCTCCCTTCGTTTGCGCTTTCTATTTCATAAAGACGGAAAAGCAGGAAAAATGCAACGCGAAATCGGGAAAAAGATTGCGACCAACCCATTTTCGTCCAATTGCACAGCCAATCCTCTCACACCTTGTGCATCTTGATCGCTTCGCATCCTCTGTCCCGTGCGCTCGGGTCCTCCGGCGAATCGCTGTCCCCACCCAGCGGCTATCCCTCCACGGATAGGCATAGCGCTCATGATCGCCGCCGATACGGATGAAAAAAGCGATGACTTCCGTCTCCTATGATGGAAAATCCCGGCGGCTTCATCCCCGTCTTTTTCCATATTGAGTCAATTGTTCCGCTCTTTTGCCCAATCTGCCGAAATTTCGGCAGATATGTCGCAATGCTGGCACCAAAATTTCATTTCTTTCCTTTATCCTTAGGAGTAAGGAGGGAAGATTGTGGAAAAAAAGAACCAGCTGGCTTCCACGCTGCGAACCATCCAAAAGGAAAGTGGAAAATCGCAGGTTGAATTTTCAAAGGAATTGGGGATCCCCCGATCCACCATTCAATCGATGCTTTCCGATGGAAATGCGAC
Organism: uncultured Oscillospiraceae bacterium; assembly: GCA_949300115.1. GTDB lineage: Bacteria > Bacillota > Clostridia > Oscillospirales > Ruminococcaceae > CASGDD01. The sequence continues at coordinate 3,042 of CASGDD010000228.1, read as the reverse complement.
CCTGGACACCTTGATCCGCATTTCCAACGCCACCCAGCTCTCGCTGGACGAGCTGGTCTTTGGGGAGTCCGCCTCCAAGTCCATCGACCAGCTTACCTCCCTGCTGCAGAAGTTTGATTTTTATGCCCGGCTGTCGCCGGATAAGCAGAGCGAATGCCATCGTCTGGTTGTCGCAATTCTGGAACTGCTGCGGAATGAGAACAACTAGCGCATCCCGCCGCGGACTGCCGCGCATCGGATAGCCGCCTACGCCCCACCGCATATCACCTTCGCGCTGCGTGCCCCCGCGCCAGCGCTTGTTGTGTTGCCCATATAGATTCGCGCTGCAAATTGGGATATACAGGAAACCCCACCCCATCCCCCAGCACGCAAAGGGAGCCCGGCTGGTTTGGGGGATTCAAAAAATCCTTTGTCGCAGCGGCACTCTCCCCTTGCAAAACCCCCGCGGACGGGGTATAATAGGGTGAAATCTCGAGCAAATGCTGTGAACGGACAGAGTAGGCGCAGGGAGTCGACCCGCTGCAGAGAGGATGTGCCACCGGCTGCAAGCCATCCGCGGGACCTTCCGCCGAATTTCATCCGGGAGCTGTGATGCTGAACCGCAGAGTAGGCATCGCCGGCGGGACGCCGTTATCGTCCGATCGAGTGCCCATCGTCCGGCGATGGGAAGTGCGGGTGGTACCGCGGAAGTTCGCTTTCGTCCCCAGTGGGGACGAGGGCGTTTTTTGTTGCCCATCGGCCGAACATCCTCCCCGAAAGGAGACACGACAATGCAGCACAAGGTGCGTGTGACCGTCCTCGATAAGAAATGTTATCCCGAGCTGCAGCGGCGCTACTGCCAAAATCCGCAGGCCGGGCCCTGTACCTGTTACGAGGTGGGGGACACCTTCCTCTTCGAACGGTACAACGGCACCGACCACTTCTGGCGGGCGGGCATCGGCACCCTGGAATCCACGGCGGATGGCGGCTGTGCGGAGAACCGTGCGGGTGGGCCCCATCGTCCCCACTGCGCCGAGGCATGGGACGCGATCAGCCGGTATATCTACACCGGATTGCAGGGCGGCAGCATCATGCGCGGCTGGATGGCGGATGATCGGGTGATGATCGCCTGCTGCAACGACGGCACCCGCCCGGTGATCTTCGAGATCCGCCGGCTGGACTATGCGGCGCTCTATCTCGACCGGCTGCCGGCGGAACATGTCGAGGCGGTTCAGCTGGCCGAGGCACTGACCGCCCTGCCCGAGGTGTGTGACGTCATCTTCCGGGAAGACTATCTCGAGGTCTATCTCGACCGCCCGCTCGAGGAAAGCCGGCTGCGGGAGAAGGCGGACGCGGCCGGCTATCCGGTTATGAAAATCGACTGACCGGCGGATCTTTTTATCCGCACGGACAGTTTGAAAGGATACGTCCCATCCGAAAATCGAACGGTTTCGGACAGGACATCGTCTGAACCTATCAATTAGGAGTGAAAAGATGAAACAGGCATTGGAATCGATCCGAACGGAAGTTCTGGAGGCGATCGCCGCGGCGGACAGCAAGGCCGCACTCGAGGAGATCCGCGTCCAGGCGCTCGGCAAGAAGGGCAGCGTGACCACCATCCTCAAGCAGATGGGCAAGCTCTCCCCCGAGGAACGCCCGGTGATGGGCGCGCTCGCCAACGAGGTGCGGGCAGCCATCGAGGAGGCGCTGGGCGCCCGCGCCGAAGCGGTGGCGGCGGCCGAGCTGGAACACAAGCTGGCGGCCGAACGCATCGACGTCACCCTGCCGGGCAAGGCGTCCCCCATCGGCGGGCTGCATCCGCTGACCCGGGTACTCAACGAGCTTAAAGAGATCTTTATCGGCATGGGCTTCTCGATTGTCGAGGGGCCGGAGGTCGAATATGACTGGTATGTCTTCGAGGCGCTCAACATGCCCCCCGAGCATCCCGCCCGCGACACCCAGGACACCTTCTATATCACCGACAAGATCCTGCTGCGCACCCAGACCTCCTCGGTCCAGATCCGCACGATGGAGAAGCAGAAGCCACCCATCTATATCATCTCCCCCGGCCGGGTCTACCGTTCCGATCAGGTGGACGCCACCCACTCCCCCCTCTTCCATCAGATCGAGGGACTGGTGGTCGACAAGGGCATCACGATGGCCGATCTCAAGGGCACCCTGCAGCTGTTTGTCAACCGGCTGTTCGGCCAGGACTGCGTCATCCGCTTCCGGCCCCATCATTTCCCCTACACCGAGCCGTCGGCCGAGGTCGATGTGCAGTGCTTCCAGTGCGGCGGCAAGGGCTGCCGGCTGTGCAAGGGGGAGGGCTGGGTCGAGATCCTCGGCTGCGGCATGGTCCATCCCAAGGTGCTCTCCGGCTGCAACATCGACCCCGAGGTCTATTCCGGCTTCGCCTTCGGCATTGGCCTCGAGCGGATTGTCATGTGGCGGTATGGCATCGACGACATGCGTCTGCTCTACGACAACGACGTGCGGTTCCTCTCCCAATTTTAGAGGGACTCCGTCCCTCTCGGGGCAGGGACTTCGTGAAAATGGAAATCTGCGATTTTCATTTTCAGCCGTCCCCTCCCCGACCTTCCCCTAATCGCGGCTGACGCCGCTTCAGGACAGGGACTTCATGTCAGGAAAAATCGGGATTTTTCCTGACAGCCGTCCCCTTCCTGTCTTTCCCCTAGCATTTTGGCATGTTCACCACATGCCAAAATAGAGGTATCCCATCCGCCGCGCATGTCGCCGGATGGGATGGATTCCATGGGCTGCGCCCCGAGGATAAGGGGATTTTGGATCATCCCCTTCCTGGCTTTCCCTTCGCATTGGGGTGGGATGAAGCTGGGGGGATAAGCGTTTGGGGGATGGGATCAGATGGGCGGAAAGGCCCCGGAAATGGGATGGAGAACGTCTGGATTACGATACAAGGCTCCCGAGGCCGGTTGGGCCTCCGATGAAAGGAATGTGTAGCATATGAATCTATCGATGCGATGGTTACAGGACTATGTCGACACCACCGGCATTGCTCCCCGCGAGTATGCCGAGGCGATGTCG
>CASGDD010000227.1 GCA_949300115.1 uncultured Oscillospiraceae bacterium | reverse complement strand
CTTGGCAGAAATTTTTCTCTGGCGGCCAACGGGCTTTCCTCTGCCGGGGTTTCTCTCCCGACGGCCGGCCATCTCCGGGATGGATCGGGTCAGAAAGGCCACCAATCAAAACCGCTGATAAACGGGTAGTTTTCCGAAGGCTCCCAGCAGGGGGCGTATCCGCTGCTCCCCCGGAAGGGCTACGGAAGGACGTTCCTGGCATCCCTTTCCCCACCTCGGGTAAACCGGTTGTTTCCGCTTCCCGGCCTGTTGCTGCAGGTGGAATGCCTCCCGCAGAAACTGCCGAGTCCCTTCGCGGGGCCGGTACTTTTGTGGTTCTATGCAACTACACGAATGCTTCAACATAGGATCGGTCAAGGCTTCCTTATGGATCTCCTGTAGAACCAGGGGGTTTCATAAGCCTGAAGAGCACAAAAAACCGCCCTGCAGCGCAAAGGCTGCAGGGCGGTTTTCCATGATGCCGCCGGGCGATCGGCGGCGGTAACCTTCGTATCAGACCATCGGGCCGGGCAATCAGGCGTCGATCTTGCCGATGTCGTCCGGCGTCAGGGTGATGAGCTCATACTGGCCGGGGTTCTTCTTGCGGCGGGAACTCATGCCGACATAGATCGCGACACCGATGACACAGTAGATCGCCAGCGAGATGTAACCGCCGATCGGGAGCTCGAGGCAGGAACCGATGATGATCCACACCGAGATCAGCATGCCGATGACAAACAGCACATTGCCGGCAGGGGTCTTGTAGGGACGGTTCCATTCGGGGTGCTTCTTGCGGAGCATCAGCGCGTCGAGGCAGCAGACGAAGTAGACCAGGCCGGCCGCCGCACAGGAGACCGAGTAGATGTACTGGACCCAGTCATCGCCGGTGAAGAAGCAGAAGAAGATCGAGAAGGCAAGCACCACGATGTTCGCGATGTAGGGTTGGCCTTTGCTGTTGAGCTTGGAGAAGGTCTTGGGCAGCTGGTTGAGCTCGGCCGCGCCGTAGATGACGCGGGCGGAGGAGGTCCAGAAGCCCATCAGGGTGGTGAAGGCGTGGAGCATACCGGCTACGATGGCGATGATGCCGATGATGGCCGGCATCGAGAACTGGGCAACCAGCTCGGGCTCGGGCATGCCCATCTCGGCGATCTGATCCCAGGGCGCCATACCGCCGATCGCCATAACGACGATGAAGTAGAGGATGGCGGGGGCAAACAGGGCGGAAAGGATGACCTTCCACATCTTGTTGGCCGGGAAGGTGGTCTCCTCGATCATCGTCGGGGTCATCTCAAAGCCGATAAACTTCAGCGAGAAGACGGCCATCGCGACGAAAACACCGTGAAAACCGTTCGGGAACATGCCGCCGTTGGCGACGACATTCTCGGTCGACCAGTGGCCGCTGAAGTAGAAGCAGGCGCAGACGATCAGCGACATGGCGATCATCGAGAAGAAGAAGATGTTCGCCAGCGTGCCGGTTAAGCCGACGTTGAAGTTGGAGAGGATGAACCAGAGGATGATGACCGCGATGGCAATCATCATGCCGGTCGTGCTCGAGATGGGGACAAAATACTGTACCACCGTGACGAAGATGAAGGCCATCATCGGCGGCTCGACGACCTGGACGAGGAACATCAGCCACTGGGTGGCCCAGCCGGCCTTATGGCCAAGGGCGTTGACCGTCCAGACGTCCACCGAGGACGCGAACGGCAGCATGGCGGTCAGTTCGGAGAAGGCAAGGCCAACCGGAACGAGCAGCACCGCCAGGATCGGGAAGACGAGCGCGCCGCCGGTACCGGTCAGCGAGAACCAGTAGGGCGCCTCGGCCAACCAGCCGCCGATGACGGCGCCGGCCGCCAGCGCAATCATCGAGATAAAGCTTAGATTTCTTTTCAGTTTGGGCTCAGACATACAGTTTCCTCCTCAATGTGAAACGTTGCAGTTTGTCCTTTGCCGGGGAAGGGTTATTTTGCCTTTTCGAGCGCCTCAATCGCCTCGTCGGTGGTGATGACGTGGCAGTAGATGTTGTTGAGGATCTCCAGCTCGTTGTCCTGGATCTGCTGGGTCGACGCCATGCAGGCGTCCTCAATCAGCCAGACCTTGAAGCTCTCGTCCGCCAGGCAGCGCACCGTACCGGAGACACACTGGTCGGTCAGCACGCCGGTCACGATCACCGTATCGATGCCCATGTTGTGCAGCCACAGCCGCAGGGGGCTGCCGGTCAGGGCGCTGTCGGTGGTCTTCTTGACGACAATCTCGTCCTCCTGGGGCGCGAGCTCGGGCACGATCTCGGCCGACGGATCGCCCGGCGGCAGCAGCAGCTCGTTGTAACCGGTCGCCTTCTGATCGAGCGAACGATCTCTGCCGTCGCGGGTACGGCACTGGATCGCCGCGAAGCAGACCTCCAGATGGTTTTCCCGGAAGTATTGCAGCAGTTTCTGGTTGTTCGGCACGACAACCTCATCGATCTTCTTGTAGAAGGGCTCCCACCGTTCGGCATTGCGCTTCTCATCCTCGGTCGGGTTCTCGATCACCGGCCGGGTGATGAAGACGTGCTGCATGTCGATGATGAGCAGAGCGGTCTTCTTCGGATCGATCTCGATCTGTCCGATGTCGTTGTCCATCTCGTAGTAAAAGGAAACGTGCCGGTCATTGACTCTCATAGCATGCCACCCTCTCGTAAATTCTGACAGGCAATTCCACGCCGGTGCCGCTTTACCATGATTTTTCGCAGAATCACCTATCTCTTAAACTATAGCACTGAATTCCTTTGCCCACAAGCAAAGAAACCACCAAAACTTCCCTATTCTTTTGGTCGTTTTGACCAAATATACCTTTGAAATCGATTGAAAATATGATGATATCGTAAAATTTTACACATTTTCTGAAGAAATCCCCGCCGAACCGCTCCGCCTTTGCGGGACTTCCGGAAGCGCCTCTCCCCTGCCCGGACGGCAGGCAGGGCTTTCTCTTTTATAAAATGGAATTTTACCCTTTAGGAAAAAACCGGCAGCGGGCTACTCCCATCTGCCGCCGCAGTGAGGGCAGTCGTCCTGCGGGAGGATGCCGCCGATCGAGAGCGTGTGGCCGCAGTGGGGGCAGCGGACGGTGACCCAGCCGAAGAAGATGCCGCCCAGCAGAACCGCCATGCCGATGCGGACGCCGAGGGGCAGCATCGCCCCCTCCTCGAGGGATGTCCCGCCCATCGCCGTAACGACGGCCGAGAGGAAAACGATCAGAAAGCCGGCGAGCAGGATGCCGTAGGTGATCAGCCGGTTGCGGTTGGGATTGCCGGATAACCGTGGACGCCGCATGGTGTGACCTCCTGTCTTTTTTCTCACGATAGCACGAATAAGGGCCGAAGGACAAGGGCCGGCGGGTGCGCGGAGAAAATTTTACATCCGTTTTACCGCAACCGCAAAAGGCCCCCGGGAGGTTTCCCGAGGGCCTTGGGTATCCGGATGGATTATGCCTGGTAGGTCGCCGCGGTGGTCGAACCGCCGTGACCGGTCCAGTTGGTGTGGAAGAACTCGCCGCGGGGATGGTCGACCCGCTCGTAGGTGTGGGCGCCGAAGTAGTCCCGCTGGGCCTGCAGCAGATTGGCCGGCAGCCGCTCGGCGCGGTAGCCGTCGTAGTAGGTCAGCGCCGCGGTAAAGGCGGGAACGGGGATGCCGTTTGTCAGCGCCGCCGCGCAGATCCGCCGCCAACCCGCCTGGGCGTTCTCGATGACATCCTTGAAGAAGGGATCGAGCAGCAGATTCTGCAGCGCGGGATCGCGGTCAAACGCCTCTTTGATCTTGCCAAGGAAAACCGAACGGATGACGCAGCCGCCCCGCCACATCAGCGCAATGGCGCCCATATCGAGATCCCAGCCGTAGGTTTTGGCCGCCGTCCGCATCAGCGCGTAGCCCTGGGCGTAGGAGACCACCTTGGCGGCGTAGAGCGCGCCGCCAAGGTCGGCGATGAACTGTGCCTTATCCCCCTCGAAGCGGGGCGTCGGGCCGGTGAGCACCTTGGAGGCGGCGACCCGCTCCTCCTTGATGGCCGAGAGGCAGCGAGCAAAGACCGCCTCGCCGATCAGTGTCAGCGGCACCCCCTCGTCGAGCGCCGAGATAGCCGTCCACTTGCCGGTGCCCTTCTGGCCGGCGGTGTCGAGGATCTTGTCGACCATCGGGCTGCCGTCGGTATCCTTGTAGGCGAGGATATCCCGGGTAATTTCGACCAGGTAGCTGGAGAGCTCGGCCTCGTTCCATTCCTGAAAGACCGCGTGCATCTCGTCAGCGGTCATGCCGGCATAGTCGCGCATCAGCTGGTAGGCCTCACAGATGAGTTGCATGTCGCCATACTCGATGCCGTTGTGGACCATCTTGACGAAATGACCGGCGCCGTCCGAGCCGACCCAGTCGCAGCAGGGGACATTGCCCTCCACCTTGGCGCAGATCGCCTGGAAGATCGGTTTGACATGCTCCCAGGCAGCGGGCGAACCGCCCGGCATCATCGAAGGGCCGCGCAGCGCGCCCTCCTCGCCGCCCGAAACGCCGGTGCCGATGTAGAGAAGCCCCTTCTCCTCGACATAGCGGGTGCGGCGGATGGTGTCGGGGAAGTGGGAGTTGCCGCCGTCGATGAGGATATCCCCCGGCTCCAGCAGCGGGATGAGCTTGTCGATGAAGTCGTCAACCGGCTTGCCCGCCTTGACCATGATCATCACCTTGCGGGGCTTCGCGAGCGAGGCCACCAGCTCCTCAAGCGAATAGGTCCCGATGATGTTTTTGCCCTTCGCCCGGCCCTCGACGAAATGCTGGACCTTGTCGGGGGTGCGGTTGTAGACGGCGACGGTAAAGCCCTTATCCTCCATATTCATCACGAGGTTTTCCCCCATGACGGCCAGGCCGATCAGGCCGATATCTGCAAGTTTCATGACAATCCTGCCTCCAATCTGGTTGTCGGTGATGGATGGGGTGCTAACGTTTCCAGGGCGGGGTGGCCGGCAGATAGCCGTCGAACGCCCGGATGAGCTCCGCCTCATAGTCGCCGGCGTAGCGCTCCCCGAAGAAGCGGTCGAGGCTTTCCTCGTAGAGCTGCTTCCAGCTGGCGTCCTCCTCGCTCGGGTTGATCGGGAAGAAGAGGGCGTCGTTGCGCTTGCCCGCCTTGAGGTCGCCCGGCGCGTCGCCGATCATCAGCACATGGTCGTTCGCATAGCCGTGGGTCTTCGCATAGCCGATGCAGTCGGCCTTGGTGCCCATCTCCTGCCCGGCGATCACCTTGGCGTACCGGTCGATGCCATGCTCCGCCCATTCCCGCTCGAGGGCGGCATTGGGGGTCTGGGAGACGACGATGATGTCCGCCTGCTCGGCCATCTTGGCGAGCGATTCCCGCACATAGGGGAAGGGCGGAACCCCGTGGACCATGTCAGCAATCGTCTCGTTGACCGCCTTCGACCAGGCGAGCATGTGGGCCATCAGCGCGTCGTCCGGATGGGCGGCGACATAGCTTTCCAGCGCGGGGTTGCCCATCTTGGGTTCGGTCGCCACCCACTGGCGGAAGCTCGCAATATCGGGGAGCCGGTAGCCGCGGGCGATGACCTCCGGCCGCTCGGCGACCAGATCGAACACCTCGAGCAGGGCGGGAAAGCGGTTGATGCCGCGCGATTTGGAGTAGAGGTTGACATACTCGGCCGTCTCGCGGGCGAACTTGTCGACCGCCTGGAAGTTCCAGTACTTGATGATGTTGGGGATGAAGCACTCCTTGTGCTTGACCTCCATCGTATCAAAGACGCAGCCGTCCGAATCGATGCAGATCAGAAAGTCGTGTTCCCGTTTCATGTCATAGAGGGGTTGTGCCGGACCATGCATGGTGATCTCCTCCTTTGCAATCGGATGGGTGGATGTTGGGGGCGCCGGGGCAGTGCGGAGAGCGCACGGCTAGACGCGGTAACCCTGGGGGATATACCGGTCGAGCTTCTGTTCGGCGAAGAGCGGCTGGAGACGGGCAAAGCGCATCAGCCCATCCTCGAGCGGAACGCTGACCCAGTCGCTGCCGATCAGCGGCTTGGCATAGGCGATGAAATCGTCGGTGACATCGTTGCGCTGTTCGTTCATCCAGGCGCGGGGAAATGCCCGCTCGGAGTTGGCCACCGCCGCGAGCGGGACCTTGTCGTAGCGCACACTGTAGTAGGGGGTGGGCTCCCGCAGGATGGTCGACATCCAGCCGTTGCCGTCCCGCAGGGCAATTTCAACCGCCTTCTGTCCCAGCCGGTAGGCCTCCTCGAGGTCGACGGCCGACGCCAGGGGGATCGAAGCGCGCTGGTCGGTCCCGGGTACCTGACCGCGGGCCGAACCCCGGGCGGCCAATCCCACCCGGTTGAGGTAGTTGACCAGCTGCTGGGCCACCGTCAGCTGGCTCGAGCCAAATTGGGTGTGGCCGAAGCGATCCTTGACGTCGCCGAGGTCGCCAACCGCAAGGCCCTCGCTGACGACGACCACCGCCCGGCCGGCCGCCTTGAGCAGCTCGTTGATATCCTCGGCAATCGCCTCCATCGACAGCCCCGCTTCGGCCATATAGATCCGCAGCGGCATCTCCCGGCGGGGATCGGCGAGGCGGGCGGCGGCGGGGATATACCCGATCTTACGGCCCATCGCCTGCATCACCAGCACCGGATCGGCTGGGGCGGAACCAGCGTTCTCCTCGTTGGCATTCTGCACCATCGTCGCCCAGTAGCGGGCCACACTGCCGTAGCCGGGGGTGTGGTCGATGAGCTGGAATTCGCTGTCCCCGACGTCGTTGTCGATCGTCTTGGGCACACCGACCGCCGTGAGGTCATAGCCCCGCTCGTGGGCGAGCTGGGAGAGCTTGAAGGCGGTATCCATCGAATCGTTGCCGCCGATATAGAAGAGGGTACCGATGTCGTGGGCCCGGAGCACCTCGAGGGTGCGGTCAAAGTCCTCCGGCATCTCCTTTTTGAGCTTGTAGCGGCAGGTGCCGATCGAGCCGGCGGTCGGGGTGGTGCGCAGCAGGGCAATCTCCTCGGCCGGCTGGTCGCTTAAATTGAGCAGCTCCTCCTTCAGGATGCCCTCGATCCCGTGATAACCGGCATAGACGGTGCCGAAATGCTCGGGATAGGCGCGGCAGGCGTCGATAACCCCCCGCAGCGAGTTGTTGATGACAGGTGTCGGTCCGCCCGACTGGGATACAATGACATTGCGCGGCATCGGTCTTCACTCCTTTTTGATCCTCGGTCTATCGTCAGGGCGCTTGTGCGCCAGCAAAGCCATCAGGCGGGACATCCCCGCAGCTCTTTGATCCGGGCAAGGACGGTGTAGGGGATACAAAGATTCCCCATCCCCGATCCGATCTCGATGTGCGGCTTCATCGACCCGTGGAAATCGGTGCCGCCCGAAATTTCCAGTCCAAGCTCGCGGGCCATCCGCTGGAATTTCTCGGTCATCTCGGGGGTGTATTCGGAATAATAGCCCTCCAATCCGCAGAGCCCCTCCGCCTTGAGCTCGCGCAGAAAGACCACCAGCTCCGCGTCCGGCAGCTCGATCTTCTGCGGATGGGCCACAAAGGAAAGCCCGCCGGCATCGCGGATGAGATGGATGGCCTCCCGGGCGGTGAGTGCCTGTCTGCCTGAAAAGGCGGGGCGCCCGGTGCCAAGATAGCGGTCAAACGCCTCCTTGACCGACCCAATCAGCCCCTTGTTAACCATCACCCGGGCGAAATGGGCCCGTCCGACGATGCCGCCCGGCGCGAGTGCCCGGGCTTCCTCGAGGGTGACATCGAAGCCAAGGCCCTGCAGCAGCTGTTCGGTCTCCTCCATCCGTTCGTCCCGCATCGCAAGCTGACGCCCGATCATCTCCCGAATGCCGGGATGCTCGTGGTCGACATAGTAGCCGAGGATGTGCGTTTCGGTATCCGACTGGACGGAAAATTCGATACCAGGGACCACCTCCACCCCCATCGCCCGGCCGACCGCCATCGCTTCGGGCACGCCGTCCATGCTGTCGTGGTCGGTCAGCGCGATGGCGGCAAGCCCCTTCTCCTTCGCGTGCCGGACAACCTCCGCCGGCGTCATCGCGCCGTCCGAGACATTCGAATGGGTGTGCAGATCGATCCGGCCCTGCTGCTGTGTCATCATAGCCCTGCTCCTTTTCATGGGCTGCTGCATCCGGTTTGCCCACCGTCTGTGGAGGGAAACGACAGCCTATCTCAAGCTTTTTACTAAATTTGAGTATAACATAAAGAAAAGAATGGGGCAATACTGACAAGTCGAACGAAAACTTTCGGACGATTTTGTGAATTGGGGCTTGCTTTTTTATAGAATCGGTGGTATAATGAGCACCTGTGAACAACGCCTTATCTTGGAGACGTATCGAAGTGGTCATAACGAGCTCGACTCGAAATCGAGTTGCCGGTGAAACGGCACGTGGGTTCGAATCCCACCGTCTCCGCCACACAAAAAAGCACCAGCCGGAGGTTGGTGCTTTTTTGTGTGTGATAACCCAGACGGTGGAGATGAGAACCGGGCGGCGCATCCCTTTCGGCGCATGGCCCATTGCCAAACATGCGGCCGGGCGTAAAAAGGGCCGGAGCTCGGGCGGATTCTCCGCCCAACGCCCTCCCCCGCTCGCCGTTCCCTGCGGCAGAAGAAGGCCCCCACCTGTTATCCAGCATCTCCGGCTGTTTCACAAATGGGGGCCGCTTGCCTATTCGGACTTTTGCCGTGGATTACAGGTGGTATTCCATCGGATAGGTCAGATAGCAGTGGGGATCCAGCTGGTCGCAGGTAACATAACCGGCGGGAGCGTTGAGCAGGCTGGGAATACGGTTGACGATCGTGGCGCAGGTGTGCTCCACCGTGGCGGGCTTCACGACATGGAAT
>CASGDD010000226.1 GCA_949300115.1 uncultured Oscillospiraceae bacterium | reverse complement strand
TCATAGCGGATGACCAGCACCGAACCCGGCTCGATCCCCCGCGCGAGCATCCGGTCGCGCAGATCCTCCTCCGACTCGAAGACGACCGCCGGACCGCGGTGGCGCAGCATCGACGGCTCGACCCCGCTCTGTTTGACCAGGCAGCCGCCCGGCGCGAGATTGCCGTAGAGCACCGCGAAGCAGCCGGCCGGATAGAGGGCGTCCGCCTCCTCATGGATGATCCTGCCGTCGGCGGGAGCCGCCCGATCGATGGCCTCCCCGAGGGTACCGCCCATGGCGAGCGAGCAGCTTTCGTCGAGGTGGCGGCGGATGGCCCGCAGCGAAGCCGGGACGCCGCCCGCCCGGTCGTAATCGCTGAGATTATGGGGGGAGGAGGGTTTGAACTTGGCGATCACCGGCACCCCCTGCTGCACCCGGTCAAACCGTCCGAGATCCATCGGAATGCCCAAGACATGGGCGAGCGCGCAGATATGCAGCTGGGCATTGGTCGAGCCGCCGGTGGCCGAGACATGCTTCAGCCCGTTGAGCAGGGCCGCTTCGGTGACGATGTCCCGAAAACGAATCCCCTCCCGGGCGAGGGTGACAATCCGTTCGCCCACCGTCCGGGCCTGGCGCAATTTGCCGCCCGAGGCGGCCAGCATGGTGGTTGAACCGAGCGGACAGATACCGATCGCCTCGGCGAAGACCCCCATTGTGTTGGCGGTGCCGTACATCGAGCAGGTGCCGGGTGAAAAACAGATGTGCTCCTTATAATCCTGGAAGGCCGCCTCGTCGATGGCGCCGACGTTAAACTGACCGATCGATTCCTTGAGATCGGGGGTCACCAGCGTGCCTTTGTCCGTCTCGTAGGGGATCATCGCCCCGGCGGTGAGGAAGATCGACGGTTTGTTGAGCGCCGCCGCGGCCATCAGCATGCCGGGGACAATCTTGTCACAGGAGCAGAGGAAAACGAGCCCGTCGAACTGATGGGCCGCCGCCATCGCTTCAATCGAGCCGGCAATGAGATCCCGGCTGGGCAGGATACAGTGCATCCCCTTGCCCTGGGCCATCCCATCGCAGGGGGCGGGTACCGAAAATTCACCGGGCGTCCCGCCGGCTGCCCAAACCCCTTCGGCCACCGCCCGCCCGACCTCCCGCAGCGTCCGATGCCCCGGATTGACGTCGGTATAGGAGTTCACAATGCCGATGGACGGCTTGCGCAGATCCTGCTGCCGGTAGCCGCAGGCGTGCATCAGACCCACATAGTAGGCTTCGGTTGGATTGTCGATTGTTCGTCCGCAGTTGGGCACCGTGGTCATCTCCCCATCAAACCTTCTAAATTCGTCCTGCTTCCAAAGCAGTTTTAGTGTAACATTCCCATAGGGGAAAGTCAATCGTTCGATGTCCGCTTTCGTTGCGCCGCCGGAGGGGGCAAAGGGCTTTCCTTTTTACCCGCCATGGGTTATACTGAACGAGACCGCACGGGGTCTGTTCCATCTGTAAAGAAAAGAGGGATTTTGTGATGGGTATGCACCTTCGGAGATGGCTTTCCTGCCTGACTTTGCTGGCCCTGCTGGCAGCGCTGTCCGCCTGCGGCCCGGCGATGGTTTCGGACGAGGAACGCGCCAACACCTTGATCGACCGGAGCACCGCGTTCGAGGCGCAGCTGCGGGCGGGGGACTATGCGCCGGTGCTGGCCGAGATGGATGAAAATTGCGCCGCGGCGATTTCAGCCGACCAGCTGGATGCCATCTATACCAGTTTGACCCCCGCCCTCGGGGATTATCTCGAGGCGTACGGCAGCTCGGTGCGTTATGCGGAGGCGTCGGCGGGGACGCTCACCGTCTCGATCTACTCGAAATATCAGCTCTACGGCACCGAGACCCGCTTTACCTACAATCAGGACGATCAAATCAGCGGACTCTATATCCAGCTCTGCTCGCTGCCCGGCCCGCTCGAGGAGACCGACGCCTTCACTGAGGAGGCGCTCGAGGTGGGGGCGCACGGCCTGTCCGGCAAGCTGACGCTGCCGAAGGGGGTGGAAAAGCCGCCGGTCGCCATCCTGCTGCCCGGTTCGGGTGCGCATGATATGGATGAGACGATCGGGGCGGCGGCCAACAAGCCGTTCCGGGACATCGCCCACGGACTGGCCGAGCGGGGCATCGCGTCCATCCGTTTTGACAAACGCTTTTACGCCTACCCGGCGCTCGCTGCCACCGAGGGGATCACCATCGAGCATGAGCTGCTCGAGGATGCCCAGGCGGCCATCGAACTGGCTGCCGCCAGGGAGGACCTCGACCGCGATCGGATCTATCTGATCGGGCACAGCCTCGGTGGGATGGCGGCCCCCCGTCTGGCGGCTGAGGATGGGCGGGTTGCCGGGGTGGTGCTGCTGGCCGGTTCCCCCCGTAATCTTGCCGACATCGTTGTCGACCAGTCGTTCGAGGCGCTCGAACAGGCGGGGCTCAGCTCGGCCGAGATCCTCGCCCAGATCGAGCCGGTCGAAGCGGAGCGGGACGCCATCCTCGCCCTCGACACCGGCAGCGATCTCAACGCCACCCTGCTGGGCCAGCCGGCCGGCTACTGGCTGAGCCTAAACGGCCTGCGGCCCGACCGCTATGCCGCCGAGCTTGCCTGCCCGATGCTCATCCTGCAGGGCGCGGACGATTTTCAGGTCTATCCCGACCGGGATTTTGCCGCCTGGCAGCGGCTGCTCGAGGGGCATGACAACGTCACCTTCCGGCTGTATGAGGGGCTTAACCACCTCTTTATGCCCTCCGAGGGCATCCGGGATGTGACCGACTATGACCGGGAAAATCATGTCGATCCTGCCGTGCTCGATGACATCGCCGCTTTTCTACTGCCGGCGTCCGAAGCGGCCTAGAGCGGGATGTCCCGGCGTGGAGATGTCCATCCGAAAGCCAGCAAAAGCCGGACGAAAAAGCGCCCCAAAAGGGCGCTTTTTTGCGCGGAGAAGCGCTTCGGCCCTTGACGGCGTCCCCACAATCGATTATGATAAAATTAACATGGAGAGGTATCTTTACCGGTGGGTGATGCCCACAAAATGCCGGAATTTTTCGCGCTCCGCCGGCCGTCAAAGGAGGGAACTGCCGTGAAGAAAACGACGCGCTTTTGGGGAGGGGTTCTGGCCCTCCTGCTGTTCCTCTCCCTTTCGCTGCATGCGGCGGCCAGCCCGGGGGAGGAGCAGCTCTCCCCATCGGATGGGAGAACGTCTGCCGAAACGGCGTGGATTTTGCCCTATGAGACGGTCGGCGCGATCCCAAACCTCTTTACCGCCTCGCTGACCCAGACGGAACGGGAGGATGGCAGCGGCTTTGCCGTTTCGATCGGTCTGTCGACGGATGCCGAAGCCCTGGCCGCGGTATCCCCGCCGGTGCCGCCCGAGGCGGGGGAGATGGAGGAAAATCCGTCTCCCGAGGGAGCAGAGACGGAAAATCCATCTTCCGAGTCCACCGCGCACACCCCCACACTCGACGCGGTGACGGTTGAACTGGCGCTGAGCGGCGATGTCGATCAGCTGGGTGCAAACCTCCCTGAAACGATTGCGCTGGGAGAAAACCGTCCGGTCCTGACCTACTCGCAGGATGCCAATAGCTATACCGGTACCTTCCCGGTCGGTTCGCTGCCGTCGGGGCAGGGAACATGGGAGCTGGCTTTTGCGGCAGATGCACCCGCGGAGGCCGAGATCACGCTGACGCTGCGTCTGCTCTATCCAAAGACGGATGAGAACCATTCGGAGATATCGGCGCCGGCGGCATTGGGCGCGCCTGCCTATACCTCCGCGACGCTCACCCTCACCCCGCCGCAGGCGACATCGGAACCCGAGCCCGAGCCGGAAGGGCAACCGGCCAGCACGGTCACCGCCACGCCAACCACCCTCTCGGCGCCCTTCCCCAAGGAGGGGGAGTATGCGCCGGAAGACCTCGCTTTCACGGTGGTGCTGACCGGCTTGCAGCCGGATGCGGCTGTCCAAATCTCCGATACCCTGACCCTGCCCGCCGGGTATGGCTTCTCGGCGGAGGATATCCAGGTCACCATCGTGGATCAGGAGAGCATTTCCGAGCTGACCATCACCCCGGCGGAGGGCTCCGGCGGGACAGCGCCCTTCTATACCCTTACATTCTCTTCCACTACCGATGAGAACGGCAGCCTCTCCTACCGGGTGGCGGTAAAGGCTCTCCGTCCCGGCGAAACCGCGGGAGAGCAGCAGCTGGTCTATACTCCTTCGGCCAGGATCGGTGCAGCGGAAGCGGCCGAAGGGACGACGCTGACCGGAGCACCCGCGTCCGTTGCCATCCGGTGGACGGAGGACACCCCCGAGCCGGCGCCCGCCATCCAGCTGACCCAGCAACTCGAGCCGGAGAATCAGACGCCTGTCGCGGAGGGCAGACTGACCTACCAGCTGACCCTCACCAACCCCGGCGATGCGGCGCTCACGAATCCGTCGATGACCCTCCTGCTGCCGACCGCCTATCTGCAGAAGGACGGGGATGGTGAACTGTATCTTTCTGATATTCGGATTGAGCGTCCTGAATCGATGCGGGCGGGGGAACCGGCCGCTTCGATGGAAGAGGATGTCCAGAAAATCACCAGGACCTTCCAGCCGGCCGAGCCCCAGACCCCGAGCGCAGGCGATGCCGGCTTGGCTCCGCAGCAATCGATCACCCTCCGGTATACCGTGACCCTCCAGACACAGGCGGTATTGGATAGTCTGTCGAAGGATGGCTTGGTGCTACATGCCACCGCGTCGGGGGATAATCTGCCAGAAACCGGCTCGGAGACGGCAACCGAGACGCCGGTCCCCCTGCCGTCGGGGTCCGATCCCGATGCAGACCCTGTCTTCACCGCGTCGGTCACGCTGGACGATGGTACGAAGCGAACGACGGCCACCAGCGAGGATGCCACCCATCCCGAAGCCCTTGCGCCGGGCGCGTCTTTCTCCTATATCCTGACACTGGAAGCGGCGGAGGACGGCAGCTATGACCGTCTTGCGCTGATCGACCGGCTGCCGGCGGATACCGTCCTGACCGCAGCCCCCACCGTCCAGTTGGGCGATCCGGACGCCGGGGCATCCTATACCCTCTTGTATACAACCGACGGGACGAAGACCTCGGTGGATGCGGCCGACTTTGTCGAGGACGCCGAGGGCTGGACGGAAGCCACGGCCGATGCCCCCTCCAATTGGGCGGAGGTCACCGGCATCAAGCTGGTGTTGGATGCGGATATCGAGGGGGAGGGCCCGCTCACCGTAACCCAGCCGGTGCCCCTTGCGGCGGAAGCGACGGGCACCTGGTCCAACACCTTCTCCGACGCGGTGCTCCCGGGTGCGGCAGGAACGGTCGAGTTCCACACCTCCAAGC